>CAJXIL010000017.1 GCA_913054455.1 uncultured Roseobacter sp.
CGCGCCGCCGCCACTCAGCATTAGGCTGGAAAAGCCCCGTCGCTTTTGAACGGAAAGTGGCCTAAACGAGCACTTGGGGCGGCACAAAAGCGGGACAGGTCCAAGCCGGGAAAGACACTCGAAGCGTGACGCTTGCATCACCGCCAGCACGCCGCATAATCAAACCAAACCGATGAGCCAAACTCTGGCTTAGTTTAGGCCACCTTTGGACCCAGAAACTTTGCCGATGCACACGATGTCTCGCGTGCGCTTCATCCTATGGAACCACGGTCTTTGCCAATCGCAATAGTTCCAGAGGGGGATTGGCCAAAAAGGTCACATCTCTTTGAACAGGGCTTTTCTCAGGTTTCGAACAGCGCCATCTTAAGGCGAACTGGCAGGCATTCAGCGAGGCCGGACGATTGTTAGGAGCGACAGATGACAATATCTTTGCAAGAGATGATGGCACAAGCGAATGCGGCAGTGGCCCGGATCCCAGTGGCGCAGGCCCAAGATCTGATAGCCAAGGGCGCATTGTTGCTGGATGTGCGTGATGCACCAGAGCTGGAAGCCCAGGGACGTGCAACTGGATCGCATCACATTCCACGGGGAATGCTGGAGTTCCGCGCAGATCCTGCCAGCCCCTTTTACGATAGCGCCCTGCGTAAGGATCGCCCTGTGGTGCTGCATTGTGCCAGCGGTGGTCGCGCATCGCTTGCGGGCAAGCTGCTCAAGGATATGGGCTATCTTGAGGTCTACAATGCCGGGGGCTTTGCTGAGTGGAAAGAGGCAGGGGCTGCGGTTGAAGAACCTGTTGATCGCGGCATGAGCCAGTAGGCTGAACTGATCCGTATCAAGGTGTTGGGCGACAGATTTAAGTAGGACGTGAGTCGTATTGCAAATCTGACCTGAGGAGGCCCCGTATGTTACGCCTTGCTTCTATGCTCTATTCTCTCATTGGCAGCTCTCTGGCCGGAGTCGGTGTTATTGCCGTTCTGGTGGCAGGTTTTGTCTCCGTTAAAGCCATTCTGCTGGCTGCAGTTGCTGGGGCCGTGCTCGGGCTGCCGGTGGCTTGGCTTGTGGCGCGTCAACTCTATAACAACGCGGCGCACTAGAGCGCAGGCTGGACAACACATAGCCCAGAAGGTCTCCGTCTTCCGGGTCTTCCGGGTCTTCCGGGTCTTCCGGGTCTTCCGGAATGTCAGGAGAGCTTGGTGCCCTGTCTGGTCTTCCTTGCCGAACCAGGCGAGGGAGACTGCTTGGTTTGCACAAATACGCCTCAGGCGTTTAGAAAGGCGCGTGCATTGGCCTCGAACTCGCGCGGCTTTTCTGCATGCAGCCAATGCCCCGCGCCGGGAATCTTTGCAAAGCGGGCATTGGGGAAACGTGCCAAAATGGTTTCTCGGTCTTCGCGGCGCACATAGTCTGATTTACCGCCAGAAAGAAACAGCACGGAACCTGGCCACTGGGTGCTTGTCTCGGGGAAGGACATGATGTGGGGCATATCCCGCGCTAGTGTATCCAGGTTGAGCCGCCAGCCCTTTTGGGGAAGATCCAGAGACTGGGTGAAAAAGCTCTGCAAGGCGGGTTCAACTCCGGCCTCTGCCAGCTGTGCCTCGACATCCGGGCGCCGGTCGACCCTGTCAAAATCCACCGCGCGCATGGCCTCGATGAACTGAATTTGGCTATGGGTATAGGTTACCGGGGCAATGTCTGCGACGATCAGCCGGTTCACCATGTCTGGGTGGTTCAGGGTCAGCATCATGGCGGCTTTGCCACCCATAGAGTGGCCGATAACATCCATCTGCCCGCCATGGGACGCAATAACCTCGGCCAGGTCCTCTGCCATTTCAGGATAGCTGTGGCTATCGGTCCAGGGGCTTTGCCCGTGGTTGCGCAGATCCACCGCCACCACTTGCCGCTCATCCGAGAGCCGTTTGCAGATCACGCCCCAGTTGCGGGCAGACCCGTAAAGGCCATGCACAACCAAAAGCGCGGGTTTGTCGGTGGGTGTACCATGGAGAATAGAGTTCAGCATGGGGCAGTGATAACGCTCGGCGTCTGGCATGGCCAGACCCATTGAGGCGCGGCAAGGCTTGCGGTAACTACAGAGACAGGAAACCCGGAGGCTCCCCAGAACCTCCTTTGTGCGGAGCGCGCCAAAATGGCCCAAGACATCTTTGCCGACATCCAAGAGGTGCAAGAACTGCTGAAATCTCATGCTGAGGTTTCGGGGGATCTTGCTGCGGCTTTGGGCAAGGCGCGCCGCCATCTGCCACGACGGATCTATAAACAGGGTATGCGCCTGGCGGAGGCCTTGCCGATGCTAGAGCACCCCAAACTGCGCCAGACCCAAGATGAGAAATCTCTGCAAAAGGCAGCGCTGGAGGTGAAGAACCACCTAAAGGCCATTGATCGGGCAGACCGTCGCAAGGGCCGCGTTCTTGAGATCCTGGGCAGCGTGGCTTTCTCTATCTTGGTGGTTTTTGTGCTTCTTCTGACCGTCCTGCGTTGGCGTGGGTTTATCTGAACCTTTCCGGCACACAGAAATTGAAAGAGCCGCTGTTGGAACATCCAACAGCGGCTCTTGTCATTTGTCTTTCAAACCGGGCTTAGAGGTTTGGGTAGAGCGGGAACTTGGCGCAGAGCGTTGAGACCTTGCCGCGAACAGCGGCCTCGACCTCGGCGTTGCCCTCTTCGCCATTGGCGGCCAGCCCGTCGACTACTTCTACGATCAGCTGGGCGATTTCGCGGAATTCAGCTTCACCAAAGCCACGGGTGGTGCCTGCGGGAGTGCCAAGGCGGATACCGGAAGTGACCATGGGCTTTTCAGGGTCAAAGGGGATGCCGTTTTTGTTGGTGGTGATATGAGCGCGGCCCAGGGCCTTGTCGACGATGTTACCGGTCACGCCTTTGGGGCGCAGATCGACCAGCATCACGTGGGTGTCGGTGCCACCGGTGACGATGGCCAAACCACCTTTGATCAGCTCATCCGCCAGCGCAACGGCATTGGCGCGCACCTGCTTTTGGTACTCTTTGAACTCTGGGCGCAGTGCCTCGCCAAAGGCGACAGCCTTGCCTGCGATGACGTGCATCAGCGGGCCACCTTGGATGCCAGGGAAGATGGCCGAGTTGACCTTCTTGGCGATGGCCTCGTCATTGGTGACGATCATGCCACCGCGCGGACCGCGGAGAGTTTTGTGGGTGGTGGTGGTGGCCACATGGGCATGTGGGAAGGGCGAGGGGTGTTCGCCTGCGGCGATCAGGCCGGCGATATGGGCCATATCGACCATGAAATAGGCGCCTACGGAATCAGCGATCTCGCGGAACTTGGCAAAATCGATCTGGCGCGGGATGGCAGAACCACCGGCGATGATCAGCTTGGGCTGATGCTCGGTAGCCAGGGCCTGGATCTGATCGTAGTCGATCAGGTTGTCGTCTTCACGCACACCGTAATGCACGGCGTTGAACCATTTGCCCGACTGGTTGGGGCGCGCACCGTGGGTCAGGTGACCACCAGCAGACAGGTCCATGCCCAGAATGGTGTCGCCGGGCTGGATCAGCGCCTGGAATACACCCTGATTGGCCTGCGAACCAGAGTTGGGCTGTACATTGGCAAACTCACAACCAAACAGCTGTTTGGCGCGGTCAATGGCGAGGTTCTCGGCAACATCCACGTGCTGGCAGCCACCATAGTAACGGCGACCTGGATAGCCCTCGGCGTATTTGTTGGTGAGCACAGAGCCCTGGGCTTCCATTACAGCCGCAGAGACGATGTTTTCCGAGGCAATCAACTCGATCTCGTCGCGCTGGCGATGCAGTTCGTCGGTCATTGCGCCAAAGAGTTCTGGGTCACGCTCAGAGAGAGCTTGGGTGAAAAATCCGGCGTCACGGGTGGTGGCTGTCATGGGGGCTCCGCTAGGTAGGAGGTGGCAGTATTTGGTGATCTGAGAATTTCCTATAGGAAACTTCACAGATCTTAAAGGCCGTAAAGCGGCAATCATCGGCGATAGTGCGGCAACTCTGGTCTTTGTTGTTCAGCTGTGCTTGTTTCGGAACAAAATGGCTCACACCGGAAACAGGGTTTAGTGACAATGAGAATCGCCTTTTTGGCCAGTGATGCCCCCGTGGCGCAATCGGCCTATGACACCCTGGTGAAACTGCATGGCAATATCGATCCCGAGAACGCCGAAGTGATCGTCGCGCTGGGGGGGGATGGGTTTATGCTCAAAACCCTGCATGAGGTGGTTGATCTGGCGGTGCCGGTCTATGGCATGAATCGGGGCACGGTTGGCTTTCTGATGAATGAATACCACGTGGAGGGGCTCCTGGAGCGGCTGAGAGAGGCCGAGGAGGAGATCATCAACCCGCTCTCTATGACGGCGATGGATCGGGATGGCGCCAGCCACAAGGCGCTGGCGATCAACGAGGTCTCATTGCTGCGGGCTGGCCCACAGGCGGCGCGGCTGAAAATATCGGTGGATGGGCGCCAACGTCTGGCCGAATTGGTCTGTGATGGAGCGCTGGTCTCCACGCCTGCGGGATCTACCGCCTACAACTATTCGGCCCATGGGCCGATCCTGCCGATTGGCTCTGATGTTCTGGCCCTGACGGCTATCGCGCCCTTTCGTCCACGTCGCTGGCAGGGCGCCTTGCTGCCCAGCAGTGCCAAGGTGCGCTTTGATGTGCTGGAGGCGGACAAGCGGCCGGTCATGGCAGATGCGGATTCGATTTCCTGCCCAGACATCCAATGGGTGGAGATCCAAACCGAACCCAACATCCGGCACAAGATCCTGTTTGATCCAGGCCACGGCCTGGAAGAGCGCCTGATTTCTGAGCAATTCACCTGAAATCGTTACTTTGGATTTTAGAAAGTTCAATTAAGTCAGTCAGCTAGGCCTCTACTCTGCTAGCGGCGTGGCGGGACATTTTGTGCGAAATGCGATCACGTTTCTGTGAGGAGGGCTGGCCTAACCTGCCTTTCTTGATGCAGTCTGGGGCTAAGGTGGCTCCAGTTTGGCCCAGGTCCCTCTCGGCGCTGCCCCTGTTAGGAAACGACGACTTTGGCTCTTTGGCGGAAGGCAGTCGTGCGTGAAAGAGTTTTCATGGTCTGAAAGGTGCCGGGAGTGGTTCAGCCACCTCCCGGTGTCCTTTCTGCCTGCTCTTTTTTCGATTGGATCAGCCCCTGCATGAAGTGGCACCTGTCAAACAGGAGCACTTCTTCAGGCGATTGTTAGGCGCCTAGCCCATGAGATCCCAAAGATGCGGGCTAAGGCGACCAACGCGTTGCTCTATTGCGATGCAGGCGTCCACGGCCATATCTTCGCGCCAGCGACGCGCGACAACCTGGACATTGATCGGCTGAGGTCCACTGGGCAGTGGTGCCAGCCGGGCAGGCACGCAGCCCGCAGGTAGCCCAAGGTAATTCATCGCATAGGAATAGACGGCACAGCCCAGCACCTCGTGCACGCCCTCAGCGCCTTCGGTGTCGCGGTCGGGTTTGAAAAAGGGTTGGGGCAGAAACGGGGTGAGAACCAGCGGGTAGTCCTGCATGAACAGAGACCATTCACGCGCATAGTGGCTACGCTTTGCCATCATCTGCAGCAACTCGGTTCCAGCAAAAGGCGGGAATTCTTGGAAATAGACCTCAAAGATCTTTTGAACCGTTTCAGAGCCAGCGGCGTCCACGTCCTGCTTCATCATCGCATAGACTTCGCCCATCAGGGCACGGTAGCCTGTGCGCCCGGCTTCAAAGACATTGGGGGGCTCGACTTCCTCGACGACGTACCCTGCATCAACCAGGGCATCGCGTGCGGTTTCCAGCGCCAGATTGACCTCCGGGTGCAGATCGTAGCCATGGCAGTTGCGGGTAAAGGCCACCTTGACCTGCCCCTCCAGGGCCTCTCCACGCCAGGGCAGGGGCACATGAAAGGGATCGCGTGCGTCCGGCTCTATGAGCGAGGGCATTGCCAGGTGCAGATCCGCAGCTGAGCGGGTGATAAGCCCCTGAACCGACATGGATTGCGCCAGAATGCCGCGTTCGGCCTTTTGGCTGGGGTTCCAGGCAGGGACACGCCCCAGGCCTGGTTTTACCGTCACTGCGCCATTGGCAGCGGCTGGGAAGCGAAGCGAGCCACCGATGTCATTGCCATGGGCCAGGGAGCCGATGCCTGCCATGACGGATGCACCAGCACCACCGGATGATCCACCAGGCGAAATGTGACGCCCCCAGGGGTTATGGGTGCGGCCAAACAGCGGATTGTCGGTGTCAGCGCGAAAGGAGAACTCGGGCGTATTGGTCCGACCAATCACCACCGCGCCAGCCTTTTGCAGATTGGCCACGACAGGGGCATCAGCTGGCGCAATCAGGTCTTTCAGGGCGGTCACCCCATTCGAGGTGGCATGGCCTTCCTGATCGACATTGATTTTGATGGTGACCGGCAGCCCCTGCAACGGCCCCGGAGCAGCCCCGGCTGCGCGTGCCTTGTCGAGATCGCGCGCGCGGATCAAAGCCTCGGCACTCAGATCTTCGACCACTGCGTTGAGCCCAGGGTTCACCGCATTCATGCGGTCGATCGAAGCCTGCACCGCAGTTTCGGCGGAAATATCGCCAGCGCGGGTCAGGGTGGAAAGCTCGGTCGCGCTCAGGCGCCAAATATCGTCTTTGTTCATAATGCTCATCTCCTGCGCGGCAGGGTAGAGCGGTAGGGCAGGGTTGCAAGGAAAACCAACCCGGAACTGTTTTACAGTCAAGAAAACCCGCAGAACGCTAAGGGTTTGGAAGAAAATGCTGCGATATTTGGTCGAAAGGCCAGATGACCCCTCGACCAAGTCGGTGTTATTTTAGACCTTTGCAAAGCCAAGCCCCTGAAGAGCGAGGGTAATCTCATCGAGAATCACCGGGTCATCAATGGTAGCTGGCATCTTCCATGCGGTGCCATCAGCAATATTGACCATGGTTCCGCGCAGGATCTTGCCTGAGCGTGTCTTGGGCAGACGATCGACAACCACGGCCAGTTTGAAGGCCGCAACAGGTCCGATCTTCTCGCGAACGAGTTTGACCACCTCTTTGACGATTTCACCATGGTCACGCTCGACACCTGAGTTGAGACAGAGGAAGCCCAGAGGTGCCTGACCTTTTAGCTGGTCGGCGACGCCAATCACCGCGCATTCCGCCACATCCGGGTGGCCTGCGAGAACTTCTTCCATGGCGCCCGTCGACAGCCGGTGCCCGGCAACATTGATCACGTCATCAGTGCGCGCCATTATATAGAGATAGCCATCCTCATCCTTCATGCCTGCATCACCGGTCTCATAGTAGCCGGGGAAGGTGTTGAGGTAGCTTTTCTTAAACCGAGCCTCTGCATTCCAGAGGGTTGGCAAGGTGCCCGGGGGCAGCGGCAGCTTGATGGCAATAGCGCCCAGCTCTCCGGCGGCAACAGGATGGCCGCCCTCATCCAGAATATCGACCTCATAACCTGGCATTGGCACCGCAGGGGAGCCCAGCTTGGTGGGCAGCTCTTCAATGCCGAGGGGGTTGGCTGCGATCGACCAGCCCGTTTCAGTCTGCCACCAGTGGTCGACAATGGGAACATTCAGCTTGTCCTGGGCCCAGGTGATTGTATCGGGGTCGGCGCGTTCGCCCGCCAGATAGACCTGGCCAAGACAGCTGAGGTCGTATTTCTCAACAAATTCGCCTTTTGGATCTTCCCGCTTGACCGCACGAAACGCTGTTGGCGCCGTGAAGAAACTCTTGACCTTATGCTCAGAGATGACCCGCCAGAATGTGCCCGCGTCAGGAGTCCCGATGGGCTTGCCCTCAAAGACGATCGTGGTGTTGCCGTGGATCAAGGGCGCATAGCAGATGTAGCTGTGGCCCACGACCCACCCCACATCCGAAGCCGCCCAGAAAACTTCGCCAGGATCGACATTATAGATGTTTTTCATGGTCCAGTTCAGTGCGACCAGCTGACCTGCCGTGTGGCGGATAACGCCCTTGGGCTGACCCGTGGTGCCAGAAGTGTAAAGGATATAGGAGGGGTGATTGCCCTCGACAGCCACACATTCCGCAGGTTCGACACCGTATTGGAAGCCGTGCCAGTTGACATCCCGTCCCTCTACAAGCTCAGCGACTTCTTGTTCACGCTGCAGGATGACGCAGAACTCGGGCTTGTGCTCGGCCAGGTCGATGGCGCCGTCAAGCAGGGGCTTGTAATGCACCACGCGGCCTGGCTCTAACCCGCAGGAGGCGGCGATGATGGCCTTGGGTGTGGCGTCATCAATCCGCACAGCCAGCTCGTTGGCGGCAAAGCCCCCAAAGACCACAGAATGCACCGCGCCAATCCGAGCGCAGGCCAGCATGGCCTCCAGCGCTTCGGGGATCATCGGCATATAGATGATTACACGGTCGCCCTTTTCGATGCCCTTGGCCCGCAGCGCTCCGGCCAGATTGGCCACTCGGTTGCGCAGCTCCACATAAGAGATCTCGCGTTTGGTATGGGTGATCGGGCTGTCATAGATAATGGCGGTTTGCTCACCGCGTCCGGCCTCCACATGGCGATCCACTGCATTATAGCAGGTGTTTACGCGTGCGTCGGAGAACCATTCATACAGGCCATCGCCCCTATCACTCAACGCTTTGGTGGGGGCCTCCACCCAGTCGATTGCCTCAGCGGCCTGCATCCAAAAGGCTTCAGGATCGGCTTTCCAGTTGGCATAAATCTCTTTGTAAGGCATCGGCGTCCTCCACGCGTTTGTTCAAAAAAGAGTTATGCGCAAGCACACCGCTGGAGCAAGTAATCATGATAACCCTGCGTCACAGAGCGGCAAAAAATTTGCACAACACTCCTGAATGGCCAGCAAATTTTTGCAAACTGTGCGATTCTATGGACGTTCAAGCAACTTTTTGCCCTTTTAGCAAATATGCAAATTTTGCTCAGCTAATTTCGTAAATTCGGCGGGAAGTATGCCTCCCTGTAGCGGTGTAGCGGTTGTAGCGGGACTGTAGCGGGACACTTCGCGTTGCAGTAAGGGACACTTCCCATTGCAGCAAACCAATTTGGCGAATTCCCTGTTTTCTAACCCCAAATCGAGCCTTTGACCAGCCCATAGCCACGCGGCTGGTTTGAGGAGGCGGGGGAGGTTTGGGACACTTCCCGTTTCAAACTCCAAAAATCCGCCGCCCAAACCGTCTAAATCGTCGGGCGGCGGAGGTCTTTAAAGGGTGTTTAAAGGCTTTTGAAGGTGCTCGGCTTCCAGCTCATCAGAGGCATCTTTCAAGGCCTCCCAGCATTCGGGTTTGAGTGCTGCCCTCAGAACGGCATCGACTTCCGGTAGGAACGAGCACCACATGGGCGCCCCCTCCATTGTTATGTTTGGTTCAAGGCCTTCTAACTTGCACAGAGCGCGGGCAGCGCGCTCCCGGACGGGTTTCAATTTGCGCATGGCTTGGATTCCTTGCTGGGGGTCACTGCTACAGATAGCATCTCAACCTCGATTGGCGCCAGCGCCCGCTACCAGCCCAATCATGACAATCGTTCTTGGTGCAGCATGACGCTGGGCGACAGGTGTCAAGGGCGAGAAGCGGAAATTCGGGCAGGTGCGAGTATTCAGCAGCGTGCCGCTCCGCCGTGTAGTGCTGTGACGCGTTCGCGAAGGGCCTCGTTCATCAACTCATAGCCCGGCTCGATCGCATCCAACTCGGCGAAAGAGATGAACAGACCCGAAAAGACCTCGGTATGGTGAAGCCGCGTACAGGTTGGAGAGAGGACTTCGAGATCGAACCGGTGGACGCCTCGAAAAATCCCGGTTGGACCACCGCCCCAGACGAGACTTGTGCCGCGGGCGTATTCCATCAAGTGCGGGCTTACGCTTAGGGCGGTTCCATTTGGCTTCTCTATATGAACCACGAGCTTTTCGCCGATCTCCATCTCGCCCTCGACACGGACATGATAGGGGTTCCATTCGGGGTAGGCATCAGTGTCGGCAAGGATATCCCAGATCACTTCGGGCGATGCCGGAATGTCTATCACTGTGTTGATGGCCAGTCGGGTGAAGCTTGCCTCCGTACTGGCCTGCATTGGAGCGGCGGCGCCAGCGATGCAAAGCGATGCAATGAAGTATTTCAACACGATGGTATCCTTTTCGGATTTTAGGTTTCGATGGGCCAGTTTTGCCAGTTGGCGGCAGGGTTTATTGAAGAAATGCGCCAAATCGCAGAGCCTTTGGGCAAGGGGGCGGGCTACTCATTTGACAGAATGCGGGCGATCAGGCCGGGAAAAAGCCGGTTGAGGCGCAAGACAAGTTTTGATTTTCCCGGAGCGATTTGCACCTCGCCCCTGGCGATACCGGTCACAATGGCCTCGGCCATGTCTTCGGGCGACAGCTTGCCGCTGCCGCGCCCGGCAGTCATTTCCGTGGCGACCAGCGGCGGAATTACGTCGATGACTGTGATCGCTTTGCTGGCCAGTTGATGGCGCAGGGCGCGGGTGAACGACGCCAGGCCTGCTTTGGTTGCAGAGTAGACGGGCGCGGAGGGTTTGGGGTGCAGCGAGACCAGCGAGGTTACATTGACGACCGACCCGCCGGGCGCGCGCAGAAACGGCAGCAGAGCCAGGGTAAGCTTGATCGGCCCCACCAGATTTAGAGCAATCTCGGCGTCAATCTGGACCGTGTCTGCTGGACCGGTTAGGTCGATCTCATTCTGGACGCCCGCGTTGTTGATCAAGATATCAATGGGCTGGCCGTGCGCCTTGGTTGCCCTGGTGAGAGCTGCAATCCCCTCGTCTGTACCCAGGTCAGCGGCGAAGGCGACGACATTTGGCAGGGGCGTCGCGGGAAGGGATCGCGACACGGCAATAACCTTTGCGCCCTGCGCGGTATAGGCTTTCACGAGCGCTGCACCGATCCCGCGACTGGCACCGGTGATGACAACGGTGTTTCGGGTCTGGGTCATGGCATGTCCTTTCGGTTTGACCGGATCGCAGGATCGGCGTTTGGCAATTGGGCCTATTGAAGGATCGCGCCAATCGGCGGTCAGCATACTGAACCGCGGCCTTGGCACGATTGTTCAATAATCTGGGCAGCGCGCTGCTACTGTGGCACTGGAATTAAAAGCAAAAGGGGGGACGCGGATGGGCGATTTCACATATGCCGGTCTGGTGGCGTTGCTTGCGCGCGTGATTGGCGATCATGATCCGGCCCTTCTGGACGGCACCACTGTTGCGGACCCGATGAAAGGCGCGATGGCCGACGCAGACAGTAAACAATCGCTCGTACAACGTGTCATGGATCGTCACGGGCCAGGACTGTTGCTTTCGACTGGCCAGTATCTTGACCTTGCGGATGAGACACCGGCGCTCACCGTTTTGAGAAACTCTGCAACACCGTGGGTGCTGGCGGAAAAGTTCATGCGTCTTGAACGCTATCACCACTCTGCACATCGCACGTTGATCGAGACCCAAAAGGGCGCGTGGATATGCGCCCGCTACGGCAAGGGGCAATTGTCCAGCGACGGTGAGAATTGCCTGATCGCGGGACTGCTTCTCGGGCTGGCAATGGCCATAGGTCGCAAAGAACCACGCCTGGAGATCGGCGGACGCCCATTCACGCCGGAAGGCTTGCACTGCGCAACACTGGAGCCGGGCGCCGGGACAGCGCAGTTCCGGATATCCTGGTCGTCGCCAGCAACGCTTAAAGACCAGCAACGCTCACCAGCTCCCAAATATGATAAAGGGCGGTTGTCAGACCGCCTCGCTGCACTGTTCGAGACTGATATTGGCCGATCCTGGTCGGTCGCCGACACCGCCCAGATTCTCGCAGCGTCCGAGCGCTCTTTGCAGCGGCGCTTGAACACCGAGGCGAGGAGCTATTCAAGCGTTCTGCGACGCGCAAGGATGAAAGCAGCGACCATGCTCCTCGTCGAAACAGATACCAGCCTCGCCGAGATCGGCTATTGCTGCGGCTACGCCGACCAGGCTCATTTCCAACGCGATTTTCTGCGCACGGCAAATGTTACGCCGCGCCAGTTTCGCCTGATCAACCGGGAAGCAGATGGGTTGATTTGATCGACCTGTTCCCTATTTGAGCGCCGCGCCAAGCACGCTGCAAGGCGGCCTGGTAACGTTGGCCTTGCATCCGCTGAGGGCATGCACAACGGAGGCCCGATCCGGGGGCGGATCAGTCTCATTCCCCTCATCGGATGCAAGGCAGCATTCGGTGGCCAATCATCGGTCGGCTTTTGATCGCGGGGCAGCATGGCAGATCTGAGGATCAATCATGTAAACGGCAAACCTGCCCGCCATTTCTGCGCTTCGCCGACCTATCCATGGGGTGCATCGTTGGCCAAATACGTCCATGAAAGGTTGCGTTCCCGAGACTTATCTGTTGGCTCATGGCTAAGTCATTGAAGCCTCTTTGCAAAGAATGCCGTCACCTCATCAAGGATCAGATCATGCATGTCCGTCCGGTGGGAGCCACCACTTTCGCAAACGACTTCGTCTCCCGGCAGTTCCTTGGCCAGAATTTCGTAGCCTGCCGGTTTGCACAGATTGAAGAAATCGAAATGGCTCAAAGTGGCTGGCTCAATGTATCGGAAGCTCCCAGAGGGCAGCGCCTTGATCAGCGCGCGGGACTCGATATCAAGCGTCAAACCTGAATTCGCGACCGGCGCCCCGAAAACAAGCAGCGGCCTGTCAATCTTGTTCAGGCTTTCGTCTGAAAAGCTCTGGTTTCCGCCCAGATCGAAGACCGCGAAGGCGCGAATTCTTTCATCCGCCAGATCGGCCTGCATCCGCGCCCGATCTTCGGGTGTTTGTGCTATCTTCCAATCCGCAAAGATCCCGCAGGCCAACTCGCCCGGCATTGTTTCACAAAGCCGCTCGAGGCGCTCGGCGTCATATCGGGCCCCAGCCAGCGCCAGCGCGGTGAAACCGCCAAGCGAATGTCCCGCCATGAAGACCTGATCAGGATCGACCTGCACCGGCAACGCGTCCGGCAAAACCGCGAAATCTATCACCCGAGTGATGTCGCCCGGGCGCTCCCAAAGCGCGCGCCGCTGTTCTGGGTCGCGTAACCAGGTCGATGTTCCAGGATGATCCACTGCGGCGACAACGAATCCTCTCCGGGCCATCTCGGCCGCGAACCATGCTTGGTTTCGGGAGTTTCCAAACATACCATGCGACAGAACAATCAACGGGAAGGGGCCCGGTGCCGCCTCTGCACCCCGGATGACCTCCGAGCCGACCCAAACCGCGCTCTCGAAGTCGAGACGAGTCGGCTCAGCGGCGTCAGTCGGATACCAGATCAGCCCTTCGAGGCCCCGGTCGCTTCGGTCATCGAGGACAATGAGTGTGCTCAATCCGGCTTCATACGTCTTGGCGGCGACTGGACCAGACTCTTGTGCCTGTACAGCAGAAGTCGTCAGCCCAAGGACCAGAATGGCAAGTGAGCAGAGGGGTTTCATGGTTGGCGTCCTTTTATTTGAAACACATGTAGCCTATTGAGGACATTGATCACCCGGCGTCCTGAAACGCGATCAAGGACGGCATATCGTGGTTCTGTTTTACGATCCGGAACGCGGCAGGGGTGGGCTGGACAAAAGGAGGCCTCCGGTGCTGCACAGCGCTATTCTTGCGGCTACTATGTCACTAAGTGCTGTGATGACCTTTTTCATGGGCCGCGTTGCTGTGGCCGGGCGTTACGGTGCCTCCTCGGCTGCGCTCAGCGTCTTTTTCGGGCTCTCAACCGTCTCTGCTGGCCTTCTCCTCGCAACGCTGCTTTGGCCGGACACGTCGCTGCGACAATGGCGAGCTGTTCTTGGCGCAGGGGCGCTACCCGCGCTCTACTTGCATTTTGCCTTTGGTTCAGACCCTGACCGTAGCCCGTGTTCTGCAGAATTGTTTCACATCGTCCCGATGGTGGCAGTCGCAGCATCCCTTCTGCTCAACGCATTATGGGTAATCGACCCGATTTTGCTTGTGACCTATGGCGGATATCTCTGGGCTTTCGTGCGCCTGCACAGTCGCCGGGCGTACCAATTCCGCAGTCTCGGCTCCGAAGTGGGAACGACGCACATCTGGTTGCGCATCGTGATTGGAGTGCTTTGCGCCAGCCTTGCGCTTGAGGTGGCGATCTTTGCCGAACTGGTTCGGGGCGGGGCAATTGAGACGTCGCGGCCTCTCCTACTTTCTACTGCGCTCTTCTTTGGCCTCGTTTCTTATGCCTTGCTTGGGGCAATGGGACGTCCTTCTCTTTTCGAACATGTGTATGACATGGTCGTTGACCGGGCGTCCAAGCCGGAAGAAAACGAGGCAAGGTCGGCTCCCGGACCCGCCGACCATGCGCTTGTTCAGCGCATCAACTCATTTCTGGGGGACCCGATTTTCCTTTCAGACGATGCGCTGACGCTCAGCCGGTTGAGCAAACGCTTGGGCGTCCCGGCGCGTGCCGTCAGCGTCGCCGTGAACAGGGTTACCAGGCAGAGCTTTTCTGATTTGCTCAATGACAGAAGGATAGCTCTGGCCACTCGCCTCATGAACGAAGATCCGGACCGCTCGCTGTTGGACATTATGTACGCCGCGGGTTTCGGGTCGAAGTCCAACTTCTACACGCAGTTCAAGCGGCGCAAGGGCATGACACCAGCGGCATTTCGGACCCAACACAGTGCAGGTCGGTGTACGCGAAATCAGAACTCTGACATTTGCAAATCCAGAAATACCCACGGCAATCTCGGGCGCCCAGACGAAACCGGGTGAGATCAAAGGGCCTTTGGAAATACAGTTCTCGGACAGGCTCCCAGGTAAGAACTCTGGCACTTGTTTGGGAATTGAAGGGAGTGGATTTCTCAACATCAATGACGTCGAAGTGTCACCTACCTTTGACCGCCCAGACATGACAACCAACTGAGCTGCAATGATTGCCATCGAGCTGCAGTGTGATTGCTCTGGCACAGGATTCTCGGCCAATATCTATGTATGACTGAACGCACCCCAAGATACAGGCCGAGCGCCGTCCCCGAAGTTTCATTGGTGGACTTCATGATATCCGTCCATTTCTGAGTTCGCAGCAAAAGTCCGAAACTCCCGCAGACAGGCTGCAAGATGTTGGGTTCATGCTGCCCCAAGACGAGTGGCAGCTTCAGGTCGCTGCGGCGCAACGAAAATCAGGTCGGGATCTCACGACACAGAGGAATATGCAAAGCCCGCTTTCTGCGCACAGCTGCCGTTGCCCACCCTCGGATGAGAAGATCTTTCCCATCCCTTCTACTCATCCAGCTCCTTTTGAGGTGTTTTTCTACCGGGAAGCCAAGATTTGAGCGGCGCATTGAGGAGTCGCTACTCTCAAGGGGTCATCATATTGCAACTCTTCAGAGACACCGACGATGACACCGGCCATTATGCAAACAAGAAGCTCTTCCTTCTCGGCCTTGGAAAAATCGGCCCCAGAGATAATTCCGTTTATTATGTGGCGGAAATTCTCAACTTGTATAAAAAGAAAATTTTGATCCGCAGAAAGAGACCATTTCTCACCGTAGAACTCTTTTAGAGATCTCCCTGATAAAAGTTGATTTCCTTTGGAGTGTTTTTCCGCCTGATTGGCCAGAACCAGAAAAGGTGGTAAAAATTCTACAGGTACAAATTCGTGTCCATTGAAGTCCTTGGTGAATACGACAAAGAGATCAACATCGTCTCTTGCAGTCCATCCAGGATTTCTTGAAATTCGACCCAATTCATCCAGAACCTGAATGTACTTAGTCAACCCGTCTGGCGGCGAAAAGAGCCTAAGACGAGCTCCTTCATTTGCCAAAGACGCTGTTGCAAACAGGGTACCGAGAAGTACAAATCCGTAAAAAGCCAACTTCACGGCCTTGATGCCATATTCACAGGGTAGTCTTCGCATTTCAGCCTTCTTTTGCTTGCAGTGCTGCGCGTTTTTTCTGCCATAGGTGGTTAAAGGCTGTCTGCATTGCTCTAAGTCAAGCTCCAACATATGGCTACCGAAAGGTGTGTTTCGAGGCAAGCGCAATTGATCCTGGCAGGTTCGCAAAACGGAGCAGAGCTGTCACAAGAGCCTGGCGCAGAACCGGTCGGAATGGGCTCACTGCCGTCGTTAGCTGCATCTTTGCCGAATGGCGGCTTTAGCGCAACGGCCAAACTTTGCAAACTCCGTTTTCTGCGCATAGCCGTCGTTGCTGGCGGTCCACGAGGGCATCGCTGATCTAACCAGGTGGCGGATGACTGCTATGGGCTGACAGCAGTCATCCGCAACCTGGACGGATTGGCGCCAGCCACGCTGCCCCTGCTACGTCGGCTATGCGCAGGAAACGGACTTTGCAAAGTCAATTTACAATTGCTAAAGTGACGCCGAACCCTTCGTCCGTTTGTATGAAATGCGGACGTCGAAAGGTCGCTGCGAGAATTGTAGTTGCGGTTTGAGTCTCATCGATGACCTTGCCGGTAGACAAGATATAAACATTGGCTAATTTATAGCGATTTGGAGAGTTTTCATGCCATCAATTATTAAATTTTTATTGCTCGGATTGGTTCTCGTTTTGGCGGTAAATTTTACCACTGGCGCACAGGCTGCAAACTATTCTGACCGTGACTGGAATGTCAGGATGAAAGACAATTGTGGTCAACCCGTGTCTCGTGGTGCTGGAAAATCCGTTCAATGGGTCGAGGGGGAAGAGGGACGGAAGTTACGTGTCCAGCTTGATGAAGGGCAAATTGGGAAATGCTGGACTGATTCAGAGCCAAACGAATGGTCCAAGTTTCGAGAAAGAGCGGAAATCCAGCAGTCGAAGCTTTTGCGATTGGGGAAGCACTATAGGATTTCATTTTCAGTGCAATTCGACGAAGGGTTCACAGGGTTCAAAGAAACATTTTTTCAAATTCATGGTTGGAATGGAAATTGCCAGGCTGCTCCACCGGTTATGTTCCTTTTCGACAAAAGCCAAATGATTGTTTGGTCGCTTCGGGGAGTTAGGCCGGAGGGTGAAAGTACCTGGCAAGCCGAGGGTTTTGGGTCTCATAAACGTGTCCAAGAGCGCAACATTCATCTTAACAGCCTACGAGGCCGCGAAAATTCTTTTGTCGTCGATTTTGACACACGTGGTCCGACTGGTACTTTGAGCGTTTGGGTGAATGGTCAATCAATAGTTCAGAACGCGATAGTTGAATACGCGAGTTGCGCTCGACCTTATATCAAGATGGGTGTTTATCGTGACGGAGGTCATCGAACCGGACGTTCCGTGGCAACCTTTGACGACATCCAAGTCCAAACCATTCAATAGAATTCCATTTAGCATTTGGAAGTCTGCTCTAGCCCACTTGTTGCCTGAACACCTTTTCGTTCTGCAGCAAGTGGTACAATCGGAGTAATTTTTCAGTCTTTAAAGGGATCACTTAAATAGCGCTCAATCCCAACGTCAGATTCACTCGTACCGCAGACACGTGAAGGGCTGGCAGCAGTCAACTAGGTGTGCCGATCAGACCGGCGACAGAGTGTTCAGGGTGAAAACCACACGCTGCACCGCCGCAAGTCCGCTGTGAGCCCATTGCGGAAGCGGTATTTTTTCGCTGCATGCGCGCTCAGCACAATTAGTGCTGCACCGGATAGAATGTTGTAGATTGTCCCGTATTTTTGAAGATTCAGGTGGAGCAGGTCGAGACGGCTATCAGGCTCGTCTTTGTCTACAGTAATCTCATAGTCTATGCGCAGCATTTTAGGCGGGCTATCCTGCCTGACCCCGCGAAACCGAACAGCTATGCCACGCAGATCAAACTCCAGCATCGGAATGACCCTTTCGGTCCCTTGGAGGATACAGGCCGCCAAACTCGCCCAGAGCAGTTCCGTAGGGTTGAATGCATCATCGCGTCCGGCCATGTCGGTGTCGATAACCAGTCGGGCCTCCTTGGTTGTTGCTTCGCCGCCATGGCTGTCGATGCGCGCGGCGGCGACATGTTATTCCAGCATTATTCCCATTCCATCTGTTGAAAGGCGGTTTGCGCGTTGCGGCCGGCGAGACTCTCGAACTGTTCGAGATGGGCGAATGCCGATTGGTCCACCTGCGGGGCTTGCATGATATCTCCGTCTTCGTCGATCAACGCAGCGATTTCGGTGCGCAGGTTCATCAGGTAGTCATAGGTGTCGCGGGTCGCGTGTTCCAACGTGGTCGGATTGCCATGGCCAGGCACCACATGCGAGGGCTGGAGAGCCGCGACAGCTTCAAAGCTGACGGGCCAATCGGTGATCGAACTTTGATCGCCAAGGCCCAATATGCGGTCGACATAGACAATGTCGCCTGTAAATACCGTTTCACTTTCGGCCAGCCAAACGAAACTGTCACCGGGGGTGTGCGCCGCACCGATGTGCACGATCTCCATGCTCCTCCCCCCAAGCTCCAGAATGTAGCGATCATCAAAGACAATATCCGCCGTGCGGGGTTCCGTGCCCTCAAGCGCGTCGCCTAAAAACTGTTTAAGGGCCGTCATTTGCATCGAGCCGCGCGATTGCTGGTCGGCAACGGCATCTGCGGAGGCGATAACTTCGGCCCCCTGCGCCTGCCAGTAGCTGTTGCCAAGCCAGCGGTGATCTTGGCCTCCTGTGTTTATGACATATCGGATATCTGCATCGGTCACGGTACGGACTGCGGTATGAAGCGCCTCGCCGCCTTGCCAAGATCCACCCGGATCGACCAACACGGCACCTTGGAGTGTGACGATCAATCCGAAGGTTGCATTGTTAGCAAGGTTTTCGGGGCCGCGCTGTTCCTTTTCCCCGACGATGGCCCAGATACCGTCTGTCACAGGTATCACCTCAAGACTCTGTGCGAAAAGCGGCAGCGTGACAAAGCTGCCTGCGCAAACCGCTACAGTCGCGATCACCGATCTCATGCGGACAACCATTCATCCAGCTTGGTCTTGCCGGGCAGGCCGCCCGCATGAACCAGCTTGCCATCAATGGTGATGCCGGGGGTGGACATGACGCCCGCCATAGCGATCTCTCGTGGCCCAGTGATTTTTTCGACGTTCGCCTCGATCCCCAGTCTTGTGGCGGCGTCCTTCACCATGGCTTCGGTGGTTTCGCAGCGTTTGCAGCCAGGACCGTAGACTTTGACGTTCTTCATCGTTTTTCTCCTTCAGAGGATTGCGTTAAACAAAAAGCCTGTGGCGAGGATACCCGATGCCACCACGGCGATAAAAATCGCGATCAAGCGTAGGGTCAGCACCTGCTTGAGGATGATCATCTCGGGCAAGCTGAGTGCGATTACCGACATCATGAAGGCCAGCGTTGTACCAAGGGCAGCGCCCTTGCCTAGCAATGCTTCGACGATGGGGATCACGCCCGCCGCATTGGTGTACATCGGAACACCGACCACAACGGCGGCGGGCACAGACCACCACGCATCATTTCCCATGATCGTCAGCATCATTGCTTCGGGAACGTAACCGTGGATCAAAGCGCCTATCCCGATGCCGATCAGCACCCAAATCCAAACATTGCCGACGATTTCGCGGACTTGCTCGACACCAGTTTTCAGTCTGTCGACAAAGGTGATCTTTTCTTCAGGCAGGTCACCTACCGGACCTGCATTCAGGTCGCGCACCCAGTCTTGTAGGTAGCGTTCCAGCCCCATTTTGCCCATCACATACCCTGCAATAGTGGCGATCGAGAAGCCGAACACGAGATAGATCGTTGCGATCTTCCAACCGACCAAACCGTAGAGCAGCCCGAGCCCGACAGGGCCAACCATTGGGCCTGCGATCAGGAATGAGAACGTCACGCCCAAGGGGACGCCTGCGGAAACAAAGCCAATGAACAGCGGCACGGACGAACACGAGCAAAACGGCGTCAGCACCCCCAGCATCGCCGCCAATGGATAACCAAGTATTTCGCGTTTGCCCGCAAGGATCGCGCGGGTCTTTTCGGGGCTAAACCAACTGCGCAACACACCTGTTACGAAAACGATGCTTGTGAGGAGCAGCAGCACCTTTGGCACATCATATGCGAAGAACGCGATGGCCTCGCCTGTGTGGCTAATACGGGCGACAGGGAACAGGGCGGTGACCCATTCGGAAAACGGGATCAACTGCCCGTAGGCCAGCCAGCCTACGACAGCGGCTGCGGCAATACCTGCATACCAAAGTTTGTCTGACGCTTCCGGACGAGGCGTGATTTCATGCGTTTCAGCGGTCATGCTTTTTCCAATTCAAAGGATTTTTCTGCATTCAAGACGGCGGACATCACGGCCATGATTTCCGGCGTCATGTCCGGGTTTCGCCGATACCGCACCCATTGCGCGTCGCGTCGGTCAATCACGAGACCCGCTTCACGCAACACCTTCATGTGCCGCGACATCCGGCTTTGGCTTGCGTCAAGCCGGTCCATGAGCTCACAAACGCAATGCTCGCTCCCATCCCAAAGAATGACGAGGGCGTTGCGGCGGGTTGGATCGCAAAGGGCGTTGAGTATCTGTTGCATGGCATATGAATATGCGGCATGTCGCATATGCGTATTGACCCATATCAATCTATCCTAAAAGAAACGACGATTTCAAAAAGAGACATTGGAGCTGGCAAGAAAAACTCTCACCTCGTCCCGCGTTTTTCGAATTTAGGCACAAAGCAGCGGAGGGGCAGTTTGAATGGAAGCCCAGATACCCTTCGGCAACGACCGCTTCGACAACTCAGGTCCCGCCGCAGAGTAATGTGCGCTGCACATGCAAAGAAATATTGCCTGAGCGAAGGTGGAAATTCCAAGGTCTTGTTTGTCCGCAGTGTGTGAGTTCGCGACCTGCGCGGCGAAGGTCGGCTGACGCAAATTGGCATCGAAGAGCTTAGGGCCGGTTTGGGCTGATTGGGACCCGCAGGCGCAAGGCTTGCGGGTCCTTTTCCCAAGTGGCGTTATTCGGATCGCTGGCGCAGGCCACTTCGAAGTCGCACAAGCTTCTCATGACTGGAGACATCATGCTGGGCCGCATTCCCGCACTAAATGCCGCCGGTATAGCTACCCTGTTGCTTGCCACGACTGCTTTTGCACAGGAAGCTGAAGCCCCGCCAAAACTGGTGTTGCAGATCACCGTGGACCAGTTGCGTGGCGATATGATTGATCGGTTCCGCGCGGGACTGGGAAAAGGAGGTTTCAACCGCCTTTTGAAAAGCGGTGTGCATTTCGCCAATGCCCATCACCGCCACGCAAACACCGAGACAATCGTTGGTCATACTACTCTGTCTACCGGCACTGATCCGGGCATCCACGGCATGGTTGCCAATCTGTGGTTTGACCGCGGCACAGGCACCACCTTTTACAATGTGCAGGATCCCGATTATCCACTGGTGGGGGCCTCGGGCGTTGATGCAGACACTGAAATAGACCCGACCCAACGCGCCGCGACCACGGATGGACGCTCGCCCCGTAACATCCTGACCTCGACAATCGGTGATGAGATCCGCATGCATTATGGCCCTGACACCAAGGTTTTTGGCGTCTCCGTCAAAGACCGGGGGGCGATCTCTTTTGCGGGTCATTCAGGGCAGGCCTATTGGTTCTCCAAGTCCGAAGGACGTTTTGTCACCTCCACCTTTTATCGCGAGGACTATCCAGCATGGATGTCTGATTGGGAGATTCAGGGTTTCGTGGACTCCTATGCGGGTTCCGTCTGGACGCCGATGCTGCCCGCAGAGAATTACCTGTTCTGGGACAAGGATGATCAGCCCTGGGAGACCGATTTCCCCGGCTTCGGGCGCACCTTTCCGCATGCCTACCCTATGGACGACAACAGGTATTATACCACATTGCTGACGCTCAGCCCCGCTGGAGATGAGGTCACTGTGGATTTTGCCAAAGCGCTGATGAGCGCAGAAGCGGTCGGGCAGGATGATGTGCCTGACTTCATGAGCGTCAGCTTGTCGTCAACCGATTATGTTGGCCACATCTTTGGCCCGTCCAGCCTTGAAGCAGAGGACAATTTCAAACGACTTGACCAGACGCTGGCGGATTTTCTTGACTTTGTTGACGACAGCGTGGGCCTTGACCAGACGCTGGTTGTGCTATCGTCCGATCACGGTGCGCGCGAGGCGCCGGGTTATCTCAACAGTCTGGGCATCGAAGCCCAGAGTTTCGAATTCGAAGCCGCTGCCAAGTCAGCTGGGTTTGCACGGCTGAAAGAGCGGTTCGGGATTGGCGAGGCCCTGCTCAATAGCTTCACCAACCCTTACGTTTACCTTGACCGTGCTGCGATAGAGGCGGCAGGCGCCACGCTGACAGAGGTCGAAGAGGCCGTGGCAGTAGAGCTTCAGAAAATGCCCGGTATCGCCTTTGCCATCACCAGCTCGAACCTGCGGCGCGGCGCGGTTCCGGATACCAAAATCGCCCGTGCGGTGATGGCGAACTTTCATGCCGACCGATCTGGCGACATTTACGTGGTGTTCGAGCCTCACTGGTTCGTGGCCGAGTTCGACAGTCTGACTGTGGCCTCAGCCCATGGTTCACCATGGACATATGACACGCACGTTCCTGTCATTTTCTCTGGAGCCGGTATCGTAAACGCCCGCGTGGAACGCCGCATCGAGACGGTCGATGTGGCGGTTACTATTGCCTCGATCATGCGCACGAAGCCACCCAGCGGTGCCGTGGGTTTACCCCTCTTGGAGGCGTTGCCGTAGCCGTTCACAGGCTGTGCCATCGCATGGCGGTTAGGCACAGTATACCTCATCGTGACTTATGGGGATTACTCTATGGAGGAATGGACAGACTATACCGCTAGAACAAGATCGTAACCGCTGGAGGTGTGCAACTCTTGTGCATTTCCAAGTGAAGTTCCGCAAAGCATCAGTCCCCCAACTCGTCGCTGTTGACGAAGAGCACGCCACAGCGGTCCCAGAAGTTTTTACCGTCTTATTCGCCGGATTTTTCGTTCAGTTTCAGAGTTTGAGTAGCCATTTTTTGATCCTCACTTTGAGTGTTTCAATGAATATGACCAAAGCTGGCACCAATGGGCGGTCCGTGAGAAGATTGCCTCGCGAGGAATGCGCTGGCGCAGGGGAATTTTCTTGTTGAAGCGGGGCTTGCACCGCGTCTGACACGGCTACCTGCTTATGTGCAGCAATCAGAAACACGGCGTCGAGGGTCTGAGCTTGGCTATCGGTCTCTGAGCAAACTGATCAAGACTGGCAAAGGAAATTTCAAGAACTGCATCGGGACTGCAGATTGCTCGAGACCAATTTGATCTACCGATCATTAAGCGGAAAAATGATTTGCGCATCATACGGCATGAAAGGCAGCTGCCCGACGTCGCATGCCAACAGCAATGGTTTCCGCCAAGGGTTGCGGGAAAGGTCTTTTGCTTTGCCATCGCTCGCGCCGCGCTCGTCATCTACTGGCTGTGAAATTATATGGGTCCAGTGCCTAGTCAGTAGCGAGATCGTGATTGGAGGCATCATCAGTTGGCAGATTGGTTCTTTCAGAACGGTAATAGATGGCTCAGCGTACTGCAATCGGGCGCATCCCAATCCAGGCCGACCATCTACAACAGGCTTTGAACGAAACCCGTTGTTTGCCTCAAGGGCATCCCAAACAGAACTTTCATGGCCAGACAGGTCGGGATTGTGGCATCGCTGAACTTGCATTGGCGACCACGCCAGCCGGTCGGTGGCCGTGTCCAAGTTATCTCAGGGTCACACCAACCTCTCGGGACATCTCTAGGCGATGCCCTTTGGTCAACGGATCGCCAACGATCCGGGGGGCCTCAGGCTGTCATTGTAAGGCGACCAGTTTGTGGTCTTGTATTTTGTGGGTGCCAACTGCTCATGCCTTCCAGCTATCATACTGGCTTCACGCAGTGAATTCCCGACGGGATTTGTGCAACAAGGCCGGTGTCCAACCTCCAGGCTGATCCCTTTCAGCTCTTCTGTCATCCAGGGGGGGGCGCAACTGCCCAGGCTGAGACGGGGCTGTTCTTTGATGTGGGCCAAAGTGACCAGATCAGACTGCTGCCTACGGCTGGCTCGAGGGTTACGGAAAGCCCGCAAGCCTCGGGGACTGACATCCATGACGCCACCCACACAGCCGGTGGGGGCAGGTACATTAGTGTGCCTGAGCTATGCGGCCGTCTGCAGCGCATTCGCTATCAAACTGGCGATGCCTTTGCTACCGCCCAGGGCCGGAAGGGTTGTGCCTCTGAAGCCTGCCTCTTCTAGGGCCTCGGGTAGGTCCATGGTAACATGGTTTCCTGATTGGGCAAAGAACGGCAGGCAGAGCGTACCCGCGGGCATCTCTCTTGCGGCATCCGCCACAAAGGGCGCTTGTTCGATATAGCAGGTCACCACTTGATGCCCAGGTAGCAGAGGGCGCAGGGACTGGGCAAACAGTTCTGTGGCTTCTGCAGCTTTGGGGCCGCGTGCTGAACCATGGGCCGCGAGCAATACGGGCGGTTTTTCGGCTGTCTCGGCGGGGGCAGCCTGGAAGGCTTGCGCAAGGATATCCGCTGTCAGCTGCGGCAGAGTTGGGTCCTGGCCAAAGGGGGCAAGCTGGTCATAGTCAAAGCCCTTGAGCCGCTTTGGTAACACCTGAGAGGTGAACCAACCGTCGGCCATGAAGAAAGGGTAGACTAGGGCGCCATCCTGCATGAGCTGTTCCAGACGTCCTGGGCTGGCAAGGGTGGCTGAACGGATGTCCCAATCGGGCAGCTGATCTGAGACCCGTTGCGCCAGCTGCGCCAAAGCCTGTTCCTGCCCGACGGGAGCAGAGGGCTGGCCATGTGCCGTGAGAAGGGCGATTTTTAAAGGGCGGGTCTTTGCAGGACGGGGCATGGGGGTAGCTGGATCTTTCTGGGCTATTCGCAGGCGTTCAGTGGCCAGAGCCGGTGGAGAGAAGGAGGAGTTCTTCTCCCCCTTCTCTCCACCGGATTGCTGGGCGCGGGTCTAACCATATTCCGCCACAGGGGTGCCGGCAATCGCCGCCATGTTGAGCAAACCGCGCGCTGTGATCGAGGGGCTGACGATATGGGCGCGGTTGCCCATACCCATAAGGATCGGGCCAACCTCTAGGCCATCAGAGCGCATCTTGAGAATGTTGCGCACCCCGGAAGCGGCATCGGCATGGGCAAAAACCAGGACATTGGCGGCGCCCTGCAGACGTGAATTGGGAAAGATACGGCCACGCAACTCGGCATCAAGCGCGGTGTCGATGTTCATCTCGCCCTCATAGGTGAAATCGCAGTTGTTGTTGTCGAGGATTTCGATGGCGGCACGCAACCGGCTGCCGGTGTCACAGGCGATATTGCCAAACTGAGACTGCGAGCACAGGGCGATTTTGGGCTCGATGCCAAAGCGGCGCACATGACGGGCGGCCCCCATGACGGTCTGGGCGATCTGGTCTGGTGTGGGTTCGATCCTGACCTGGGTATCGGCTATGAACAGCGGCCCATCCTCTAGGATCATCATAGACAGCGCGCCGTGAGGTTCAAAGCCAATACCACCCAGGACTTGGTTCACATAGTTCAAATGCCAACGGTATTCGCCAAAGGTACCACAGATCAGGCTGTCGGCTTCATTGTGATGCACCATGATGGCGCCGATGGCGGTGGTGTTGGTGCGCATGATCGCCTTGGCCAGATCGGGGGTCACTCCCTGGCGTTGCATCAGCTGATGGTAGCTGTTCCAATAGTCATAATAGCGGGGGTCATTTTCTGGGTTCACGATCTGGAAATCACTGCCAGGGCGAATGCGCAGACCCAGTTTTTCACAGCGGGCCTCAATCACTTCTGGGCGGCCAATCAGGATTGGCGTTTCTGTGGTTTCTTCCAGCACCTCTTGTGCGGCACGCAGGACCCGCTCGTCCTCGCCCTCGGAAAAGACAATGCGGCGGGCAGCAGCACGGGCGGCTTCAAACACGGGGCGCATCAGGAGGGCAGATTTGAACACGGTCTGGTTCAACCGCTGTTTATAGGCCTCCAGATCGTCGATGGGGCGGGCGGCGACGCCGCTTTTCATGGCAGCCTCAGCTACTGCGGAAGAGACCACCGCCACCAGCCGCGGATCAAAAGGTTTGGGGATCAGGTAATCCGCCCCAAAAGTCAGCTGCTCGCCCTTATAGGCTGCCGCCGCTTCGGCGGAGGTCGTCGCGCGGGCCAGCTCGGCAATGCCCTCGACGCAGGCGATCTGCATCTCGTCGTTGATCTCGGAGGCGCCCACATCCAAGGCGCCGCGAAAGATGAAGGGAAAGCACAGGACATTGTTGACCTGATTGGGGAAATCACTGCGCCCTGTGGCAATAATGGCATCCGGTGCCACTTCCCGCGCCAAATCGGGCATGATTTCGGGGTTGGGGTTTGCCAGGGCAAAAACGATAGGCTGTTTGGTCATCTTGGCGACCATTTCGGGCTTGAGCACATTGGGGCCGGACAGGCCCAAGAACAGATCAGCACCATCAATGACATCGTCCAATGTGCGCAAATCACTGGGCTGCGCAAAGGCGGCTTTTTCTGGGTTCATATCCTCGGCGCGGCCCTCATAAACCAGCCCGTGAATATCGCAAAGCCAGATGTTTTCCCGCTTTACCCCCAGTTTCACCAGCATGTTGAGGCAGGCGATCCCGGCAGCCCCGCCACCGGTCGAGACGATCTTGATGTCTTCAAAGCTTTTACCAGCCACATGCAGCGCATTGCGGGCGGCGGCCCCAACCACGATGGCAGTGCCGTGCTGGTCATCGTGAAACACCGGGATGCCCATACGCTCGCGGCAAAGTTTTTCCACGATAAAACAGTCTGGTGCCTTGATGTCTTCGAGATTGATAGCGCCAAAGCTGGGCTCCAGAGCGCAGACAATATCCGCCAGTTTTTCCGGATCGCTTTCATTTACCTCGATATCAAAGCAATCAATGCCGGCAAAATTCTTGAACAGAACCGCCTTGCCCTCCATCACCGGCTTTGACGCCAGCGCACCAATATTGCCCAGCCCTAAAACCGCAGAACCATTGCTGACAACCGCCACCAGATTGCCGCGCGCCGTATAGCGCGCCGCATTGGCCGCATCGGCCTTGATCTCCAGGCAGGCCTCGGCCACGCCAGGAGAATAGGCCCGCGCCAAATCCCGGCCGTTTGCCATCGGCTTGGTGGCGCGGATCTCTAGTTTTCCGGGCCGGGGGAATTCGTGGTAGCGCAGCGCCGCATCGCGCAGCGAGGGGGTGTCAGACATGAGGGGCTCCAATAAACATATAGTTTAACGTTAAACCATTTGTGACGTCGGGTGAATAGGCTTTTGCTAACCTAACGTGATCTGCACTCACTTGCGCAATGGGAAACTTCGCCCCACTGTGGCGAAAACGGCCCGTGATGACCCGCGCGGCAGGGGGAAAGGACAGTAGGATGAGCGAAATCATTGCAGAGATGCGCCTGCCAACGCAGGAATTGCGGGAGGATATTCCGTTTTTCACCAAAGTCTTGGGCATGAAGATGGATATGATCTACCCGGCGGATGACCCTTCGGTTGCTGTGTTTTCCGGCCATGGGCTGCGGCTGCGGATCGACAAGCAGGCGTCAGAGGCCCCGGGGACGCTGCGAATTCTCTGTGACGATCCTGATGGCTTTGCCGATGGGCAGCGGGTTCTTACGGCGCCAAACGGCACAAGGGTTGAGGTCGACGCGCGTCATCCGCCATTGGTAATGCCAAAGACCGTGCATAGCTTTGTGGTGCGTCGCCTCAAGGATCAGGCGCCTTGGATTATCGGCCGTGCAGGCATGCATTATCGCGATTTGGTGCCAGACCGGCTGGGCGGGTCGATCATTGCCAGCCATATCCGTATTCCAGACGGCGGCCCGGTGCCGGATATGGTCCATTTCCACCGGGTTGGCTTTCAGTTGATCTTTTGCATCCACGGCTGGGTGGATGTGGTCTATGAGGACCAGGGCGAAAAGATGCGCCTCACAGCCGGGGATTGCTTTATTCAGCCACCCGAGATCCGCCACAGGGTGCTGGAGGCCAGCGACAATGTGCAGGTGATCGAGATTGGCGTGCCGGCCGAACATGTGACCGAGATCGACCATGAAATGACCCTGCCAACCCCGCATTTGCGCCCAGACCGCGAATGGCAGGGGCAGCGGTTTGTCTACAACAAGGCCGAAGGCGCCCCCTGGCAGCCCTTCCGCCTGCCGGGGTTTGACGCCCGCGACACCACCATTGCCGAAAACACCAAGGGGGTTGCCGGCGTGCAAGTGGTGCGCCCGACCTCTGGCGGGGCAAAGTCCGTTTGGGCCAGCCATGACACTGACATTCACTTCACCTTTGTGATGAATGGCACTGTGACCCTCGAAGGGGAGGGGCGGGATCCCTATCCGCTGGAAGAGGGCGACGCCTTTGTCATTCCGCCAGCGATGAAAACCCGGCTCAGCGATGCCAGCGCCGATCTGGAGTTGCTGGAGGTCAGCCTCCCAGGGGTGTTCAACACAACAGTTGCATAGGTCCGGGCTTCAGCAGAGCGGCAGTAACTGCAAGGCCCGCGCGATCAAGCCTGCACGATTGGGGGCTTCACCTTTGCCATTGCTTTCTCCTATTCTGCTGTCTTTCGACCCCTGAACCCGTTGCTGACGCCCTTCGTCAATCCTAGTTTGCGAGACCCTTTGATGACCTTAAAAGATGCCGCCCGCGCCGTGCGCAAAAACGCCCATGCGCCCTATTCCAACTTTCTGGTCGGTGCGGCGATCCGCACGACTGCGGGCAATGTCTATGTGGGCTGCAACGTTGAAAATGTCGCTTATCCCGAAGGCACCTGTGCCGAGGCTGGCGCCATTGCCGCCATGGTTGCCGCCGGTGAGCGAGAGCTGGCAGAGGTCTATGTTGTGGCCGACAGCGCTGAGCCGGTGCCACCCTGTGGCGGTTGCCGTCAAAAGCTCAAGGAATTTGGCGCAGGCGACGTGAAGGTGACAATGGGCACAATCGACGGGGTGGAGCAGAAGACCACCATTGGTGATCTGTTGCCTGGTGCCTTTGATGCTGGCCACATGGCACGGAGCTAACCCCATGGATGCACGCGCAATCATTGCCACTCTACGGCGCGCAGAGCAGCCGAGCGAAGATGCGCTCAGCTGGTTTGCCCAGGGGCTTGCCAACGGCGAAGTCAGCGATGCGCAGGCCGGTGCCTTTGCCATGGCAGTGTGTTTGCAGGGGCTTAGCGGCGCCGGTCGGCGCGCCTTGACACTGGCGATGCGCGACAGCGGCGATGTCTTGCACTGGGATTTGCCGGGGCCGGTGATGGACAAGCACTCCACAGGCGGAGTGGGCGATTGTGTTTCACTGCTGCTGGCGCCTGCCTTGGCGGAATGCGGGGTTTACGTGCCGATGATTTCAGGGCGCGGCCTGGGGCATACAGGGGGTACTCTGGACAAGATGGAGGCGATTCCGGGCGTCTCCACTCAGATCTCTGAACAGCGCCTTCATAAGATCACCGCCGAGGTTGGCTGCGCCATTGTAGGCGCTACCGGGCGCATTGCGCCTGCGGACAAGCGGCTTTATGCCATTCGAGATGTTACTGCCACGGTCGAAAGCCTGGATCTGATCACCGCTTCGATCCTGTCGAAAAAGCTCGCAGCCAGTCCAGAAGCGCTGGTTCTGGACGTAAAAATCGGCTCTGGCGCCTTTATGAAAACCCTGGAAGAGGCGCGCGCGCTGGCGGGGTCTTTGGTCGATACCGCCAATGCAGCGGGCTGCAAGACCACGGCACTGATCACCGATATGAACCAGCCGATCGCGCGGGCGCTGGGCAATGGGCTGGAGGTGGCCGAGGTGATGCAGGCGCTCACCGCTGGTGAGCTGTGTCCGTTGATCGAAATCACCGCAGAGCTGTCGGGGGTATTGCTGGCCCATGCTGGTCTGGCGAAGAATGAGGTGGACGGCGCGCGCCTGATAACAGAAGCCCTGCTAAGCGGGCGGGCAGCTGATCGATTTGGTCGCATGGTTGCTGCCCAGGGTGGGCCTGATGATTTTGCTAGCCACTGGCGCCGTTATCTGCCCGTGGCCCCGGTCATCCATGAGGTGGCGGCGCCGCAGGCCGGCTATGTCTCTGCGATGGATGGGGAGGCTCTTGGGCTTTGCGTGGTACACTTGGGAGGTGGTCGTATGGTAGAGGGCGATCAGGTGGATCCTGCCGTTGGCCTCTCAGATGTTGTGCGTCTGGGCCAATGGGTCGAGGCGGGAGAGACCCTTGTGCGCATCCATGCCGCCCGTGAAAGTGCTGCGCAGGAGGCCGAGGCCGCTGTGCTGGAGGCTATGACCCTCACAAAGCGAGCGCCAGAGCAACTGCCGCTCATCTATGAGAGGATCAGCTGATGGCCCGTGCGTTTCTGGTGGTGATGGATTCTGTTGGTATTGGCGGCGCGCCAGACGCCAGCGCCTTTTACAATGGGGATCTGCCGGACCTTGGTTCCAATACCCTGGCCCATATCGCCCAGGCCTGCGCCGAGGGGAGGGCCGAACAGGGCCGCACTGGCCCGTTGCATCTGCCTCATCTTGAGCGCTTGGGATTGGGGGCCGCCACGCGCCTCGCCTCTTCTGTGCCGCTGCCGGGGTTTGACGCTAAACCCACGGGCCTTTGGGGCTGCGCCGCCGAGGTAAGCCAGGGCAAGGATACGCCCTCGGGCCATTGGGAGCTGGCCGGGCTGCCGGTGCCCTGGGATTGGTGTTATTTCCCCGACACGGCCCCAGCCTTTCCTGGCGATTTGACTGACTTTGTGGCGCAAACGGCTGGCACGACCGGGATCTTGGGCAATTGCCATGCCTCGGGCACGGATATCATCGCGCGCCATGGTGCGGCGCATGTGCAAAACGGCCAACCGATCTGTTATACTTCAGCCGATAGCGTCTTTCAGATTGCCGCCCATGAAGAGAGCTTTGGCCTGGAGCGCCTTTTGGATCTGTGCCGCGCCGTGGCTCCGCGCCTGCATGAGATGAAGGTCGGCCGCGTCATTGCGCGCCCTTTTGTCGGCACCGCAGACGAGGGGTTTACGCGCACTGCCAACCGGCGTGACTTTGCGATTACCCCCCCTGCACCGGTGCTGACCAATTGGGTGCAAAATGCAGGCCAAAGGGTGCATGCCATTGGCAAGATTGGTGATATTTTCACAATGTCCGGTATTGATATGCTAGACAAGGGTCCAGACGCGCAGCTGATGCAGCATCTGGCGCAGGCGATTGAAACCGCCGAGGATGGCAGTCTGACCTTTGCCAATTTTGTCGAGTTCGACAGCCTGTATGGCCATCGCCGCGATATTGCGGGCTATGCCCGTGCGTTGGAATGGTTCGATGCGGAGCTGGGTAAGTTGTTGGTGCGTCTGCGCCCCGGGGACATGCTGCTGCTGACCGCAGATCATGGCAATGATCCCAGCTGGCCCGGCACCGATCACACCCGCGAACAGGTACCTGTTCTGATCGCAGGGTGTGGAGCCGGGTCTATTGGGCCGCGGGCCTTTGTCGATGTTGCTGCTTCAGTTGCGGCGCATCTCAATGTTGCGGCACAGGGCCCCGGTCGGAGCTTTCTTTGACCATCGGATCAAAACCCGCTTGCCCTGACAGGGGCTGCGCGCATAAACCCGCCGCTAAAGACGTTAGAATTCATAGTAGGAGAGAGCCCAAATGAGCGAACATCTGACCGTTGTTGATCACCCCCTGGTACAGCACAAGCTCACATTGATGCGGGATAAGGGCACTTCGACCTCTGAGTTTCGCCGCCTGCTGCATGAGATCACTCAGCTTCTGGCTTATGAAATCACCCGCGAGCTGCCCCTGACCGATACCTCCATTGATACCCCAATGGAAACCATGGACTCGCCCATTCTGGCTGGCAAAAAGCTGGCATTGGTTTCGATCCTGCGGGCGGGTAACGGCATGTTGGACGGGGTGCTGGAGTTGGTGCCTTCGGCGCGTGTTGGTTTTGTTGGGCTCTACCGTGATGAGGAAACCCTGCAGCCGGTTCAGTATTACTTTAAAGCTCCAAAAGAGCTGGGCGATCGGATGGTGATTGCCGTGGACCCAATGCTGGCCACCGGTAATTCCTCGGCGGCGGCGATTGACCTGCTGAAAGAAGCGGGCGCTACCAATATTCGTTTCCTCTGCCTGCTGGCCGCCCCCGAGGGTGTTGCGCGGATGAAGGAGGCGCACCCTGATGTACAGATCGTCACAGCTTCGCTGGATCGTGAATTGAACGAAAAGGGCTATATCATGCCGGGTCTTGGCGATGCCGGTGATCGGATGTTTGGCACCAAATAGGCGGGTCTTCCTAGGATGTTACGCAAAGGCAGCAATCGCGCAACTAATTGCCCGATTGCTGCCACATTGTTGCCAAAGGCGGCTTTACTCATTTGCCAATTTAAGGCATTCTGACCCCATATATTGTGGGGCCTAGCTATGAAACTAACAAGAATTGTCGCGCTTGCCATCATAGCGGGTTCTGCCGCTGTTTCCGTCCAAACAGCGGGACTTCAGGCCCAGACCCTGCGATCGGTTAGCCCCCCTGCGCAATTTCCTCCGGCCTCTTACAAGGGGAAGCAGTTCGTGGATAGCCGCGGCTGCGTCTATATTCGCGCAGGCATTGATGGCAATGTGAACTGGGTGCCGCGGGTGGCGCGCAATCGCAAACAGCTTTGCGGATATCAGCCCACAGCCGTTGCAGGGACGACGGCGCGCCCGACGCAAAGCGCACCACCGGAACAGATCACGCTGAATGGCAGCGCTGCTGCCCCAGCCGCACGCGCGCCAGCGCCCAAGCCGCGTAGAGCTACCGCCGCTGCACCTGCTGAACCAACTGTCGTGACCACGACGCGGGTGCGACGCACGCCACAAACCACCACCGCGCGGGTGACCCCTGCTCCCAAGGCACCGCGCAGAACGGTTGCGGCCCCTGTGACGATACAGGCGGCTCCCGCCGCCCAAAGCCCTCAGCCCCGTGTTGCGGCGCCAGTGCCAACAAGTCAGACCCAAAGCAATGGCTGTGCCGGTGCCTCGGCCATCAGTCAGCAATACAGCAACCAAAGTGGGGTGCGCTGTGGTCCCCAGGCTAAATCGCCAGTGAGCTATGGAAACGGCAGCGGTATTGGTCCGCAGTCTTCCCTGCAGTTGACACCCAATACCAGAGTGTTGCCGGTGCATGTCTACCAACAGCAGCGCCATAGCCAGGATCTGGTGACCCCGGCCGGGTATAAACCTGCTTGGGGGGATGACCGTTTGAATCTGCGCCGTGCAGAACGGGATCTGCGCCCGGCGATCTTGACTAGCCAGACCGAGGTGCCTGCTGGCTATGTCCGGGTTGAGCGGGGCGATGACCGAATGAACCCAATGCGGGGAGTGCGCACCGCCCAGGGCGATGCGCAGATGGCGGCGATTTGGTCCAAGGGCCAGCCACGTCGTTTGCGGGACCTGCCTTTGGACCGTCAGGTCGTGACAGCCACCGACACACGTCAGGACCCCTTTGAGGGCGACGCCAAGGGGGGGCTGGTTCTGCGCCTTTCCAGCCGCTCGGCACCGGGCGCAACCCTGGAAACACCCAAACCCTCCCAGTCTCGCTATGTCCGCGCGGCAACCTTCTCCGATCGCGGTGCGGCACAGCAGGCGGCCCAGGCTCTGGCTGCAACAGGTGTTCCCGTGCGTCTGGGCAATCTTTCGCGCAAGGGCGTGCCCTATAAGGTTGTTTTGGCCGGTCCTTTTGGAGATTTGAACGCGGCAGAGCAGGCGCTGAGCAAAGTACAGGCTGCGGGCTATAGCGGCGCCCGGATTAGTCGTTAAGAGCGAAAGCTAAGCCACATACTTGCAAGCAACAGACCGTATCCAAGCTGTGTTGAATTTTACATTCGTCTAGCGAGACCCTTACATGGCTCTGTATTGGGCAAGCCATGGGCTTGTTCGCAATTGTGGGCTGGGGTGCAGGTCCCCGCGCATCTTTCTTACAATTCCGCTGTGCTGCGTAGAAATTAGGGATGCGGGGCAACGCTGAAGTATTAGCCGCAGATGTTTTGCAACTGCACCCAGTCGCGATCATTCAGTACCGGCTCCAGCACCCGACCAGCCATTGGGTCTGCCTCGATCAGGCCGAGCGTGGTCTCTCCGGTGATATCCAGCGCATAGGCATAGGGGGTCGAAGGAATTGCCGCACGGGCAAATTCAGCCAGCAGCAGGTCATCTGGCAGGGCAGGGCGCGGCGCAGCCAGCACAGCCTCGGAATAGCGGTCCAGGGTCTCGCGGGTCAGCTCTCCGGTGGTGAGCAACCGGAACGAGGCCAGAAAGCCCCCGGCCTCCAGAAGTTCTGCGAGGGGGGCGCGCAGCTGGGCACGGGCCCGCTCCGCCAGGATCGCCCCAGCTGCGACAGCTGGATCCTCGTGGTCCTCGACCAGGCTGCGATTGAGCAGGACAATGCCGCCGGGCAGATGCAGGCTGCTGGCGACGCCGGACGGCATGATGACCAGTTGTCGCAGGTCCGTGCGCTGCGCCAGTTTGGCCAGGATCGGTGTCGCCTCTGGCGTGGCGCAGGCCTGCCCTGACACACGTTCGATCCGGCCCAGAAGCGCCTGTCCAATGGCCTTAGTTTTGATGTTCGGAACCACTTTGACCGCGTGGTTTTGCATCAGGCTTGGCAGTCCAAAAAGCACCAGCAGCGCCACCAGGGCGAGACTGCCAAGGATGCTCACCACCCGCAGTCGACCCGGATGTGGCCTGGCGCGCTCTATGGCCTGGCGTACCCTTTCAATGGCCTCCAGCATGGTTTTTTCATCTTCGGGGATTTCCAGCACTTCGCCGGGGTCGCCATCTGGGTGAAACAGAGCAGGAAAGGCACCAGGATTGGCACGTTCCACCGCCGCAAGCGACCAATGCGCCAAGACCCGGTCCTGCAAATCAGAGATGGTCAGCGTGGCATCGCCAACTGAAATGATCACGTCACGACGCTGCGCATCTGGGCTCGCTCGCCAAAGGCCCGCAGCCTCAAGTCGTTCGAATTCCCTCAAAACGGTCATTCTGTCTGCCTGTCTTGCCTGTTTTCATTGCCCCAAGCCTAGCATGGTGCACACACAGGCGGCAAATGGCTTTGATTGCCAAATGCCGCCTGTGCCAGTGATTTTTGCCAAATTCGCTGTTGGAATCGCCCCATTGGGGGGCGGTAACGCGGGCTAGATAGATTTAGCGATCTCGCGCAGCTCGAACTTCTGGATTTTCCCGGTAGAGGTTTTAGGAAGCTCTTGAAAGATCACCCGCTTAGGTGCCTTGAAGCCAGCGATGGTTTCACGGGCAAAGGCGATCAGCCCCGCCTCGTCGACCTCTTCGCCTTCCTTCAACTCGACAAAGGCGCAGGGCACTTCGCCCCATTTGTCATCTGGCTTGGCCACAACGGCTGCCAGATTCACCGCAGGGTGGCCCATCAGCACTCCCTCAACCTCGACCGAGGAAATATTTTCGCCACCTGAAATAATGATGTCCTTCGCCCGGTCTGCAATCTGGATATAGCCATCGGGGTGCTGCACCGCGATATCGCCAGAGTGGAAATAGCCGCCCTCAAAGGCCTCGGCAGTGGCCTCTGGGTTTTTCAAATAGCCCTTCATCACCGAGTTGCCCCGCATGACAATTTGGCCCTGATCTGATCCATTCTTGGCGATCTGCTTCATATCGTCATCCAGCACGGTGATATGATCCATCATCGGGAAGGCAACCCCTTGGCGCGCCTTGATCGCGGCACGGCCCTGATGGTCGAGATCGTCCCATTTGTCGCCTTGCCACAGGCATTCGGTGACATGGCCGTAGGTTTCGGTCAGGCCGTAGACCTGAGTGACATGAAAGCCCAGGGTTTCGATCTTTTGCAGCGTCGCAGGCGCCGGCGGCGCACCAGCGGTAAAGACCTCAACGGTGTGGTCAAAGGCGCGGCGCTCTTCTTCCTTGGCGTTGACCAGCAGATTAAGCACAATGGGGGCGCCGCCAAAATGGGTGACGCCATGGTCCCCGATGGCATCATAGATCGCGCCTGGCGTGATGTTGCGACAGCACACAAGCGTGCCGCCCAGGACAGGCATCATCCAGGTGTGGTTCCAGCCGTTGCAATGAAACAGCGGCACGATGGCCAGATAGACCGGGTTCATCACCATGCGCCAGGAGATCACCGTGCCCATGGTCATCAGGTAGGCACCGCGATGATGATAGACCACGCCCTTGGGGCGGCCGGTGGTGCCAGAGGTATAGTTCAGCGCCAGGCTCTCCCATTCGTCCTGGGGCATGATCCATTCAAAATCATGTTCGGCATTGCCCAGCACGTCCTCATAGGTGGGATGGCGACCGGTAGCCTCGAACCCTGCTTGCGGGTCCGGCACTTCGATCAGCAGCGGCGCTTTGCCTTCCATCCGCTCAACGGCAGCTTCGGCCAGGGGCAGGAACTCGGTATCCACCAGCGCCACCTTGGCGCTGCCATGGTCAAAGATATAGGCGACAGTATCCACATCCAGCCGGGTATTGATGGTGTTGAGCACTGCACCACAGGCGGGCACGCCAAAATGCGCCTCTGCCTGGGCGGGCAGGTTGGGGATGAGCGTAGCCACAACATCGCCGGGTTTCACCCCCATGCCCGCCAGTGCCGAGGCCAGACGAGTGCAGCGGTCGTAATAGGCGGCGTAGGTCTTGCGGTGATTACCATAGATCACCGCCGGGGTTTCGCCAAAGACATGTGCGGCGCGGCGCAGATGCGACAGCGGCGTCAGCGGCACATAGTTTGCGGCGGTTTTCTCCAGGCCTGTTTCGTCAGCCATCCATCCCATCAGCTTTCCTCCCATGATTCTGTCGGTATGTCGGTTTGAGGACAGATAATGATGAAAGTTGCGGGCAATGAAAGAGCTATGAAACAAGTTGCATCCCTACAGTCCTCTGCGGGCAATCAAACATCCGCAGCCCAGGCTATGCTGGCGGCCATGGCCATTATCGGCGTCACCGACAACGCAGTGCCCTTGATGGCCGAGACATTGGGGCTGGGGCAGTTCTATCTGTTGCGCACCCTGGTGGCGCTGCCGATCCTCTGGGTGATGTCGAAAATGGGCTTTGGCATCATGATGCCGCGTCGCTTTGGCGCAGTCACGCTGCGGGCCCTGCTGGTGGCGACCTCCATGGTGTTTTACTTCTCTGCAGTGGCGCTGATGCCCATAGCTCAGGCGCTGGCGGGGCTGTTTACCTCGCCCATTATCATCGTTGTGGTTTCGGTGCTGTTTATGCGGCTGCGCATCGGCATGGTGCGGATTGCTGCGGTGATTGGCGGTTTTGTCGGCGTGTTGTTTGTGTTGCAACCGGATGTCGCCGCCTTTGACTGGATGATCCTGCTGCCGGTTGCGGGCGGGTTCTTTTATGCATTGGGCTCCATTGTGACGGGCACCATGTGCAAAGAGGAAAGCACGGTCTCGATGCTGTTCATCTATCTGTTGGCGCAGGGACTGATCGGAGCCCTTCTGTTGGTTGGTGTCGAGATCTGGCCGCTGCCAGTGGAGCAGGGGGCTGACGGTTTTGTCACCCGCGGTTGGATCTGGCCGGTCTGGGAGATGTCGCATTTGATCCTGCTACAGGGCTTTGCCGCCGTCGGGGGTGTGTTTCTGATCACCAAGGCCTATCAGCTGGGCGAGGCCTCTTTTGTGGCGGTGTTTGAGTATTCGGTACTGCTGGTCGGCCCGGCCATTGCCTGGGCGGTCTATGGTCAGGTGCTCAATTTCTGGCAGATGCTGGGCATTGCTCTGATCGTTCTGGCAGGCTCCACCCTGGCGTTGCGGTCGGCCAAGGGGGCGTGACAGCCAATATCAGCCTGTCCGCTTCGAGTCAGGGGATTATTTTAGGACCTAGTGGTCTATTTTCAGTGCTTTGATCTTCGCTGCCGTTTCCGCTCGTTTGTTGGCGCCATCAAATTTGTGTATCGCAAACTGTTGTTTTTGTGCTCGGGCAAGATCTTTGGAAGCCAACCAACCATACACCAAGCTAGACGTGATTGAAATTGAGGCAGAAAGTCCAATCCAAGTCAGTGTAGGTCGTATTCCTAACAGCTCTGACAATGGCAGAAATGTGAGATCCCCGAACCAAAACAGCAAAATCATCAACAGGGCAAAACCTGCGGTCAAAATCAACGTGACTTCGGAGCCGATTTTGCGCCCTGCTCGTTTTATAACTTTCTGGCGTTCTGCTCTTGTCAATTGTGACGGGTCAAAATCAGACATAAAGATATAGAATCCCAATTTTCCAAAGGCTTATATATAGCTCTGGCGAGAAATTTAGTCGGCCAAACCAAGGTTGTCGAGTTTCTCGTTATCTTCGGCCAACTGAATGGCGGTTTCGTTCGCTAAGCAATCCTCATTGATCTCAATAATCAAGTGTTGCGCGATTTGCCAAAGCGCCGCTTTGGCAGCGCCCGAACCGCCCCCACGGGGCGGGCGCTTCGCTTCCCACCCCTCGGTTCGGGCGCGGGTATCTTTCGAAACGGTTCAAAGGTAGCAAACACCGCTTGGACGCCCTTCGCCAAGCGTTTCCTTCTGTGGATCAATGTCGTAGCTTCACCTCATGATCTTGTCGCGCGGCCGTAAATATCTGTTCATACATATCCCCAAAACCGGCGGCACCGCGCTGGCGCTGGCGCTTGAGGCAAGGGCCATGCGCGACGATATGATGCTGGGGGATACCCCAAAGGCCAAGAACCGCCGCCGTCGATTGCAGGGCATCAAGACCGCAGGCCGCTTGTGGAAACACTCCACTCTGGCGGACCTCTCTGGGCTGATCCCCGAGGATGAATTGAGCGCACTGTTCACCTTTACCCTGGTGCGCAACCCCTGGGACCGGGCGGTGAGCTATTATCACTGGCTGCGCGAACAGGGATTTGATCACCCGGCAGTGCATCTATCCAAATCATTGGAGTTCAAAGAGTTTATTCTGCATCCAGTGGTTCTGCGCAGCTTTGAGACCAACAGCGCGTTCAGCTATATGCGCCATGCGGATGGGACAGAGCAATGCCAGCTCTATATCCGGCTCGAACACTTTGCCAGCGATGCCGCGCCGCTGTTTCACCACCTCGGTTTTGACCTAGATTTGCCTGTCGAGAATGCCTCCAACCGGCAGCGGGACTGGCGTGGGTACTATGACGATCAGACGCAGGCCGCACTTGCCCAGGCCTGCCATGAAGAAATAACGCGATTTGAATATTCTTTTAACGATTTCGACCTAGCCTTGGAT
>CAJXIL010000018.1 GCA_913054455.1 uncultured Roseobacter sp.
GCGGCGGTGGTCGTCGTCCCGAAGATCCCCAGATCCCTGAAATTGATGAGCTGGTTAAAAAAGGCCAGGAGCAGCTGCGCGTCCTGATGGGCGGTCGCGGCGGCAATGGTCAGGGCGGCGGCACTGGTGGCGGCCAGGGCGGCGGCGGTTCGCCCCTTTTCACCAAGGGCACCGTGGCAATTGCTGCGGTTGTTGGTGCCGTGCTCTGGGGTATGAACAGCTTTTATTCGGTGAAAACCGAAGAGCAATCTGTTGAGCTATTCTTGGGTGAATATTGGAAAACCGGCCTGCCGGGTCTGAATTTTGCCCCCTGGCCGTTTGTCACCTACGAGGTGATCCCAGTGCGGGTTGAGCAAACCGAAAACATCGGGGCAGGCTCGCGTGGCAGTGATGCTGGTTTGATGCTGACCGGCGATGAAAACATCATCGACGTGGATTTCCAGGTGGTCTGGAATATCAATGACCCAGCCCTGTATCTGTTCAACCTGCGCGACCCGCAGGCGACCATACAGGCCGTATCTGAATCGGCGATGCGTGAAATCATTGCGCAATCGGAACTTGCCCCAATTCTGAACCGGGATCGTGGCGCTATTACCGCCCGTCTGGAAGAGTTGGTTCAGTCGACTCTCGACAGCTATGACAGCGGCGTGAATGTCGTCCGGGTGAACTTTGATGGTGCAGATCCGCCAGAGCCGGTAAAAGATGCCTTCCGCGATGTGCAGTCGGCCGGCCAGGAACGTGACCGGTTGGAAAAACAGGCCGATGCCTATGCCAACCGCAAACTGGCGGCAGCCCGTGGTCAGTCGGCTCAGACTTTGGAAGAGGCCGAAGGCTATCGCGCTCAGGTGGTCAACCAGGCCCAGGGTGAAGCCAGCCGTTTCACAGCTGTTCTGACCGAGTACCAAAAGGCGCCAGAAGTCACGCGCAAACGTCTCTATCTGGAAACCATGGAACAGGTCCTGGGCAACGTGGATAAGGTCATTCTAGACCAATCCACCGGCGAAGGTGGCCAGGGTGTCGTGCCCTATCTGCCGCTGAATGAGCTACGCCGTTCGGGAGGGAGCAACTAATGAATAAGACAACTTTCCTTCTTCCAGTTCTGGTTCTTGCCGTTGTTGGCCTCATGTCTTCGATCTTTATCGTAACAGAAACTGAAAAGGCGCTTGTTTTGCGCTTTGGTCGTGTGGTTGCGGTTAAAGAAGAGCCTGGTCTTGCTTTCAAGGTGCCGGTCATCGACGAGGTCGTGACCTATGATGACCGTATCCTCAGCCTTGAGGTTGGGCCGCTGGAAATCACCCCACTGGATGACCGTCGTCTGGTTGTGGATGCCTTTGCACGTTACCGGATTGTTGACGTCAAACAGTTCCGTCAAGCTGTGGGTGCCAGCGGCATCAACGGTGGTGAAACGCGTCTGGACAAGATCATGCGGGCTGCAACCCGTGAGGTCCTGGGTTCTGTCAGCTCTAATGACATCCTGTCCTCGGATCGGGCGGCATTGATGCTGAGGATCCGTAACGGGGCGATCAGCCAAGCTGAGGGCTTTGGCCTTGAGGTTGTTGATGTCCGTCTAAAGCGCACCGACCTGCCGCAAGCCAACCTTGAAGCTACCTTTGCCCGGATGCGTGCTGAACGTGAGCGGGAAGCGGCGGATGAAATCGCCCGTGGTGATGAAGCGGCGCAGCGCGTGCGTGCTTTGGCAGACCGGACCGAGGTTGAGCTGGTCTCTGATGCAGAACGCGAAGCCGAGGTGATCCGTGGTGAAGCTGATGCGGAACGCAACGCCATCTTTGCTGAGGCCTATGGCCGCGACCCTGAATTCTTTGAATTCTATCGCAGCTTGAATGCCTATGAAGGCGCGCTAAAGGGCAGCAACTCCTCGCTGGTACTGTCTCCGGACTCTGAGTTTTTTAACTATCTGAGATCTTCTCGGGGCACAGCTGCTGGGCAGTAGGTCCACTGTTGTTAGGTCTGATGGATCAATGGAAGGGGCTGACCTAGCGGTTGGCCTCTTCTTCAATTGTCAAACATGGCGCGGTTGGCTCTGTTTTAAGCTCTCGTTATCAAGCGGTTCTCCGCCTGAGCCGATTTTATCAGCTGTTCTCCGCCTGAACAGTGCTATTATCCTGGCAACGAGCCAGGCACTTTGAAGGGGCGGAAAATGACCCAAATTTTCACAACCAATTGAATGGCCCTTACAGGTGTTGTGAAAGGAAATTCTCCCCCTACATTGAAAGCACGCTACTGTGGGATAAATCCTGTGATTGGCGCAGGTCTGTATCTTGCAGCTCTTGACGGTCAGTTTTGGGGATGAGGGCAGAACAAGAAGATGGCAAAAACAGGAATGGTGATGACAAGGAGTAGCTTCGTGCAGCCTCAGGCAATTGCAGTTTCAAAAGAACAAAACGGGCAGGCCACCATGTGGCGCGTGCTTTGGCTGGGGGTGCTCAGCTTGGTGATGGTTATGGCGCAGATGCTATCGGCGGAGGCCCGTCCAGAAAGTTTGGCACCGCTGGCCGATGAGGTCAGCCCGGCGGTTGTGAATATCACCACGACCACAGTGATAGAAGGCCGCACCGGCCCACAGGGCATTGTGCCAGAGGGCTCTCCCTTTGAAGATTTCTTCCGTGAGTTTCAGGACCGCAACGGTGGAGACAATGGGAATCGTCCGCAGCGCTCTTCAGCGCTTGGATCGGGTTTTGTGATCTCTGAAGATGGCTATATCGTCACCAACAACCACGTGATTGCCGATGCGGATGAGATCGAGATCGAGTTCTTTCCTGGCGATGGTCAGCCTAAAGAGCTGTTGCCCGCCAAGGTGATTGGGACCGATCCCAATACGGATATTGCCCTGCTCAAGGTTGAGGCTCCAGCGCCTCTGAAGTTTGTGAGCTTTGGCGACAGTGACACCGCGCGTGTTGGCGACTGGGTGGTGGCCATGGGCAATCCGTTGGGGCAGGGATTTTCGCTTTCTGCCGGGATCGTTTCAGCCCGAAATCGCGAACTTTCGGGATCCTATGACGACTATATCCAGACGGATGCCGCGATCAACCGTGGCAACTCCGGTGGTCCGCTATTCAACATGGACGGCGATGTGGTTGGGGTGAATACCGCAATCCTCTCGCCCAATGGCGGTTCAATCGGGATTGGCTTTTCCATGGCTTCCAACGTGGTGAGCAAGGTTGTACTCCAGCTGAAAGAGTTTGGTGAGACCCGTCGCGGCTGGTTGGGTGTCCGCATTCAGGATGTCAGCGATGACGTGGCAGAGGCCATGGGGCTGGATGATGCCAAAGGCGCGCTGGTCACCGATGTGCCTGATGGTCCCTCCAAAGACGCGGGTCTGCGGGCGGGGGATGTGATCCTCAGCTTTGACGGCGAAGAGGTCAAAAACACCCGCAGCCTGGTGCGTACTGTCGGGAATACCGAAGTGGGCAAGACAGTTCGGGTGGTTGTCTACCGCGAGGGCAAAACCGAAACTCTGAAAGTAACCCTTGGTCGCCGCGAAGATGCTGAGCGGGAAGCTAATGGCTCTACTGAGGAAGAAGGGGAAGCCCCCAAAGTCACCGAGAAAGAACTGCTTGGCCTGTCCATTGGGGTCCTGACGGACAAAATCCGCGGCGAGCTGAACCTGCCTGCCGGGACCGATGGCTTGGTTATCCTTTCCGTCAACGAGGTTTCAGAGGCTTGGGAAAAAGGCCTGCGGGCTGGCGACGTTATCACCGAGGCCGGTCAGCAGAAGGTGGCAACAATTAGCGAGTTGGAGGCCCGTATTTCCGAGGCCAAAGAGGCTGGTCGTAAATCTCTCCTGCTTTTGGTGCGTCGCAACGGTGAACCCAGGTTTGTTGCTTTGAACCTGGTGAAGTAGCCGGTTTCAACCTTGAGAACTCACACAAAAGGCCGGGGTTTCCCCGGCCTTTTTGTTTGTCGCAGCCTTGGAATGTGACCCTCTGTGGCAAAGGGAAAGAGCCATATGCTGGCGGGCATATGGCTCTTTTATGGAACAGGCAGTCATCGGGATGGAATGATAATGTCTGCCGTGAGGCCTATATGACAGGGTTCAATAGCGCGATCTGTGAACCAGTTCACAGGAGGGAAAAAGAGTTATTCTTTACCGTAATTTTATGTGCTTACGCGGTTTATTCGGCTTTGCCGGGACGAAACTTCCCCAAGTTAACAGATTATTGGCCTGTTTGATTGCAAAGTGGACGCAGATGTTTCCTTAGATCCAAATCCAGAATGGCCACCCGATGATGAAAAAACCAACCCTTGTTAGTGCTGTCTTTGCGTTTGCGGCCAGCACGGTTTTTGCCGCAGATTTGCCAAAAGGCGATTCCGCCTCGGCAAAGGTGTTTTTGGAGTTGCACAGTATCCAGCGTCTGGCTGGTGTGATGACGCCGCTCCTTACGGTGCCCGGTGGCGCTTTTCGCATTGTTGAGGGTGATTTCCTCGCATTGGGCAATCTGAGAATTCGGCTAATCGGCATCGATGCCCCCGAGATTGCTCAGCAATGCAATACTGCTGAGGGGGGCTATTGGGAATGTGCCGCAGAGGCTGAGGACCGGGTTCGCGACATGCTACGCAGTGCTGAACGGGTTGAGTGCTTTAGTAATGAGCGTGACAGCTATGGGCACTATCTGGCCTCCTGCAAGGCGGATGGAGAGGATGTGGGGGGGCGTTTGGTCGCCGAGGGGCTCGCCTGGCCCGACGCAGATCAAGGCTATTACCATCTGGAAGCGACGCAGGCACAGGCTGCCAACCGCGGCATCTGGCAGGCAGAGACACCTTCGCCTGATGAATGGCGTAAAGATCACAATTAGGGCTAGGGCTTGAATGCCTGCCGGAAGATGCCGACAGGTTTTTTGCAAAATAGATACCGTTAGATTGATTCTGGTTCCGCCAGCAGCCCCAGCGCGCTGCGGTCCAGGATCTGTAGGCCGCCTCGGCTGATTTCGATCAATTGGCTTCGCTTCCAATTTGAAAGGGTCTTGGAGACGGCTTCGCGAGTGGCGCCGACATATTCCGCTAGTTCAGCCTGAGAAAGCGCCAGCCGTCCATTGCCGCTGTCTGGCGCAAGATAAAGCAGCTTACGCGCTAGGCGCACTGGCATAGGCAGGAAGACCTGTTCATTCAGCTGCATATTCATCCAACGCATCCGTTGCCCGGCAAGGCGCAAGAGGTCTCCGGCCAGTTCAGGATGCTGTCGGATCTGGGCAAGAATGTCCCGGTTGCGCAGGCGCAGCAAACGACTCGGCTCGGCGGCGGTCACGGTGGCGGTGCGCAGTCCTGGATCAAAAAGCACAATTTCGCCGAAGACTGCACCGGGCCGCATCAGGTCGAGCGAGAGTTTGCGCCCAGCAGCAGAGAGAATGGAGAACTCCAAAGACCCTGCGATGATGGCGTAAAAGGCATCGCCAGTATCGCCCTGTTCAAACAGAACCTCTCCGTTTGAAAGACGTACTTCGCTGGCCTGACTTTCCAGCATTTCGCGCAAAGGCGCGGAGGCGGCGGACAAAAAGCCGGTTTTTGGCAGGCGGTCGTTTTGCATGATGTCTCTGGTCTCCGTCGTTTCTGTGCCAGATCAGCGCAGGGCGCAGAGCCAAAAGGTGGATCCACGTTTTGAAGAGGTTCTAGCAGAGCTGGGCTGATTGGGGAACTCTCGGTACAGCCCTGCGTCACAGCCTGATAAGCAGTGCACATCAACCCTTTGGGCCTTGTCGCCTTTTCAGCCTCTTTAGAGGCAGAAAAGAATACCCGCGCCGATGCATAGCAGGGCGCTAATGGGCGATGGCGATCAAGCCTAGCTTTCGCGCGGTGTCGAGCGACAGGGTACTGCTGTCCAGTCCAGCATCTTTTTGATAGCGGCGAATGGCTATCCGTGTGGCCCGATCTATCTGACCGCTTGTCGCACCATGGTAAAATCCGCGTGCAGCGAGGGCGCGTTGTAGCGAGGCAATGAATTCCGGTGTCATTTGTTCTTGGCAGGGCGTTTCCAGCCAGGTCTCCCGGCGGGGCTGCACGATATCTTGACGCGTGACAGTGCGAAACACTGCGGGCTGCAGGATTTGACCCGTTGCGTCGCGGACATCAGGGGTGACGAGAACCTGATCGGTGACGGTTTGAATAATTGCGGGGCTGGTATTGCGATGCCAGCAGGTGCCAGGCGGCGCGCCAGGAGGTGCCTCTGGCGAGGGGGGGGCAACACCAGTTAAAGGATCTTGCGGCACGCAGGCGCCAAGGCCCATGGCCACAAAAAGCGACAGACACGCTAGGAGAGGGGCGGTTGTTATTGTCATACCTGCTGGGGCTCGATCTTTGTTAGCTTGCTTCATGGGCAGGCCTTTACTGGCAGACTAGACCAGTTCCTATGCAGGCGCAAAGCCCAGATTGCCTGCGGTGTCGTCGGCCAGCGCCTATGCGCGGTTTAGGACTCGCTGGCATGAGGGTTCAAAGGCAATAGCCAGGGGGGCGGGGTAAATGTGGAACATTTTGGCTCTGGTGCGGCGCTATCGCCGATCTGTACAATTTTGGCTGGTAGTAGGGCAGGGGCTTGGCTACATATTCAGCTAAGTACCGAGAAGGGGAAGAGCAAAAGATGGCAAAGATTACCTATGTCGAGCACAACGGCACTGAGCATGTTGTGGAAGTAGCCAATGGCCTCACCGTGATGGAAGGCGCTCGTGACAATAATATTCCGGGCATTGAAGCAGATTGTGGCGGCGCCTGTGCCTGTTCCACCTGTCATGTCTATATTCATCCCGATTGGGTTGAAAAACTTCCGGCCAAGGATGACATGGAAGAAGATATGCTGGATTTTGCCTTTGAGCCAGATCCCGCGCGCTCACGTTTGACTTGTCAGGTCAAAGTGACGGATGCGCTGGAAGGTCTGATCGTTCAGATGCCAGAAAAGCAGATCTGATGCGACCCTGGACCATGGCGCGGCGTCTGTTGTCGCGCCTGTGGTTCCGGCGCCCCCGCCGCGCTTGGCAAGGGGGGCTGTTGTGGCCAGCGATCGCCCTTGGCCCATCTTTCGCGGCCGAAGGAATGGAGCCGAGTGACATTGGCCATTGGTCCCCGCCTGTGTGGCCAGCTGAAGTACTGGAAGCGGAATTCATCACGCCAACCACCCGCTATGGCCACGCGATTTTAGGGGATGCGGTGGAGTGGTCTGGTCTGAGGATCTCCTTTGCGGGACCGGAGCAGGCCCCTTGGAGCATAGAGTTAGCGCTTCCTGTTGATCACGTCTTTGAGGACTTGCAGCCGCGGCTGGTTGACCTCAATCTGGATGGGCGTCCTGATGCGGCAATGGTGGTGGAGACCGACATCGCGCTGGGCGCAGCGCTGGCTCTGTATGGGGTTCAGGGCAAGATTGCAGAGACGCCTCATATTGGCCGTGCCAATCGCTGGCTGGCGCCGGTTGCTGCGGCTGACCTTGACGGTGACGGGCGGGTTGAGCTTGCCTATGTTGACCGACCACATCTGGCAAAAACCTTGCGAATATGGCGATTTGACGCTGGCACATTGACAGAAGTCACCTCTATGGCGGGGCTCACCAACCACCGAATTGGCGAAGACTTCATCACCTCGGGCCTGCGTCGATGCGCTGAAACCCCAGAGCTGGTCCTTGTCGATGCCAGCTGGCAAAGGTTGATTGCCGTGCGGCTCGCTGGCGATAAGGTCAGCAGCCGTGATATTGGACCATTTGCAGGCCAAGTTAGCCTCCAGGCTGCGCTGACCTGTCAATGATACAAAGGGGCAGTAGCGGCAACCGCGACGCGCCGGAGCGCTCAGCGCCAGCCCCATAGATACCGCATCCTCTGACTGCCTATGCGCGCAGGAGCCCCGCTGGATCTTATCACCGCAAAAACCTTCCCCCTAGGGTTTTTGCCTCAAGAGAGCGAGCGCGATAACACTTGGCTGCAAAGGCGCCTTAGGGGGTATCGCTGCGCACCACATGGTCGCCGCCAATATCGCCTAGCGAAGAAAACAGGCTGGCGGTATTGTTGACGCCCATTTTCTTGAGCAAACGGGCGCGATGCACCTCGACCGTGCGGTAGCTCAGTTCCAGCGTGCGCGCGATCTCTTTGCTGGTCTGGCCTTCGCCAAGCAGGGAGTAAACCTCACGTTCGCGTCGCGTGAGCGGCAGATAGGGGCGCTGAGCTGAAAGATCCGCGAAGCTCCAGACAGCGCGACCCAAGGGGGTGTTTGGGGTAAAGGTATGGCCACGCACCCGAACCCAGAACAGCTCGCCATTCTTGCGTCGCATCACCCGCTCATCCCAATAGGGGTTGCCCTGGCTTAGGATTTTGTCACCACGTGTACGTAGGTTTTGAAACTCTTCTTCTGAAGGGTAGAGAAAGGCAAAGAGCTGATCCAGGAGCTCGCTGCGTTCATATCCAAACATTTCGCTAAAGCGCTGATTACACTCGCGCAGGACCCGGTTCTCTGTGACCACGATACCAACAGGGGCAAAGTCAAAAGCCAGCTTGGCTAGATCCCGTGTGTCGAAAAGCTGGTCTAGCCTGCCTAGACTGGGCTGTTGTTCCATCGTCCCTCCAAGATCTTGCGGTGACTTTAGCTATGGATCGCCTGCATGAAAACAGCTTTGACGCGTTCAGCGGTCTTGGACCAAAGGAGGCGCAGATGCGTTAGCTCAAATAATAGCCCTGAGGGGCCAGCGCCGACGGAGGAGGGGTGTCCAAATGTGGTGCCATAGAAATCTCCACGGTACGGCAGATGGCATCCAAGGGCAGCCCGTTTACCGTCTCGCCAAAGGGCTGGGCCAGCTCTTCAGTGACCTCTGCCAGCCCAAAAAACACATAGGCAATGATCGAAACAAAGATTGGCGTCATCCAGCCAGCGGCATCCAACAGGGCAAAGGGGATCAACAGGCAATAGAGATAGGTGGTGCGAAAGACCAAGAGCGAATAAACATAGGGCAGTGGCGTGGTCGCAATACGTTCGCAACCTGCCTGCGCCAGCGCGATTGAGCTCAACCGTTCTGAAAGGGCCTTACGTGCAAACCCATCTGGGGCAGCCTCTGCCACGGCATGATTGGCCGCGTTGAGGGCCGCACAGGGCGGGTGAGCCTCTTGGCTGAAATCCATTCTAGACCAGTTTTGGGATGCATCAGGGACACTCAGCCTGCGCAGATTGACCCTGTGCAGGTGCAAAAAATCCAGGGCCAGGTGCAGAACCTGGCGGCGGGTTGCGTCATGAGGCAAAAACATCGCGCAGTCTCGGGCCAGGGTGCGCATATCCGAAACCAATTGTCCCCAAAGCCTGCGCCCCTCCCACCAGCGTTCATAGGCTGCATTGTTTCGAAAACCGAGAAACAACGAGAGAGCGATACCAAAGACCGCGAAAGGTGCTGCATCGAGATGGGGTAAAGCGGTAATGGAGAAATCAATCCAGACGAGGAGAAGAGCCAATAGGGAGACCGCGATGATGCGTGGCAGAATGCGGGGCAGCACCGAGCCCTTGGTGGCAAAGAGCAATTCCAATATGCCGGTCTTTTCACGGATGATCATATGAGCCCTGTTCGCAAAGTTCTGTATTGAAGAGTGGAAAATAGAAAGAGGACTTTGGCTTCGCAAAAGGCGGCGAGATGTCACACAATCTCGTCACAGGGGGCTTTTCCCCCTCGCGCTTTGGGGGGGGCGCACGCCGGAGGCGTTGGGGGGCAGAGCCCCCATGCACCCTGTCAGATGCTAGCTCAATCTAGAGCGCGCCAGCCGATATCCCGGCGCAGGAAGCCTTGGGGCCAGTCGATCTGTTCTGCCATGGCATAGGCCCGGTCGCGGGCGTCCTTCAGGCTGCTGCCCCGCGCGGTGACATTCAGGACGCGCCCCCCAGTTGCCAGAATCTTGCCATCCTTAGCAGCGGTACCGGCGTGAAAAACCATGTTGGAACTGTCTTCTGGCAAAGCCTCCAGGCCTGCGATCACCGTGCCTTTTTCATAAGACCCCGGATAGCCATTGGCGGCCATGACAACAGTGATGGCGTGGTCATCCCCCCAATTTGTCTGCGCCTCGGCCAAGCGACCTTCGGCAGCGGCCTGCATCAAGTCCAGTGCCTGTGCGCCCAGACGCATCATCAGCACCTGACATTCTGGATCACCAAAGCGGACATTGTATTCCACCAGACGAGGCTGCCCGTCCTTGATCATCAACCCAGCATAGAGCACACCCTGATAGGGCATGCCGCGTTCTACCATCACTTTCATGGTTGGTTTGACGATTTCCTCCATCGCCTTTGCCTCGATTTCTGCAGTCAGCACCGGCGCTGGAGAATAGGCCCCCATACCGCCGGTATTTGGCCCCGTGTCGCCTTCGCCCACGCGCTTATGGTCCTGCGCCGAACCAATCGACAGGACATCTTCGCCATCGACCAGCACAAACAAGGATGCCTCTTCGCCCTCCATGAATTCCTCGATCACCACTTCGGCGCCGGCGCCACCAAAGGCGCCTCCAAACATATCATCAATCGCCGCCAGGGCTTCTTCTTCGGTCATAGCGATGATCACGCCCTTGCCTGCAGCCAGGCCATCGGCTTTGACCACGGTCGGCGCGCCGTGCTGGCGAATATGGGCCTTGGCCGCCTCGGCGTCGGTGAAGTGGCCATAGCCCGCAGTTGGGGCCTGTGCCGCATCGCAGACCTCCTTGGTAAAGCTCTTGGAGGCTTCAAGCCGCGCCGCAGCTTCTGAGGGGCCAAAGACCAGAACGCCTGCTTCGCGCAGCCGGTCCGCCACGCCTGCTGCCAGGGGGGCTTCGGGGCCAATGATAACAAAACCAATGGCGTTTTCTTCGACAAAAATGGTGACCGCAGCCCCGTCCATGATGTCAAGATCAGCGCATTCAGCGATCTGAGCGATGCCAGCATTGCCTGGGGCTACGATCAACTTGTCACATTTTGGGTTCTGCATCACAGCCCAAGCCAAGGCATGTTCACGCCCGCCGCTGCCGAGGATAAGGATATTCAAGTCGCTCTCCACTTGCTAAGCTTTGTGGGAGGTCTAGTAGTTGAAGCGGAAACAGGCAAGGGACGCATTTAGAGATGTCGCATTTGAGCAGACCCGATCTGTGGGAGCGCATTTCCCGATATGACTTTCCTACAGTTGGCGGTGGATTGACCTTTGTCGACCTCTTGCGACGCGACACAAAATTCACGCGGAGCCTGGCTGAAGATGCCATTGATGAGTACCGGCGCTTTGCATATCTAACCCAGGTTGCGGATCAGCCACTTGTTCCCTCTTCTCGGGTGGATAAGGTTTGGCACCTGCACCTGACACTTACGCGGGACTATTGGGAGCGCTTTTGTGGTGAGACCCTCGGGCGCAGGCTGCATCATACCCCAGGTCAGGGTGCGTTTTATGAGCATCCTGATTACGCGGTTACTCTGGCGTTGTACCGAAAAGAATTTGGCTTCTCGCCCCCCTATGATCACTGGCCCACTTCTGCGCGCAAGGCTCCGGATACCATTTTCTTAGCGTTCGCTTTGCTGGTGGGGCTGATTGGTTTGATTGCCAAGGAACCGATGGCGATTTATAGCGCCGCTGCGCTGGGGAGCGTTTTTGTTCTGACCTTCTGGGTGGAGCTGCCATTTATCAGAGTATTCGGTGTGGGAGCTGAGCACGAAATCGACGGGTCAAGTTGCAGTAGCTGCGGCGGGGATTGAGGTTTTCGAGTATTGGCCTCACCGTGCCATAGCATTAAGATCTGCCACGCAAAACAATAAGAACATGCAAGATTTCGCTGGAGGCACACGCCCTTGTCCGACCTTTTTGATGATCCCCAGCCTGGCCAGAACGCGCCTGAATTCAGCGTTTCGGAACTATCCGGTGAGGTAAAGCGCACGTTGGAGGGCACGTTTGGCCGCATTCGCGTGAGAGGCGAAGTGGGGCGGGTGTTCAAGGCGCGCTCGGGCCATTTGTACTACGACATCAAGGATGATCGCTCGGTGCTGGCCTGCACTACCTGGAAGGGGCAGATCTCGAGCCTTTCAGTGGTGCCAGAGGAGGGCCTGGAAGTAGTTGTCACCGGGCGGCTTACAGCCTTTGGTGCGCAGTCAAAATATAACATGAATGTCGATGAGGTGGCCGTAGCAGGGCAGGGTGCCCTGATGGCGCTCCTGGAAAAACGTAAGAAACAGCTGGAAGCCGAGGGGCTCTTTGCGCCGGAACGTAAAAAACCGCTGCCCTATCTGCCGCATATCATTGGTGTTGTGACCTCTCCCTCAGGTGCGGTGATCCGCGATATCTTGCACCGCCTGCGGGAACGATTTCCGCGTAAGGTTCTGGTCTGGCCGGTGGCTGTGCAGGGGAGTAATTGCGCACCTGAGGTGGCCCATGCCATTGAGGGCTTTAATAAGATGACCCCAGGTGGTGCTCTGCCGCGCCCGGATCTTATTATTGTTGCCCGCGGTGGCGGGGCAATTGAGGATCTTTGGGGATTTAATGAAGAGGTGGTGGCGCGCGCCGCTGCGGCCTCGGATATTCCGCTGATTTCGGCGGTGGGCCACGAGACAGATACCACGTTGATTGACTTTGTCTCTGACCGCCGCGCGCCGACGCCGACCGCTGCGGCGGAATTGGCAGTACCTGTGCGGCTGGAGCTTATGTCTTGGGTCGAGGATCAGGGCGCGCGTTTGCTGCGCGGCACCGGCCAGGCGGTGCAACAACGCCGCCAACGGCTGAATGACCTGTCCCGGGCTATGCCGCGCCCCGAGAGCCTGTTGGACACGCCACGCCAGCGGTTCGATCGCTGGTCAGAAAAACTGCCGCAAGCGCTGACGGCAGGCGTGCAAAAGCGTAAGGTTAAGCTCAGTGAAGTGGCCGCTGGCCTTCGTCCTGTGATCGTAAGAAACTTGGTTGAAAGAAGGCGTAGCAGTCTCGAGACCGCATCTGCCAAGCTGTCACCTTATCCCATCATGCGCGAAGTTGCGCGCCAGAAAGGGGACTTGGCGAAGCTCGCAATCCAACTGCATGCGGCCCAGGCCCTGCGGGTCGAGCGCCAGCGTCAACAGCTGGAGGCCATGGGACGGCAGTTGGACATCCTAAGCTACAAGGCCACCCTGGCACGTGGCTATGCCGTGGTGCGCAGCGGCGAAGGGATCGTCACAAACAGCGCCCAGGCCGCTGAAGCAGAGGCACTCAGCATCGAATTCGCAGACGGGACAGTGGATCTGGGCCAGCAGGCAACCATCGCCACAGAGTAGTCTGGGGACCTAGACCCCAACCTCAGGCCCCAGGCAGATCATTTCGTCGTCGACATCACTGGACTCATAGAGTTCGGTGGCTTGCGGGTCATTCTGGAAGCGGGCGTTCAAACCATCAGGGGTAAGCATAAAGCTCCAACACTGTGGATGACCGTTGTCTTCATATATGAAGCAGATTTGCCCAGCCTCCTCGTACCAGGCGCCTTCTTGACAGCGCCCGTCCAGAAACGACCAGATAACACGACGCCCGGGCAGGTAGCGTTCCACCCCGTATGCGGTGCCATCAAAACCATAAAAAAGTGTCTTGCCTTGGGTGTAGCGGTCGAATTCTTCGGCGCCCATAGGCTCTGCCGCCCAGCCTGGTAGCGGAAGGGAAGTAAGGAGAGCTAAGAGAATCAAGACCTGTCGCATGGAAAGGAGTGTGCCAGAGCTCGGCAAATAGGCAAAGAAATTCAGCCTGTTTGTGCCTGGATGGGAATTTTCCGTGCCCTGGCCCTTTGCCCTTCCCTCACCTTGGGTCACCTTTGACCGTGGCCTCCATGCGGGGCAAGCATAGGAAAACAACGAGGCCATGGTGGCGCTCGGGCAGGAGAACGGAAGATGATTGGCACCGGCACTTTGGAAGCAGCGGCTTTTCTCGCAGCCCTGGCCTACCTTGGATTTACCGCCCGCCCGCCTAGCCTGCTGCGCAGCCTGCTCAAGACCGCTTCGGTGGCCGTTCTTGCCGTTGCAGCTCTGGTGCTGGGGGCACCGATTTGGCTGGTGGTGGCGCTGGCCCTTTGCGGCTTGGGGGATTTCTTCCTCTCGTTGGAGGGGGAGCGGGCCTTTATGGGCGGAGTGGGCGCCTTTGCCCTTGGGCATCTGGCCTATGTGGTCCTGTTTCTGAGCCAGCCCGGCAGTGATTTGGGCCTGGTCTGGAGAATGCCGGGCCTCGCTCTGGCCTGTGCCATTGTGGTGCTGGGGCTGGTTATGGCGCGCATTCTGGCTCCACGCGCTGGCGATCTAAAACTCCCGGTGTTGCTTTACATACCGATCATTCTTTCCATGGGGATCGCGGCCTTGAGCCTGAACAGCTCTGCGCTGACTTGGGTACTGCCCGCCGCCTTGGCATTTATGGTCTCTGATGTGATCCTTGCCTTTGAGACCTTTGTTATGGACAAAGACCATCCAATGCGCCGCTACACGCCATATTTGGTCTGGCCGCTCTATTGGGGGGCGCAGGCTGGGTTTTATCTGTCTTTTTCCTGATTGGCGCACTTCATCCGCTTTGCAACCGGGTGCAATCCGCATTAGGTGAAGGGGAAACCCTGTTGCGGAGGCCCTGATGGCGTTTTTCTCAAAGCTCAAGGAGCGCTTGTTCAAATCTTCGTCGAAGCTGGACGAGGGGTTGGAGGCAATTGTTGATGAGGCCGGCGCGACAGAGCCAGTCGCCGCTGAAACGCTTGTTGCGGATGCACAGCCTAGTCAAGCGGCAACCAAAGCAACACCACCAGCGCCTGAGGCGGACAAACCCACCGGCATCTTGGACCGCCTTGTCGGGCGCGCCAGCGCCGCCGAACAGCGGCGCACCCTGGATGATGATATGCTGGAGCAGCTGGAAGAGCTGCTGATCAGTGCCGATATGGGGGTCGATACCGCCCTGCGGGTGACCGCGAATATGGCCGAAGGACGTCTGGGGAAAAAACTCTCGGCTCGTGAGATCAAGGAGTTGCTCGCCGCAGAGGTCGCGCGGGTCATGGAACAGGTCGCCAAACCGATGCCGATCTATGCCCATCGTCCGCAGGTGGTTCTGGTGGTCGGCGTGAATGGCTCTGGCAAAACCACCACCATCGGCAAACTGGCCAGCCAGTTCAAAGCCGCCGGAAAAAATGTGGTGATTGCGGCTGGTGATACCTTTCGTGCCGCTGCCGTCGAACAACTGCAGGTCTGGGGGGATCGCGCCGGGGTGCCAGTGCTGACCGCTCCCGAAGGTTCCGATCCTGCCAGCTTGGCCTATGATGCCATGACCCGCGCCCAGGAAGAGGGCGCAGATCTGTTGATGATTGACACGGCAGGTCGGTTGCAAAACCGGGCGGATCTGATGGAAGAACTCTCCAAGATCATCCGCGTTATTCGCAAAAAGGATGAAACAGCGCCGCACAACACCCTCCTGGTGCTGGATGCCACCACCGGCCAGAACGCGCTCAGCCAGGTTGAAACCTTCCAGAAACTTGCGGATGTCTCGGGCCTGGTGATGACCAAACTGGATGGCACGGCCAAAGGCGGTGTGCTGGTGGCACTGGCGGACAAGTTTGCCCTGCCCATTCACGCCATCGGTGTCGGCGAACAAATCGACGATCTGGCGCCCTTTGACCCCGAAGAATTTGCCGCTGCTCTGACAGGTCTCGACCAGTCCTGACTGGGCTGCCGTCCCGCATTCATTTGGCCAAAAATATCCTCCGGGGGTTTAGGGGTGGAAAACTCCCAATGCCCTGTCCTCAAAACCGAATCGAGCAACCCTAATGAGCGATTGGCTGATTTCCCTAGAAGGCACCGAGGCTGGCCATCAGGCCGCCCTAGTCCTGGCCCTGATGGCCGCCTTTTTGCATGCGGTCTTTGGCGCTCTGCAAAAAGGCAGGCATGATCCCTGGCTGTCGCGCGGCGCCATTGATGCCTCCTATGGGCTGATGGCGGCCCCTTTTGCGCTTTTTGTGGTGCCTTGGCCGGAACCTCATATGTGGCCAATCTTTGCCGTCGTCTGGGTGATCCATGTGGCCTACAAGGTTCTGCAAGCACTGGCCTATACCAAGGGCAGCTATACGGTGGTCTACCCGGTGGTGCGTGGCACCGGGCCGCTGTTTACGGTAATCGGATCCTACTATCTGTTTGGCGAAGTCTTCTCCTTGGTACAATGGGCGGGGGTTGGGGTCTTGCTGGCGGGGATCTTTGGTCTTGCAGCTTACAACTACCGCTACCTGGAGACCCATCGCGAAACTCTGGGACTGGCGATGTTTCTGGCGCTGGTCACTGGGCTTTTTGTGGCGCTTTACACCACCTATGATGCCTACGGTATTCGCGCCACGGCGGATCCGTTTACCTTTCTCGCCTGGTTCTTCATGATCGATGGGCTGGCCATGCCGCCCTATGCCTATCTGCGCTGGCGCCGCATGGCAGAACGTCCCGCCCTAGGCCCTTTGGCAATCAAAGGTCTGTTTGGCGGGTTGGTCGCTTTTGCCTCCTTCGGGGCGGTGATGCTGGCCACCCGGCTGGATAAGGTCGGCGAGGCCGCTGTTTTGCGCGAGACCTCTACCGTCTTTGCCGCCCTGATCGGCTGGCTGGTGCTGAAAGAAACCGTAGGGCCTCGGCGCATTGCCTTGATGGCTTTGATCGCGCTGGGCGCCGTGATAGTGGAGATGGGCGGCTGATCCGCATCTCGCGCACCCAGTGCCATAATGACCTACAGGAGATCCCATGACGCGCGACACAAGTGCATCCAAGAAGATCAACCCAACCCTCAAAATGGTGCTGGAGCTTGGCCCTGTGGTGCTGTTTTTTATCGGCTATCTCAAACTGCGCGAAGAGGTGTTTGTTATCGCTGGGCAGGATTACAAAGGCTTCATCATCGTGACGGCAGCCTTCATTCCGCTGATGATCCTATCCACCCTGGCGCTGTGGAAACTCACCGGTCATCTGTCAAAGATGCAGGTGGCTACGCTGGTACTTGTGGTCTTTATGGGGGGGCTGTCGGTTTGGCTCAATGATGAGCGGTTTTTCAAGATGAAGCCGACGCTGATCTATCTGCTCTTTGGCGGGGCTCTGGGGATAGGGCTGCTGCGCGGCCAAAGTTACCTCAAGCTTGTGATGGAAGAGCTGATGCCGCTGGAGCATGAAGGCTGGATGATACTCACCCGCCGCATCTGTTTGTTTTTCCTCGGCCTTGCCCTGGCAAACGAGCTGATCTGGCGCCTGACAACCACCGATACATGGGTCTATTTCAAAACCTTTGGCCTGCCGGTGGCAATGTTTGCCTTTTTCATGTTCCAGGGCAAAGTGTTTCAGGAGCACGGCCTGCCAGAGGAGGATGAGGCCTGATGGGCCTCAGTCCGGTCAAAACCTAACCATAGGGCAGTGGGGGCTATTGCCCCTCGATTGCTTTGCCAAAGATCACCTGTTGCGCGCGACTATCAGAGCGGTCGCCGCGCCGCGAGGCCTCCAAGCTACGCCCAGCAATCACGCCGGGGCGGTCCCAAAGCAAGTCCAGCCAGCGCGCCATATGAGGTTTGTCCTCCAGTGACTGTTCCTGACCTTCCCAGAGGGAGGCCCAGGGCCAGATCGCCATATCGGCAATGGTCATTCTGTCGCCCGCCACATATTCGTTCTGTGCCAATTGCCGGTCTAAAACCCCATAGAGTCGGGCCACTTCGGCGCGGTAGCGATCCTGGGCATAGGGGATGGGGTCGGGGGCATATTTCAGGAAATGATGGGCCTGGCCGGCCATCGGCCCCAGCCCGCCCATCTGCCACATCAACCATTGATCCACCACTAGCCGCTGGCGCTCGGTTTCGCCGTAGAACTGCCCCGTCTTATGCGCCAGATATTGCAGAATCGCGCCGCTCTCAAACAGGGAGACAGGTGCGCCCCCCGGACCATTCGGGTCGGTAATAGCTGGCATGCGGTTGTTGGGCGCGATCCTCAGGAAATCCGGGGCAAACTGATCCCCGGCAGAAATGTCAATCAGATTGAGCTCATAGGGCAGCGCCATTTCCTCAAGCGCGATTGAGATTTTCCAACCATTTGGAGTCGGCCAGTAATATAGCGCGATGGGATCCTGCATGATCGCCCCTCTGTAAAACCTGTGGGAAACACCCTTTGCGCGATAACAGCATGGGGGCCAAGGTCAAACAAGCCTGCGATGAAACGTGATTGATCACAGGCCAGTGATTGCCAGCGAATGACGCCCGAAACTCTTGACTGAGCGTTCTAACCGGCGTATCGGAATGCGCATCAACACCGTGGCGATTTGTAACCGGATTGCGGGCCACGTTAAATATCCCGCTAAAGAGGTCAGGATGTGAAGGACCCCCTTTCGCTTGGCCGAACGGGGGTTTTTTGTTGCGCGATGAGCGCGGAGGACATGAGATGAGTGAGAACTGGAACAACCGCACCAAGCTGGTGCATGGGGGCACACGCCGTAGCCAGTATAATGAGGTGAGCGAAGCTATTTTCCTCACTCAAGGGTTTGTTTACGACAGCGCCGAACAGGCAGAGGCCAGGTTCCTTGAGGCCGGCCCGGATGAATTTATCTATGCTCGCTATGGCAATCCCACTGTGGCGATGTTCGAAGAGCGTATCGCGCTGTTGGAAGGGGCCGAGGATGCTTTTGCAACCGCATCTGGCATGGCGGCTGTTAACGGGGCGCTGACCTCGCTACTCAAAGCGGGTGATCATGTCGTTTCAGCCCAGGCGTTGTTTGGTTCCTGTCTCTATATCTTGGAAAATATCCTGACCCGATACGGGGTAGAGGTGACTTTTGTCGATGGCACCGATCTGGATGAGTGGCGCGCGGCGGTGCGGCCCGATACAAAGGCCGTGTTCTTTGAAAGCATGTCAAACCCGACCTTAGAGGTCATCGATATCACAGCGGTTGCGGCCATTGCCCATTCGGTCGGCGCAATGGTTGTGGTGGACAATGTCTTCTCCACCCCGGTATTTTCTAAGGCCATCGAGCAGGGTGCCGATGTGGTGGTCTACTCGGCGACCAAACATATCGACGGTCAGGGCCGGGTGTTGGGCGGCGTGGTGCTGGGCAGCAAGGACTATATACGGGGCACTCTTGAACCCTACATGAAACACACCGGTGGCTCTCTTAGCCCGTTTAGCGCCTGGACCCTACTCAAGGGACTTGAGACGATTGATTTGCGAGTCAAAGCGCAAGCGGAGAGCGCGCTGTTGATTGCGCAGGCCTTTGATGGTCACGCGGCACTGGAACGCACGATCTATCCGGGGCTTGAAACCCATGCGCAGCATGCGCTGGTGCAAAGCCAGCTGGGGGGCAAAGGCGGAACGGTCCTGTCGCTTGATCTCAAGGGCGGCAAGGAGGCAGCTTTCCGTTTCCTCAATGCGCTGACCATTCCGGTGATCTCTAATAACCTTGGCGATGCTAAATCCATCGCCACGCATCCGGCGACCACCACCCATCAGCGCTTGCCTGCTGAGCAAAAGGCCGCCTTGGGAATTACTCCTGGTCTGGTTCGCTTCTCAGTTGGTCTGGAAGACAGCGATGACCTGATTGCGGATCTCGAACAGGCTCTGGCAGTCTCCCAAGGCTGAGACGGGTTCTGGCCTCTGGCCCTCGGTTTGGAGGCTTAAGTCCGATCCGGGGGCAAATCTGACGTATTTGACTGATCCGTTTTGAGTTTTGGGCCGTATAGGTCTAAACAGTAAAACGCAGCCCTTACAGGGCGGCGCCAACGGAGTGCATTTTGCTATGAATATCCAAACGCGTGATCTGTCCGAGGCTCCCGATCGTCATGCCGCCGAAACGGCACTGGCGCTGCTGCGGCAATGGGCGGAAGCCGCCGACCCCAGTGAGGTCGCGCAGCTGGACCCAGCAATTGCACGTCTGTTGCCTGGTCGCGCGCTGGGCAACTACCCGGAGCTATCGCGCGATTACCCAGAGGAATTTGTGTCCGATGCGGCCTACCGGGCTACGCTGCCAGATCTGCAGAACGGGCCTGCAAGTCTTATTCGCGGCGCCAAGGAACAGATCCAGCACGTGGGCATTTCTAACTTTCGGCTGCCAATCCGGTTTCACAGCCGTGATGGGCATGACCAGACCTTAGAGACCAGCATTACCGGTTCAGTCAGCCTGGAGGCGGACAAAAAGGGCATCAACATGTCCCGGATTATGCGGTCCTTTTACAAACACGCTGAGAAAACCTTTAGTTTTGAGGTGATGGAAGCTGCGCTGAGCGACTACCTCACTGATCTGGAGAGCATGGACGCGCGATTGCAGATGCGGTTTTCTTTTCCGGTGCGGATTGAAAGCCTGCGCTCCGGTCTGTCTGGCTATCAGTATTACGACATCTCGCTAGAGCTGGTGCAGTCCGAGGGGCAGCGTCATAAGGTGATTCATCTGGATTATGTCTATTCCTCGACATGCCCCTGTTCGCTGGAGCTGAGTGAACATGCCCGCCAGGCGCGGGGGCAATTGGCCACGCCGCATTCGCAGCGATCCGTGGCGCGGCTTTCGGTTTCGGTGGACCCCGAAGGCGAATGCCTGTGGTTTGAAGATCTGATTGAGCATTGCCGCAGGGCAGTGCCGACCGAGACGCAGGTGATGGTCAAGCGGGAGGATGAACAGGCCTTTGCTGAGCTGAACGCCGCCAACCCGATCTTTGTAGAAGACGCAGCGCGGCTGTTTTGTGAGGCCTTGCAGAATGACGCCCGAATCAAGGATTTCCGCGTTGTTGCCAGCCATCAGGAGAGCCTGCACAGCCATGATGCCATTAGCATTCTCACCCAAGGTCCACTTTTTGCCAATAAAAGCCTGGACCCACGTTTGTTCTCTACTCTGATCCATCAGGGCTGAGAAAGGCAGAGACTGCCGATCGGGGAAGCGGCCCAAAGGCAACAGCTAAAGCGTTGTGTACTGAGCACGACGCGATTGCCGGGCGCGGGCTTTGGCTTGACAGTTTCCACAAGGAGGTCCAACGCTCACTCTCATGTTGGACCTTCGACCCGTTGGATATGTGATCGGCCTTCTGGTCGTTATTCTGGGCGCCATGATGGTGTTTCCTTTCCTCGCTGACCTCATCGAGGGGCGGGGTGCTTGGCCTGTGTTTTTGGAAAGCGGTATTATTACCATGCTAGGTGGGGCGCTTTTGGCGCTGAGCTGTGGCAGCGGTAATCATGAGGGGCTGTCGATACAGCAGACCTTTTTGCTGACCACCTTTGTCTGGGTTGCGTTGCCCATTTTTGGCGCTTTGCCTCTGATGCTAGGGGTCACCGATCTCAGCTTTACAGACGCGTTTTTTGAAGCCATGTCCGGCCTGACTACGACCGGGTCAACGGTGATCTCAGGGCTGGATGATCTGCCAAAGGGGTTGCTGCTTTGGCGCGGCATTCTGCAATGGCTCGGCGGTATCGGGATCATTGTTGTCGCCATGGTCTTTCTGCCGGAGCTGCGGGTTGGCGGCATGCAGATCTTTAAGTCAGAGAGCTTCGACACTTTTGGTAAAATTCTGCCGCGTGCCCAAGCGATCGCAAAGCAGATCGCGCTTATCTACCTCGGCCTGACGCTGACATGTATGCTGGTCTACCTTGCATTGGGCATGGGCGGGTTTGATGCCCTGGTGCATGCCATGACCACCATGTCTACTGGTGGGTTTTCCAATTATGACGCATCATTTGGGACCTTTTCGGGGGGCGCTGAATATGCGGCCTCGATTTTTATGATCTGCGCTGCCCTGCCGTTTGTGCGGTACGTGCAGCTGGTAAACGGAAAGGCGACGCCGCTGTTTCGTGATAGCCAAATTCGGGCCTTTCTCGCCACTATTCTGGTTCTGGTTCTGATCACTTCGGGCGTCCTGGTCACCGTGTTCCCGCATCACCCCGAGCAGGCCGTTCGCGAGGCGCTGTTCAATATCACCTCCATCATCTCTGGCACCGGTTATGCCAGTGTCGACTATATGGAGTGGGGAAGTTTCCTCATCATGGTGTTCTTCTTTATCGGCCTGATTGGCGGCTGCGCTGGCTCTACCGCCTGCTCAATCAAGGTTTTTCGCTATCAGCTGCTCTTTGCCTCGATCCGGGTGCAAATCCAGCGGATCCGCTCGCCCCATGGGATTTTTGTGCCCCGCTTTGAGGGCCGCCCTGTGGGGCCGGACGTGCTGAGTTCGGTGATTTCCTTCTTCATGTTCTTTATTGTCACAATGGGGATTGTGGCCTGGGCGCTGGCGTTGACAGGGTTGGACTTTGTCACCGCCATATCTGGTGCCGCTACGGCGGTGGCCAATGTGGGGCCAGGCCTGGGAGATACCATCGGACCAGCCGGGAACTTTTCCTCACTGAATGATGCTGCCAAATGGATCCTGAGCAGTGCCATGCTGATCGGGCGACTGGAGCTGATGGCAGTCTATGCCATTCTCACAGTCCGGTTTTGGCGCGCCTGAGCACAGGCTTTGCAGGCGACTTGACAGCTGCGGCAGATCGTCTGCCTGGACTGCATAGGGTGTATCGCTACAATCCCTAGTCTTGCCCTCTAATCCGCTTCCGCCTATGAGGCTGTGATCGGAAACAGCGAGCGCACGGAGACTTTTGCCCATGCCCGTTCTAGTAATGAAATTCGGTGGCACCTCTGTCGCCAACCTCGACCGGATTCGCCGCGCCGCCAAACGCGTCGGCGTCGAAGTGGCCAAGGGCTATGACGTCATCGTCATTGTCTCTGCCATGTCCGGTAAGACCAATGAAATGGTTGGCTGGGTCAACGAGACCTCGCCGATGTTTGACGCCCGTGAATACGACGCGGTGGTCTCTTCTGGCGAAAACGTCACTGCCGGGCTGATGGCTCTGACGCTGCAGGAAATGGATGTGCCCGCGCGCAGCTGGCAGGGCTGGCAAGTGCCGCTGAAAACCACCAGCGCCCATAGTCAGGCCCGGATCGAAGAGATCCCACCGGAAAACATCAATGCCAAGTTTTCTGAGGGGATGCGCGTCGCCGTGGTGGCTGGCTTCCAGGGGATCAGCCCCGAGGGTCGTATCACCACATTGGGACGCGGTGGATCTGATACCACGGCTGTGGCCTTTGCTGCGGCCTTTGATGCCGAACGCTGTGATATCTACACCGATGTAGACGGGGTCTATACCACGGATCCGCGCATCTGTGACAAGGCGCGCAAGCTCGACAAGATCGCTTTTGAAGAAATGCTGGAACTGGCCTCACTTGGGGCAAAGGTATTGCAGACCCGCTCGGTTGAGCTGGCCATGCGGTATAAGGTGAAACTGCGCGTTCTCTCTAGCTTTGAAGAACAATCCGACGAGGCCGGAACACTGGTCTGCGACGAGGAGGAAATCATGGAATCCAATGTAGTGGCCGGTGTGGCCTATTCCCGCGACGAAGCCAAGATGACCCTGATGTCGGTTGCTGACCGTCCTGGCATCGCGGCGATCATCTTTAACGCCCTGTCGGATGGCGGGGTGAACGTTGATATGATCGTGCAGAACATCTCGGAAGATGGACGCACGGATATGACCTTCTCTTGCCCGACCGATCAGGTGACCCGTGCCGAGAAGGCGTTGTTGGCGATTAAGGACGCAGGCGAGCTGAATTACGCTGAATTGGTGGCCGATGTTGAGGTCGCAAAGGTCTCTGTGGTTGGCATCGGCATGCGCTCACAGTCCGGTGTTGCGGCCAAGATGTTCAAGGTGCTCTCGGATGAGGGTATTAACATTAAGGTCATTACAACCTCAGAGATAAAAATTTCCGTGCTTGTGGACCGAAAATACATGGAACTTGCGGTGCAAGCACTGCATGATGCCTTTGAATTGGATAAAGCAGCCTGATCACCTTGGGCTGCCTGCCACAAAAGAATATGTGAACAGGGCCCATGGTCGAATCTACTGAATCTGAAAGTCGCAAGCTGCTTGGCCGCCTGCGAGAGGCTATGGCCGGGGAAGACCCTGGCCAGGCCCGCTTGGACAAGATCACTCATTTGATCGGTGATAGCATCGGGACTGAGGTTTGCTCGGTCTATCTGTTCCGAGATGATGAGACGCTTGAGCTGTGTGCCAGTGAAGGTTTGAACGTCGAATCCGTGCACCAGACACGGATGCGGATCGGTGAAGGCCTGGTGGGGCGTGTGGCCAAGTTTGGCAAGGTGATCAATACACCCGATGCGCCGAACGCCAAGGGCTTTCGCTATATGCCAGAAACGGGCGAAGAGCGTTTCTCTTCCTTTTTGGGCATACCAATCCAACGCCTTGGCGAAATGCTGGGCGTTTTGGTCGTCCAGTCCAAAGAGGCGCGCGAGTTTTCCGCCGACGCAGTCTATGCCCTAGAAGTGGTGGCTATGGTCATCGCCGAGATGACCGAGCTGGGCGCCTTCGTGGGGGAGGAGTCTGGCCTGTCGCCACTGCACCAACAGCCTGTTTTGTTGCCAGGAACCGCGGCGCAGGAAGGCGCTGCTGAGGGCCATGTCTGGCTGCATGAACCCCGTGTTCTGGTGACTAACCCCATTGCGGATGACCCAGAAAAAGAGCTGGAGCGTCTCACGGAGGCGGTTGAGCAGTTGCGCGTGGGCGTCGATAAGATGCTTGAGATCTCGCAAAACGGAGACAAAGAGCAGCTACAGGTTCTTGAGGCCTATCGCATGTTTGCCAATTCCAAGGGCTGGATGCGGCGCATGGAGGAAGATATCTCCCGTGGCCTAAGCGCCGAAGCCGCAGTAGAGAAAGAACAGTCCCAGGCGCGTGCGCGCCTGTCTCAGGTGCAGGACGCTTATTTGCGGGAGCGGCTGAGTGATCTGGACGACCTGTCCAATCGTCTGCTGCGTATTCTGACTGGGCAGGGGGCTGAAACGGGCGCTGAGTTGCCGGATGATCCCATTCTGGTCGCCCGCAATATTGGGCCTGCGGAACTGCTGGAATATGGCCGCAACCTCAGAGGCATCGTGTTGGAGGAGGGCTCGGTTGGCTCCCACGCAGCTATCGTAGCCCGCGCCTTGGCGATCCCTTTGGTGGTGAATGCCAAACGCATCAGAAATGAGGCCTTGAACGGCGACCACATCATGGTGGACGGGGAGCAGGGCGTGGTGCATCTGCGTCCTGATGACAGTGTGGTAAGTGCCTTTCGTGACAAGATTGCCATGCTGGCCCAGGCGCAAGAACGCTATGTTTCGATCCGTGACAAGGCTGCCGTGACGCAGGATGGGCATAGGGTTAATCTGGTGATGAATGCTGGCCTGATGGCCGATCTTCCCTCGCTGGAGAACTCGGGTGCTGAAGGTGTGGGCCTGTTTCGGACCGAGCTTCAGTTTCTGGTGCGTAACCAGATGCCCCGGCGTTCAGAGCTGGTAACTCTGTATAAACGAGTGTTGGATTCGGCTCAGGGAAAGAGGGTTGTATTTCGAACTTTGGATATCGGTTCGGACAAAGTTCTTCCCTATATGAAGCCAAATGACGAGCCAAACCCTGCCTTGGGCTGGCGGGCTATTCGGGTGGGCTTGGACAGGCCTGGGATGATGCGGATGCAGTTGCAGGCGCTGATACGGGCTGCAGAGGGGCGTCCGCTGACTGTGATGTTCCCCTTTGTGGCGCAGGCGGAAGAGTTCCGCGCAGCGCGCAACGAGGTGAATAAGACGCTAGAGCGAGAGCGTATTCTTGGTCACGCCTTGCCAGAAAGCCTGGAGATCGGCGCCATGCTAGAAACCCCCTCACTGGCGTTTGCGCCACAGAAGTTCTTTGATGAGGTTGGCTTTATTTCGATTGGTGGCAACGACCTTAAGCAATTCTTCTTTGCCGCTGACCGCGAGAACGAGCGCGTGCGCAAACGCTATGATAGTCTCAACGTCAGCTTCCTCACCTTTATTGACCAAATCGTAGAGCGCTGTGCTACATCCAGCACCCCACTCAGTTTTTGCGGCGAAGATGCGGGACGCCCAATTGAGGCCGCCTGTCTTGCTGCCATGGGATTGCGAACGCTCTCGATGCGACCAGCTTCAATTGGGCCCGTTAAGTCCCTGTTAATGCGTGTTAACCTGGGTGACTTGCGAAAGGTCATCTTTGAATCGCGGCATCGAGGCGATCAGTCTGTGCGTGAGGCGGTCATGCGCTACCTGCGCGAGATCTAAGGTCCCTGGGCCCTATCCCAGTACTTTCTTGTCCATTCTGCTTGTCTGCTGCCCTTGTTGGGGCGCCAGTCGCCTGACCTGTTCCTGCTGAAAATTTCAACTTTTCCGCAGGACGAACGGCCCCAGTCTTGGGATGAGTGCACTTTCCTTCTGGGTTTCGGTTGTATTATATCGTAAAAACGGACAAAAATGTCGGAAAAATCGTTATTTGTTTATCTATTTTCAACATTTACTACCATTTTTGGAGTTTTCTCTGGGTTGCGAGGGGGAGGACCGCTTGAAGTGGTGTGGGATCCTCGGGTTTCAGGCTTGTTTTATGGGCTTGAGGCGGTTTTTTTTTAGTTTTTAGGGCAATCCAGAAACTCTGTGCCCTGCTAATCCACAGATTTATCCACATAAGAACGCGTCTTAATATATTGTTAATTAACATTAATGGGACTTTTCTTTGCATAGTGGGCACTGGTTGCTCAACAGGAGCTCCCTTGGGGGTGGGCTCTTCTGGACCGGCCAACGACCTGGCGCAGGCTGATCAGGCCATGGGCTAAAATCTTCAAGTATGAAACTTTAAGCTTGAAGATTTTAGCTACTGACTTATCCTGATCCCATATTTTGATTTCAGGGAAGAGTGGGTCATGAAAGTCGCATGTTTGGGAGGAGGGCCCGCGGGGCTCTATTTTGCAATCTCGCTGAAGCTGCGGCAGCCCGAGGCTGAGGTCACCGTTTTTGAACAAAACAAGGCCGACGACACCTTTGGCTGGGGCGTGGTGCTGTCTGATGATGCGCTTGATAATCTAAGTCAGAATGATCCCCAATCTGCTCAGGCGATCAAAGAGAGCTTCGCCTATTGGGATGATATTGCCGTGGTGCAGGAGGGGGTGAGAACTGTCTCCCAAGGCCACGGTTTTGCTGGAATCGGGCGCAAGAAGATGCTGCTGATCCTGCAAGAGCGCGCACGGGCGCTTGGTGTTGATCTAAAGTTTGAAACCCGCACAAAGCCTGCATCTGCCTATCAAAAAGATTACGATGTCGTGGTGGGCTGTGATGGTCTGAACTCTGCAGTCCGCAGCGAATTTGCCGATCACTTCAAACCCAATATTGATGTGCGCCCTTGCAAATTTGTCTGGCTTGGCACGCATCAGAAGTTTGATGATGCGTTTACCTTTGTATTTGAAAAAACCAAACATGGCTGGGTCTGGATCCATGCCTATCAATTCGACGATGATACCGCGACTGTGATCGTTGAATGCTCTGGCGAGACCTGGGAACGCTGGGGATTTGAAGATATGTCCAAGGAAGAGATTATTCGCACCTGCGAAGAGATCTTTGCTGATCACCTTGGCGGTCATGCGCTGATGTCCAATGCAGATCACCTGCGGGGGTCGGCGGTTTGGATCAATTTCCCAAGGGTGCTCTGCGACAAGTGGCACCATGAAAATGTCGTGCTGCTGGGCGATGCCTCGGCAACGGCGCATTTCTCAATTGGCTCTGGGTCCAGACTGGCCTTTGACAGCGCAATCGCCCTAGCTGAGTTGATCTCAACGGAACAGAGCCTGGAGCGGGCCTTCGAGCGCTATCAGGATGAACGCCGTCTGGATGTGCTGCGCCTGCAATCAGCGGCCCGCAACTCGCTGGAGTGGTTTGAAGATGTCGAGCGCTATCTTGGCATGGATCCGGTGCAGTTCAACTATTCTCTTCTCACCCGAAGTCAGCGGATTTCCCATGAAAACCTACGCCTGCGTGATCCGAACTGGCTGCAATCGGCGGAAAAATGGTTTCAGGAAAGCGCTGGCGCTCCCGGCGATGCGCCGGTGCGTCCGCCAATGTTTGCGCCCTACCAACTGCGAGACATGGCCTTGAAGAACCGGATCGTGGTCTCTCCGATGGCACAATATAAAGCCGTTGATGGCTGTCCTACGGATTGGCATCTGATCCATTATGGCGAACGGGCCAAAGGCGGCGCCGGGCTTGTCTACACGGAAATGACCTGCGTCAGCCCCACGGGCCGGATCACCCCCGGATGCCCTGGTCTCTATGCGCCCGAGCATGAAGCCGCCTGGGCGCGATTGGTGGACTTTGTGCATCAAGAAACCGATGCCAAGATCTGCTGCCAGATCGGTCATTCGGGGCGCAAGGGGTCCACACAGGTTGGCTGGGAGCAGATGGACGCGCCGTTGGCGACGGGTAACTGGGATCTGGTTTCGGCCTCTGCGCTGGCCTGGTCGCCAAACAATGCGACGCCGCGAGAGATCACCCTGGAGGAAATGCTGCAAGTTAAGGGGGAGTTTGTCACCTCAACTGAAATGGCTGCCCGGTGTGGCTTTGACATGATCGAACTCCACGCGGCGCATGGCTATCTAGTTTCCTCTTTCATCTCACCTAAATCGAACATTCGGACGGATTCCTATGGCGGGTCGCTCGATAACAGGATGCGCTACCCGCTTGAGGTTTTTGCCGCCATGCGGGCGGTTTGGCCTGCGGGCAAACCTATGTCAGTGCGGATCTCTGCCACCGATTGGCTGGGTGAGGGGGGCGTGACACCTGAAGAGGCGGTAGAGATCGCCCGGGCCTTCTCGCAAGCGGGTGTCGATATCGTTGATGTTTCCGCCGGGCAAACCTCTATCGAAGGGCAGCCGGTCTATGGCCGGATGTTTCAGACCCCCTTCTCCGACCGCATTCGCAACGAGGCGGGGCTGGCAACCATGGCGGTCGGCAATATCTATGAGGCGGATCATGCCAATTCAATCCTGATGGCGGGGCGAGCAGATCTGGTCTGCGTAGGGCGCCCACATCTGGCAGATCCCTATTGGACTTTGCATGAGGCCGCCAAGATTGGGGATCGCTTTGGCGGCTGGCCCTTGCCCTATGAGGCGGGACGAGATCAGGCTTGGCGGCTTGCGGATCGCGAAGCAGAGGTGATCCGGGCATGACACGTAGGGTTTTGGTTACAGGTGGTGGCACTGGGATTGGCAAGGCGATAGCCCATGCCTTTGCAGATGAGGGTTGTCAGGTCACAGTGGCCGGCCGCCGTAGGGAGCCGCTGGAGGCGGCCGCGGAAGGGCTGGGGTTGGACGTCCGCCTGGCGGATGTCACCAACGAAGAGCAGGTGGCGGCGCTTTTTGATAGGCCTTACGACGTGGTCATCGCCAATGCTGGCGCTGGTGTCGCGGCGCCTATCGAGGATGTGTCGCTGGAGGAATGGCGGCGCACCGTTACGGTCAACATGACTGGGACATTCCTGACCTTCCGGGCGGCACTGCGGGCAGGCATGGAGCGGGGCGGGCGGCTGATTGCAATTGCGTCCACAGCATCATTGCAGGGGGGCGCGCAGATTCCTGCCTATGCGGCTTCCAAACACGGGGTGCTGGGGCTGGTGCGTTCGGTTGCGCAAAACGTGGCCAAACGCGGTATCACCTGCAATGCAATCTGTCCTGGCTTTGTTGATACGGAGATGGCCGAAAGCGCGATTGCCGGGCTTATGGCGCGCTATGAGATCCCTCATGAAAAGGCGCTGAAGATGGTCGTGGGTGGCAATCCGATGCAGCGGCTTATTACACCAGAAGAAGTGGCAGCGACGGCGGTGTTTTTGGCGTCCCAAGGGGCGGCCTCGGTCAATGGGCACGCCCTGAGCGTGTCAGGAGGAGAAATTTGAGCACGATATCAAAGGATCGGTTGCGGCTCTGGCTGCGGCTCTTGAAGGCAACCCGTAGCGTTGAGAGCGCCCTGCGTGAAAACCTGCGGCAGGAGTTTCAGACGACTTTACCGCGTTTTGATGTGATGGCAGCGCTGTCTCGGCACGGGCAGGGGTTGAAGATGAGTGAATTGTCGAACGTCTTGAAAGTCTCCAATGGCAATGTGACCGGAATTGTCGAGCGTCTGGTCGAGGATGGCCATGTGCTGCGGGAAAAAGTGCCAGGTGACCGCCGGGCCAGCCGGGTGCGGCTGACCCCAGATGGGGAGGCAGAATTCGCCCGCCAGGCTGAGGCGCATGAGGGGTGGATAGATGAGATTTTTGCCGCTGTGTCGCCAGAAGCAGCCCAGGGCATGAGTGAGGCGCTGGATGCCGTAGCGCGGCAATTGGAAGACAAGGAGAACGCGCAATGACGCAGATCGACACCAAGCATTTCCTGTGCCGGATTGAGGACGGGATCGCCACGGTTTCTCTGGACCGGCCAGAACGTAAAAACCCGCTGACCTTTGACAGCTACGGCGAGCTGCGGGATTGGTTCCGGGATCTGCACTATGATGATACGGTAAAGGCTGTGGTCTTTGCTTCCAACGGCGGGAACTTCAGCTCAGGCGGCGATGTGCATGATATCATTGGCCCGCTGACCAAGATGAGCATGAAAGAATTGCTCGCTTTTACCCGCATGACTGGGGATCTGGTCAAGGCGATCGTCAATTGCGGCAAGCCGGTTATTGCAGCGATCGATGGGATCTGCGTTGGCGCGGGCGCGATTATCGCCATGGCTTCAGATTTGCGTATCGCCACGCCTGAGGCAAAGACGGCCTTTTTGTTTACTCGTGTTGGCCTTGCTGGCTGTGACATGGGGGCCTGTGCCATCCTGCCCCGCATCATCGGTCAGGGGCGCGCGGCAGAGCTGCTTTATACGGGTCGCTCAATGAGTGCAGAGGAGGGAGCGGCCTGGGGGTTTCATAACAAGCTGGTCGCCGCCTCAGATCTGGAGGCCGAGGCCCAGGCCCTGGCGGAGCGTATCGCGGCAGGGCCGAACTTTGGCAATATGATGACCAAGACCATGCTGGCGCAGGAATGGTCCATGTCGATCGAGCAGGCCATCGAGGCCGAGGCGCAGGCCCAGGCGATCTGCATGCAGACGGCCGATTTCGAGCGCGCTTATCATGCCTTTGTGAACAAGGAAAAGCCGGTCTTTGAAGGCGATTGAGCCGACAAGGAGCCGCATGAGGCAGGGCAGGGGTGCCTCCGGCGGGAATATTTTTGGAAAGATGAAACTGTGAGGTGACAGATGGCGGACCGGACCTATTTGAGCTGGCCATTCTTTGAGGATCGGCACCGGGAACTGGCCCGTGAGTTGGACCAGTGGGCTGGCGAACACCTGGGTGATATTGATCACGCGGATGTGGACGCGGCCTGTCGCGATCTGGTTGCCGCTTTGGGCGAGGCTGGATGGGCCCAGCACAGTGGTGCCACGGCAGGCGAGAGCTTGGATGTGCGCACACTCTGTCTGATCCGGGAGACCCTGGCCCGCCATGACGGTTTGGCTGATTTCGCCTTTGCGATGCAGGGGCTGGGAACCGGTGCGATTTCGCTTTTTGGCACTGAAGCGCAGCGGGCAGAATGGCTGCCTTTGACCCGCAGTGGCAAGGCTATTTCCGCCTTTGCTCTTACTGAGCCACAGTCCGGCTCGGATGTGGCGAATTCCACAATGACGGCCACCCTGGACGGTGAAGACTACGTGTTGAATGGGGAAAAGACCTGGATTTCCAACGGCGGTATTGCCGATGTCTACACCCTGTTTGCCCGCACAGGGGAGGGGCCAGGTGCCAAAGGCTTGTCGGCCTTTGTTGTACCAGCAGGATTGCCTGGGTTTGAAGTGGTGGCGCGTCAGCAGGTGATCGCGCCGCATCCTTTGGCGACATTGCAATTTAGCGATTGCCGCATTCCCAAATCGGCGCTTTTGGGCCAGCCCGGCGGTGGCTTTAAGATTGCGATGTCGGTGCTTGACGTCTTTCGCTCAACCGTCGCGGCGGCTGCACTTGGCTTTGCCCGCCGTGCTTTGGATGAGGCGTTGGAACGGGTCTCTACCCGGCAGGTGCAGGGGGCGCCGTTGTTTGATTTGCAGATGGTGCAGGGGCATGTTGCGGATATGGCGTTGGACGTGGATGCGGCAGCCCTCTTGGTCTATCGCGCAGCCTGGGCCAAGGATAGTGGAGCCGTGCGCGTCACCCGCGAGGCGGCCATGGCCAAGCTGTTTTCGACCGATCAAGCCCAGCAGGTTATCGACAAAGCGGTGCAGTTGCATGGTGGAGACGGTGTGCGCCATGGCCAAAAAGTTGAAGAGCTGTACCGCGATATCAGGGCTTTACGCATCTATGAGGGAGCCTCTGATGTGCAGCGGGTGGTGATTGCCCGCCAGACGCTTGGCGCATTTCAGGGAGGGAAGTGAGATGTTGGGAGCCAGCGCACATAGCGATACCTTCACGCGGGACAACTTGCCACCGCAGGACCAATGGCCGGAATTCTTGCAGGAGGGGTTTGACTACCCGGAACAGCTGAATGTCGGGGTTGAGCTGACAGATGCCATGGTTGCCAAAGGGTTTGGGGACCGCACGGCTTTGATTGGGAACGGCAGGCGGCGGACCTACAAGGAGCTGGCGGATTGGACCAATCGATTGGCCCATGTCCTGAGCGAGGATCTGGGCGTAAGGCCGGGAAACCGTGTCTTGATCCGGTCCGCCAACAATCCGGCCATGGTGGCCTGTTGGTTGGCTGCAACGAAAGTGGGCGCGGTGGTGGTCAATACCATGCCGATGCTGCGCGCCGGGGAGTTGGGACTGATTGTCGATAAGGCTGAGATCAGCCATGCGCTCTGCGATACCCGGCTGATGGATGAGCTGGTGACCTGCGCCAAGACCTCCGAATACCTGAAATCGGTTGTTGGCTTTGATGGTACCTCAAACCATGACGCTGAACTCGACCGTTTGGCACTGGAAAAACCTGTGAGCTATCAGTCGGTTGAGACCGGTCGTGATGATGTGGCACTGCTGGGGTTTACTTCGGGCACCACAGGGTCCCCCAAAGCCACGATGCATTTTCACCGGGATCTGTTGATCATTGCCGATGGCTATGCCCGCGAAGTTCTGGATGTGCAGCCCGAGGATGTCTTTGTTGGCTCGCCGCCCCTGGCCTTTACTTTTGGCCTGGGAGGTCTGGCGATTTTTCCGTTGCGGTTTGGCGCCGCCGCCACGCTGTTGGAGAATGCATCGCCCCCCAATCTGATCGAGATCATTCAGAAATACCGCGCGACCGTGTGTTTTACAGCGCCAACGGCGTATCGGGTGATGTTACAGGCGATGGAGCAGGGGGCGGATCTATCTTCGCTGCGCGCGGCTGTTTCTGCCGGTGAGACCCTGCCGTCGCCGGTCTATGAGGACTGGATGGCCAAGACCGGTAAACCGATGCTGGATGGGATCGGTGCTACAGAGATGCTGCATATCTTTATTACCAATCGTTTCTCAGATCACCGCCCTGCCTGCACCGGGAAACCTGTCAGAGGGTATCAAGTTCGCGTTCTAGACCAAAATGGAAATGAGGTCCCGCGCGGCGAGATCGGACGGCTGGCGGTGAAGGGGCCGACGGGATGTCGCTATTTGGCGGATGATCGGCAGGCCTCTTATGTGCAGGATGGCTGGAATGTGACTGGTGACAGTTTCATCATGGACGCCGAAGGCTATCTGCATTTTGCTGCTCGCAACGACGATATGATCATCTCATCCGGCTACAATATAGCAGGACCCGAGGTGGAGGCGGCACTCCTGTCGCATGAGGCCGTGTCGGAATGCGCGGTGATTGGAGCGCAAGATGAGGCGCGCGGCTCAATTGTTGAAGCCCATGTGGTGCTTTCTGCGGGGCATATGCCATCTGAGGCCTTGGTGAAGCTGTTGCAAGACCATGTGAAGGCCAGCATCGCGCCCTTTAAATACCCACGTTCCGTGGTTTTTGCCAAAGACTTGCCAAAGACCGAAACGGGTAAAATCCAACGTTTTCGGCTGAAATCTTAGTGCGGGGCAGGGGCGGATCTGTTTGATTACAGTCTGCCGCCCCTGTCGTGCTGTCTCACGCAGCCTTTGCAGCCAGTTTTTGCACTTGACCGAGCCAACGGTTTACCGCTTTGGGCTTGGCGTGAGAGGCCGGGGCCAAAAAGGTGGTCTTGACGGGCTTTAAGCCAATAAAGCCCAAGATCTGACGTTCGGTTTGGCGCAGCATGGCGTTGCTGTAGAAGAGCCACATCAAGACCTTTGGGGTGTCGGCGGTGACAATGACGCGGCCACTGCGTCCCTTTAGCATTGGGGCAGGCATGCCCATCTTGGTATTACGTGTGTCAAAGGCCTTGCCCGGCAATAGCGCGCGATCAAACAAGCCTTTCAATTTGCCTGGCAGTCCGCCCCACCACATGGGCGTGGTCATCACAAAATGCTCGCACCATTCCAGGTCGCTGAAAAAACGCTCCAAATCTGGCTCCAGGGGTTTGACATTAGAATAGCCCGCAAAGCCGTAATCGTTGTCAAAATCGAGATCATGCAGATGAAGGATACGGACTTCGTGACCGTTTTCCTCGGCAGTGCGCGCATAGGCGAGGCTTAGTGCTTTGTTCAGGGAGGTCTCGGCGGGGTGGCCGTTCAAGATAAAGATTCGGGTCATGGGGTGCTCCAATAATTGACTGCGGTCATTTAATTGAATAAAAAGTGACTACGGTCAATTAAAAAGTGACCGTAGTCAAAAATATGTGACTGCGCAGGGAAGTAAATTGACCATCCAGATTGCACGTGGCAGCTAGAGAGCATGGTGAGGCAGATGCAAAAAAGAACTTTGGAGACCCGCGCCCGGCTTATCGCAGTGGCGACGGCTCTGGTGGCGGAAAACGGCTACGGGGCCCTGCGCACCGACGAGGTGGTTAAGAGGGCCGGTGTAGCCAAGGGGACTTTCTTTTCTCATTTCAAAGACAAAGACGCCCTGATGGACCTGTTGATCGGAGCGGGTATCGACGCGCATCTGGATCAATTGGCCAAGGCGCCCCCGCCGGAAACCGTGGAAGAATTGGTGGCGTTGCAAGCCCCGTTGCTGCATTTTATGACCCAGGAGCGCTATGTTTTTGATGTGATCCTGCGCCTGTCCGGTGCAGCCGCGGTGGCTGAGATTGGTGCTATAGCCACCACCTTTGGGCGTTACCTCGACCTCACAGTACATTGGTTCGAATCGGGAAAGTACCGCAGCGATATTTCTGCGGAGTTACAGGCAGACGGGATGCAGGCCTTTGTGACACAGGCAATGGCTCTGCATTTCTGTGCCCTGCATGAAGATCAAAGCATGGAGGCTAGGCTCACCGTTTACCTGCGTGCCTGGCTGTGTCCTGGGTCGTGAGGCCGCGATAACGCGGCCTCCGGTAGTGCCTAAGGAAATGTCGTCGCTGGGTCGCCTTGCTGCCACTGGGGATATTTTTTCATGATGCCTTCAAACCTGTCGCTGATAAGAAAACGCTCCAGCCAGGCCTGAAGGTGGGGCCAGGGTTGCTGGTCGAACCATAGCTTGTCGATGAAGGCAAACTGCCGCACGAAGGGCAAGATGGCATAATCTGCGATTGTTGCCCGGGCAAAAATCCAAGTGTCAATCTGTTGGTCAAGATCGGCGAGGAACAGGGCGGCCTGCTGACGCTGGACTGCGGCATCCTCTGATGGATAGCGGCTAGCGTATTTTGTCCTGTCCAAGGCCCGTTTGAAAGGGCCGTCGGCCCTGGCAATCCAATCCCAACCGCTCTTGGGCATCTGCAACCACTGTTCTGGGTCGTTTCGGCGCAGCGCCCATGTCATGATGTCCAGGCTTTCGTCCAGAACTTGTTCAGAGGTCACCAAACAGGGCACGGTGGCGCTAGGCGAGGCCGCTAGAAAGGCCGGGGGTTTGTCGCGCAGCACGATTTCACGCAGCTCAACAGGTTGCGCAGCACAAGCAAGGGCCAGCCGAGCGCGCATGGCATAGGGGCATCTACGAAAAGAATATAGTGTGTCGGTCATGGGGGCGTTGGGTTTTCAGTATCTCGGGAAAAGGCGAACCTTTGATGTTGCCTAAAAGGCAGGAGTTTTGTCCTGGTGTCGAGCGGTTCTTCGGCGGGGGCGAAATCACGGGGCCTTTTATTCCAGAGCCTGCGGCGCTAACAGTTCAAGGATTACAAACCAAGTCATAAGTATGAGGATCTGTCGCCACATGACTTCCTTTCCCAAAATCTGGTTTTTGCGTCACGGGCAAACCGAGTGGAACGCAGAGAAACGTATTCAAGGGCAATTGGAATCGCGCCTCAGCCCCCTGGGGCAGTCCCATGCTCGCCAACAAGCGGAATTGATGCGCCCTATATTGGCCGAGGCACCAGCCTGTTTTGTGTCGCCTCTGGGCCGAGCACAGGAAACAGCAAATATTGCGCTATCAGGGACGGATTTTTCAACCGACCAGCGTCTGGCAGAGGCTCATGCCGGTGACCTGCAGGGCATGACCTTGTCTGAGGTCGAGGCAAAGTATCCTGAGATCTGGTTGGCAAACCCAAGCCATCTGGATTTGTTTTGTGCAGCACCCAATGGCGAAGGCTATGATAGTTTTCATGCCCGAATTTTGGCGTTTATGCAGGCCCTTACGGCCCCTTCGGTTGTCGTGGCTCATGGATTGTTGGGGCAGGTCCTGCGCGGCATTGCCCTGGGATTGACGCGCCAGGAGATGGCAAAGCTTTCAAACGAGCAGGGCTGTATCTATGTTCTGGAAGAACAGCGGGAGCTGCTTTTGAAGTAATCTGATTTTTTTGCAAAAAATCGATTTTCCCCTCTTGCGCCCACCTCGGTCTTTGTCTAAATCCACGCTCATCGGGTCGTTAGCTCAGTTGGTAGAGCGCTTCGTTTACACCGAAGATGTCGGGAGTTCGAGCCTCTCACGACCCACCATTCACCCTGTTAAATTCAGCTGGATATTACGCTGCCTCGTCGAGGCGAGTGTTTCGCTGTTGGCTCTGATCCTCTATGGGTTGCGCTCCTTGGGGCGCCAAGCGTCGCTTTACCTGCCCATGGATGCCGGTCTTTATAGTCTTGGTGAGGCGCAGGTGGAGGTCTGGTGAGGGCGTGTCAAGAAGGCTTGCCCCTGGAGTTAGGGAAGCTGCTGAGGCTTTCTACCAACCAGTTTGAATTTTTGCATTTTTCACGCGTTTGGGAATTAGGTCTTATGGGCCGAGGGCCTGGCATTTGGCAGAGGCACATGTTGCCGCCGGAGGGAGACAATGTTAGAATCCGGTAACTTAAATTTGGCAGAACTCCCAACTCCATAGGAGACTAGGCTTGTCTAACCCTCGCCCGACACTAACCCTGACGTTGCGCCGCACTGGTGGCACTTCATTGCAGAGCTTTCTGGCGCAGGTCTCGCCGTTTCGTTCTGTGCAGCACGAACCATTTAATCCTGATCGGATCTGGGGGCATATTGTTCAGAAGTTTCAGGAAGACAAGGATCTGGACGCGCTGGAGGCCAGTATCGACGCGCTTTTGGAGAATAAAGTTAATATCAAGCATTGTGTCGAGGTCGTCCCGGTTCAGGTGACTAAACTGCTGATCCAATGCGCCAAGAAACACGGCTATTTTTTCATCGTCCTCACGCGTAGCAACAGCATTCGCAGATTGAGATCACTTTTCCTGGCTATGTCGACCGATGCCTGGGGGCCAGAGCATGAGGCTGAAAGATACCCTGCGATTTTGGCCGGGGAGGTTAAACCTGCCCCGATCAATCTGGATAAAGTTCGCAGGCAGTATTGGAACGATCAGCTGGTGCTTGGGCGCACGATCTCTCAATTGCGATACCAGAAGGTCGACTACGAGTGGCTGGTTTTTGAAGAGGTCTACCAGGGTGACGATCCTGTCTCTGTACATGCGGCCAAATTGGCCACTCAGATCGGAATTGATGTCTCGGGCGAGGGAGCCAACCTGGACAAGCTGAACGAAAAAGGTAAGCAGAGCTCCTATCAGATTGAGAATTTCATTCCGAACTATGATGCGATGATGGAGATCTTGAAAGAAACCTGTATCGATTAATTCCTTTGCTCCTGATGACTGCGATCTTGTCAGGGGTATTTGCGAAACCGGGGTAAGGGGGCAGGCGGCCCCCTTTTTCTTTGGTTGCAGGCCAGATCTTTTTTGTTGGGGGATTTGCTGTGGTGTCCGGGCTGAGAAGTGCAGAGAGTCGGATGCTATGCATTGTTTAGAAGGGGGCGGTCGAAATAGCGAAGGCCTTCGCAACGGATCAGGCTCTATTTGAAGTGATGAAAATCAAATAGTTACCCTGATTTTGGTATTTTTTTCGACCAAAGCCGAGAAAATGCCAAAACACCGCTTGACGATCCCCGAGCGCTGGGAATATTACAGCCCAACATTCAGCAGAGATGCTGGGTGGGCAGCACGCGGTTGTAGCTCAGCTGGTTAGAGTACCGGCCTGTCACGCCGGGGGTCGCGGG
>CAJXIL010000019.1 GCA_913054455.1 uncultured Roseobacter sp.
TTCGCTCCATCCGCTTCTTCCGGTTTGGCACCTTTCAGTTTCAGGGGCGGGATCTGGTGATCGCGCGCTCAGGATATTCCAAACAGGGCGGGTTTGAGATCTATGTCGAAGACAGTGAGATCGGCATGCCCTTGTGGAACAAGCTGTTTGAGGCAGGCCAGGATCTGGAGGTGCGCGCAGGCTGCCCCAACTTGATTGAGCGCATTGAGGGTGGATTGCTGAGCTACGGCAATGATATGACCGATGACAATACGCCTCATGAATGCGGGCTCGGTCGGTTTTGCGACACCCATACCGCTATCGGCTGCATCGGGCGAGATGCTCTGTTGCGGGTGGCCAAAGAAGGCCCCGTGCAACAAATCAGAGCCATTTCGATTGCGGGGGAGCCTGTGCCTGCCTGCACAGAGTTCTGGCCGCTCTATGCCGGAGGAAAGCGGGTAGGGCGCGTCTCTTCGGCTGCCTGGTCTCCGGATTTTCGCACCAATGTCGCTATTGGCATGGTGCGCATGACCCATTGGGATGCGGGTGCTAAACTGGAGGTTGAAACCCCAGAGGGCATGCGTCAGGCGACAGTGCGTGAGAAATTCTGGATTTGATATCCCTAGCAATGAATTAGGAGAAGATTGATGTTCAATGCTGTGGTTATGAACAAGGATGAAGACAGCGGATTGGCAACAGCCTCGGTAGAGCAGATCGAGTTGGATCAGCTGCCAGAGGGCAATGTCACCGTTGCGGTGGAATACTCCACTGTGAACTACAAGGATGGTTTGTGTCTGAGCCCTAAGGGCGGTGGATTGGTGCGCAAGTATCCCCACATTCCTGGAATTGATTTCGCCGGTACCGTCGAGGCCAGCGAGGATGATCGCTATAAGCCTGGCGATAAGGTGGTTTTGACGGGATGGCGCGTGGGCGAGGCTTTTTGGGGCGGCTATTCCCAGAAGGCTCGGGTCAATGCGGATTGGTTGGTACCTCTGCCAACAGGTCTAGATAGCCGTCAGGCCATGGCGGTGGGGACGGCTGGGTTGACGGCAATGTTGTCGGTTATGGCGCTGGAGGATCACGGTATGAAACCCGGACAGGGGCCGGTTCTGGTCACCGGTGCTGCGGGCGGTGTTGGTTCGGTGGCGACGGCCATCTTGGCTAACCTAGGGTATGAGGTGGCCGGTGTTACCGGGCGTCCCGAAACCGAGGCCTATCTGCGCGATCTGGGGGCGACACAGATTGTTGCACGCGATGAGCTGAACGAAACGGTCAAACGCCCACTAGAAAGCGAGACCTGGGCCGGCTGCATTGACGCTGTTGGTGGTGAAATGCTGGCGCGGGTTCTAGGCCAGATGATATATGGGGCTTCGGTTGCGGCTGTTGGCTTGGCGGGGGGAGCTGGCCTTCCGGCCACCGTCATCCCTTTCCTGTTGCGCGGGGTCAATCTGCTGGGCATCGATTCTGTCATGCAGCCCTATGACAACCGACTGCGCGCCTGGGAGCGGCTGGCGGCTGATTTGCCGATGGAAAAACTGGAAGCCATGGTGAATCCCGCCGTTCTGTCTGACTTGCCGCAGTTGGGGGCTGACATTTTGAAAGGTCAGGTCAAGGGGCGCGTGGTTGTGGATGTGAACGCCTAAGCAGGCCACATCCGGGTCGCGCCGAGTGAAAATAAACAACGCAGTTCCATCGGCCCCGGACCAAAGGTCCGGGGCCGATGTCGTTCAATTGCAGTGGATGCTGGAGGCATTGGTCGTGCCTAACGCGCTGTACTGATTTTTTAAAACCACCCTCGCCGTGCGCTGCAATATTGCGGTCAGGCTTGACCTCTTGCCCTTGGAGCGGCATCCATTGCTACGAGCAACATTAGCGAACGGGACCGTTAAACCGGACCTGAACGTGAGACCGGGAAGCGAGATTGGGGAATTGGTATGGCGCTGGACATCGATTTTGTACGCAGGCAGTTTCCTGCCTTTCAGGAACCCAGCTTGCAGGGGCAGGCGTTTTTTGAGAATGCGGGTGGCTCTTATACCTGTCGTCATGTGATTGACCGGCTGACACGCTATTACACTCAGCGCAAAGTGCAGCCCTATGCGCCCTATGAGGCCTCGCGGTTGGCGGGTGCAGAAATGGACGAAGCGCGCCAGCGGATCGCGGCCTTAATGGGCGTCGAGAGCGATGAGCTGAGCTTTGGTCCCTCCACTACGCAAAATACCTATGTTCTGGCCCAGGCCTTTCGTCAGTTCCTGCAGCCTGGGGAAGCCATCATTGTGACCAATCAGGACCATGAGGCCAACACCGGCCCCTGGCGCCGTTTGGCGGAGGAGGGAATTGAGGTGCGCGAGTGGGAAATTGATCCACAAAGCGGTCATCTTGACCCCGCGCGGCTGGAGGAACTGTTGGACGACAAGGTGCGTTTGGTCTGTTTCCCCCATTGCTCCAATGTGGTCGGAGAGATCAACCCGGTCACAGAGATCACCGCGCTGTCCCATGCCGCTGGGGCCTTTGTCTGCGTTGATGGGGTCTCTTATGCGCCGCATGGGCTGCCAAATGTTGGCGATCTCGGGCCCGATATTTATCTGTTTTCGGCCTATAAAACCTTTGGTCCCCATCAGGGGGTCATGGTGATGCGACGTGAACTTGGGGCGCTGTTGCCCAATCAGGGGCATTTTTTCAACGGAGACTGCCTATACAAACGCTTTACCCCTGCAGGACCGGATCATGCGCAGGTTGCCGCGAGCGCGGGCATGGCTGACTATTTCGATGCGCTTTGTGACCATCATTCTGGCCCAAGTGAGGGCGCGACCGTGCGGGGGGCTTTTGTCCATGATCTGATGCGTGCCCATGAGGTTGAGCTGCTTCAACCCCTGCTGGATGCCGTCAAGGAGCGCAATGACTTGCGCCTCTTGGGCCCAAGCGAGGCGGCGCGTCGGGCGCCCACGGTGGCCCTGGCCTTGAACGGTCCGGCGCTTGAAGTCGCGGCAAAACTGGCAGACCACGGTATCATGGCGGGAGGAGGCGATTTTTATGCAGGCCGCGCGCTCAAAGCCATGGGCGTCGACCCCGAGGAGGGGGTGTTGCGGGTCAGTTTCACCCATTACACCTGCAAAGAAGAAGTGGACAAATTGATCGTTGCCCTTGATCGGGTCTTGTAGTCCGGTCTGATAGACAGAGCGCGCAAGGTCAGTCCTACCTTGCTTTTCCAGCCCAAGCCTCAAGGAATTGTATTTCCATGCCCACTGCAGCCCGATTGATCGCCGCTATTTCCCTTGGGCTGCTGGCCATCGTTATCTCTGTCCAGGTGGTGCCCCTGATGCCCGAAGGGACTGATTTTGGGTACTTCTTTCATATCAATGTGGTGCTGGGCCTGTTGACGGGCTGGATTTTTATGGGGCGGCGTGTTGGCTATGGTCTGGTGCCGGCCATTAACAACGGATTGACAGGTGCCGCGGTGATGGTGCTGTGGGCGCTGTTCATTCAAGGTGCCTGGGAGATGTTTGATCGCGCCATGCGCAACCGCTATGGGGGCCCGTTTGAGGCTCTTTTGGCGATCTTCACCCTGTCCCTAGAGTACTTTTTTATCATTGCGGTGCCCACGGTCCTACTGCCCCTGGCCATTGGCGGCTGCCTGGCGGGGCTTTTGGCGGAAAACGTTCACAAGCGGTGGCCGTAAATTTTCAACTTAACAATGGGTTAAAGAACGTGGTTGATCTATTTTTCTACGGGACACTTCGCTATGTGCCGTTGCTGGAACTTGTTCTAGGGCGTGGCGGGGCAGGACTCGAAACCACTGTCGCCAAGCTGCAGGACCACGCGGTTTACGCAGTGCGGGACCAGATCTTTCCGATGATTGCAGAAGCAGAGGGAGAGACTGCGACTGGGCTGTTGGTGCGTGGACTGAGCGCGCAAGATCTGGCCGCGCTGGATTTCTATGAAGGGGGCTTTGACTATGCCCTGAAACCGATCACGGTATCGCTTGCGTCGGGTGGGACTGCCGCAGCGCAGGTGTATTTCCCGACACCGGGGCAGTGGCAGGCCAGTGCGCCCTGGGAGCTCGAGACCTGGATTGCCGAGTCGGGGGCTTTGACCCTGCGCGCCGCAGAGGAGGTAATGGCCTATCAGGGCCGGGTCACAGCCGAGCAGATGCGTCAGTCTTTTCCCTCAATCCGGCGACGGGCCTCTGCCTGGTTGATGGCCCAGTCGAGATCAGAAGACCCGGCGCATGATTTGGCGCGCGACGTAGAGGTTGAGACCCATAAGCGGGCTTATGTGAATTTCTTTGCGATGGAAGAAATGGATCTCAAGTTCCGCCGCTATGATGGCAGTATGAGCCCGGTGGTAAACCGTGGTGTGGCGCTGGTGGGGCGTGCGTCGGTGGTGTTGCCCTATGATCCGCTGCGAGATCAGGTGCTCTTGGTCGAGCAGTTTCGGGCCGCCACCTATATTGCCGGCGAGAAGCGCCCCTGGATGTGGGAACCGGTTGCGGGGCTGATTGATCCTGGCGAAACTCCCCAGCAGGCGGCCTGTCGTGAGGCGATGGAGGAAGCAGGTGTGACAATTTCACACCTGGAGGAGGTCAGCCATGGCTACCCTTCTAGCGGGTCTTCAGGAGAGTTTATTTATATATATGTGGGTGTTACAGACCTAAGTGACATCAGCGGTGGTGGCGGTGTTGCGGGTGAAAACGAAGATCTGCGCAGTGAAATCCTGAGCTTTGACAGTCTTATGGAAGGCGTCGATACCCATCGCTATCAGGATATGCCCTTGATCACTGCGGCGCTTTGGCTGGCCCGTCATCGGGATCGGTTGCGCGCCCAGGCAGGTTAACCTTTGCTTCCCATCTTGTAGTGCTCTGTTGCCTTGGTTACATCTTGGGAGAATGTTCGAAAGGGATACCATGCGCATTGCACGCGATCTGGCCGACGCCATTGGCCACACACCTCTGATCCGTCTGAACCGCGTCAGCGATGAGACCGGATGTGAAATTCTGGGCAAGGCGGAGTTCATGAACCCCGGGCAATCGGTCAAGGACCGGGCTGCGCTCTACATCATAAAGGATGCCATTGCGCGGGGGGAACTGAAACCGGGCGGTACGATTGTCGAGGGTACTGCTGGCAATACCGGTATTGGCCTGGCCTTGGTTGGGGCCTCGATGGGGTTCAAAACCGTGATCGTAATCCCAGAAACCCAATCCGAAGAAAAGAAGGATATGCTGCGTCTTGCTGGGGCGCAACTGGTGCAGGTCCCCGCGGCCCCCTATAGAAATCCGAACAATTTTGTGCGCTATTCAGAGCGTTTGGCCAATGAACTTGCCAAAACAGAACCAAATGGCGCAATTTGGGCCAATCAGTTCGATAACGTAGCCAATAGGCAAGCACATGTGGAAACCACCGGTCCCGAGATCTGGGAGCAGACAGATGGTAAGGTCGATGGCTTTACCTGTGCGGTTGGCTCGGGCGGTACCCTGGCTGGGGTTGCTGAAGTCTTGCAGCCCAAGGGCGTGAAGGTTGCCCTGTCGGATCCCATGGGGGCAGGTCTTTATTCCTATTACACCACAGGCGAGATCGCCATGGAGGGCGGCTCGATCGCTGAGGGGATCGGGCAGGTGCGGATCACCAAGAACCTGGAGGGGTTCACGCCTGACTTCAATTATCAGATTTCCGACACTGAGGCACTGCCCTATGTCTTTGATCTGCTGCACGAAGAGGGGCTGGTTTTGGGTGGTTCCTCCGCAATTAATATTGCTGGCGCTGTGCGCATGGCCAAGGAAATGGGGCCAGGCAAGACCATCGTGACCATTCTGTGTGACTACGGGACGCGCTATCAGTCAAAACTGTTCAATCCTGACTTCCTGCGCGAAAAAGACCTGCCTGTGCCCGACTGGATGACCCATGCACCAGCCTCCATTCCCGGGGTTTTTGAGGACGTATGAGCCGCGCTCTTGGGCAGCATACACCAGCGGATAATGGGGCCACGTCTTGGTGGCCTCATGCGCTTATCTGGCGTCTTTTTGCCGCTCTTGGGCTCTGGCTTTGTCTTGCTGTGTTGGGGGGCGTGGCGCTATCTGGCAGCGCCTGGGCGCAGCAGCAGCCCTCGCAGCAGATCTATCTAGAAGACTGGCAAAGCACGGCATTGCGGGCAGAGCAGGCCATTGACAGCAGTCGTGCTTCGACTGCGACCTTTGAGCAGCTACGCAAGGAGCTGACGGAGTTTCGTCAGCAGTTTCAAACCGAAAAAAGTAAGAACACACAACGGATACAGACGCTGAATAAGCAGATTGCGGCGCTTGGGGCTGCCCCGGCCGATGGGGAAACTGAGCCTGAAGATATCGCAACTCTGCGCAGCCGCCTGACCCTGCAGCTCAACCAATTGAACGTCCCACGCATTGTCGCAGAACAGGCCTTTAGCCGCGCGGACGGGTTGGTTGCGGAAGTAGACACCATCATTCGCGAACGCCGGACACGCTATCTGTTGGAGCGGGGGCCATCGCCTTTGAACCCCGAGCTCTGGCCTGCGGCCTTTGAGGATTTGTTTCGGGCTGGACGCACCCTTTGGGTTGAAACCAGCACAAAGATCGGCAGTGATACCACGATCGAGAAGACCTGGGACGGGATGCCTGAAATTCTTGTCCTTGTATTTCTGGGCGGGTTTTTGCTGTTTTGGGGGCGCACCTGGGCACGCAGGTTGGGGGAACACCTGCGGGGACTTGGCGCCCGTGGCACTGGGGTCTGGACCTTTGTTGTTTCCCTTTTGCAAGTCGCCTTGCCATTCCTTGGGATTATGTTGCTGGCAACCGCGCTGGATGTGGCGGGTGTTCTCGGGGTGCGTGCCACCTTGATGCTGGATCATCTTCCAGCCTGGGCCTTTATTCTGCTGTCGTTTCACTGGCTTGGGGATCAGCTGTTCAAAACCTCAAGAGAGGTGAGTCTCCTACCTTTGGCCGTGGTGCGCCGGGGCGAAGCCCGCCTGATGATCGACCTCTTAGCGATAACACTGGTGTTGCAGGATATCTTGATCCAGCTTTATCAGCTTGAAAACACTGGGCTGGATACGCAGGCAGTGCTGAGTTTTCCTTTGATCCTTGTGGCGGCATTGGTGCTGTACCGGCTGCATAAAATTGGAGGCCCGCGGGGCAGCGCGCAACAGGACGAGCGCGACCCAGGGCAAGAGACGCGGATATCTGCCGGGGCAAGTAGGGTTTTCGAGATCGTACGGCGTGGTGCGTTTTTCCTTGGTCTTGTTGCCCCGGTTCTGGCGGCAATAGGCTACATCAATGCCGCCGAAGCACTGATCTACCCGGCAATCCAGACGTTGCTGTTGCTAGCGGCGCTCTTTGTGTTGCAACGATTCGCCGGGGATCTTTACGGCTTTGTTTCACGTCAGGGAGAGGCCGCGCGGGACTCCCTTGTCATGGTCGCCATAGGCTTTACGCTTTCCCTGGCGTCTCTGCCAGTTCTGGCCTTGATTTGGGGCGCGCGGGTTGCTGATCTAACCGAGATCTGGTCCCGGTTTTTGCGTGGATTCCAGTTTGGCGACACGCAGATCTCTCCGGTTGCCTTCTTAAGCTTTGTTGTGGTCTTCGCCATTGGTTACGGTGTGACCCGTGTTGTGCAAAGCAGCCTGCGCACCTCATTGTTGCCCAAGACAAATATCGACCCTGGCGGGCAGAATGCGATTGTTTCGGGGCTCGGGTATGTTGGGGTGTTTCTGGCGGCTTTGGTGGCCATTTCGATGGCTGGCTTGGATCTTTCCTCCCTTGCGATTGTTGCAGGGGCGCTCTCGGTGGGGATCGGTTTTGGCTTGCAAACCATCGTATCCAATTTTGTGTCCGGCATTATCCTGTTGGTCGAACGCCCCATTTCCAAGGGTGATTGGATCGAAGTTGGCGGCCTTATGGGCTATGTGCGTGACATCTCTGTACGCTCCACCCGGATCGAGACCTTTGATCGCAGCGACGTGATTGTGCCAAATTCGGATCTGATCACCGGAACCGTCACCAACTACACTCGTGGCAATACGGTGGGTCGGGTGATTGTCCCGGTTGGGGTGGCCTATGGCACCGATCCCCGCCGAGTTGAGGCAATCCTGAACGAGATCGCCCAGTCCCATCCGATGGTACTGCTGAAACCGGCACCCAGCGTGATTTTCCAGGGGTTTGGGGCGGATAGTCTCGATTTTGAGATCCGCGCCATATTGAGAGATGTAAACTGGGTGCTGTCGGTCAAATCCGACCTCAACTATGAAATCGCTGCGCGCTTTGCTGCTGAGAACATTGAAATTCCCTTTGCGCAGCGGGATCTCTGGATTCGCAACCCAGAAGCGCTCTTAGCGGGGAAGGCCAAGGATGCTGAGTCCTGTAGTGACCGGGTGGCAAGTGCCTCAGCCGGGGCGGCCGTACGACCGGATCTGGATGATCTGCAAGGCAGTGATGCGGATGGAGAGGCGGACGTCGACCGCTAAGCGGTGTTTGTCTCTGTGACCGAGAGAAACGGTTCTGACGCGTGTCAGAGGACCTAAGCCGACTGAAGGGCAGCCCGAGCTGGTTTGCGCAGAAAACCTGAAAACCACCTCTTATGCCATGAAACAGGTCCAAGATGAGCCTGCAGATCGGCCTGCATCTGTTTGATTGAAAAAGGTTTTGAAAAAGGTGCGGTTTTTGTCAGAACGGGCCTTGCAATTCCTTTTCTGATCGGTCAAAAGTCCGCCCAACGGAGAGGTGGCCGAGTGGTCGAAGGCGCACGCCTGGAAAGTGTGTAGGCGGGAGACCGTCTCCAGGGTTCGAATCCCTGTCTCTCCGCCATTATCTTACTTTGGCAAGAAAACCCCTCTAACACCTTGAACGGCAAGGTGGTTTTTGGTGTTCGAAGCCCTTCATTTCGCGCAAAGGTAATTTTCTCTGCAAAGGCCAACCTCAAGACTGTTATTTGGGCCGCCAGATATTCACTTTTCCTTATTTTACAAGGGCTTGACAGAAACTGCTGCGCACGTTCAAATATTTGGTCGAACGGGCGAATAGTTGTCTGAATATTTTCTAGCTTTTCGTCCAAGATAAGCTTTTCGCGTTCCACTTTTTTCAATGCGGTTTTCATAGGAGGGCGAAACCGGAAACACGCGCGCTCTCTTTGTATCGCGAGTTCAAAGTCAAGGCGTGACCTGTGGATACTGAGCGTTGCAGCCTAGGGTGGCATTATTGAATTCTAAACCACATCTGGATGAAACCTATGGCACCCGGCGACCCCAAAACACCCATAGTAAACTGCCACATTCATACTTTCACTCTAGACCATGTACCCAATAAGTTCTTGCCACTGGGTTTGACTAAAGCTCTCCAAACTAAACAGCGCGGGTTAGCAAGGTGGGTGAGTAAAGGGTTGAGCTGGGTAAATCCGTTCTCAGATCGAGACAGGTTTAGCCGTTTTGCAGATTTCTTGAGGACATCTTCAGGGCGTACTCAAAAGAAATTTTCAAAGAAGTTCAAAGTTTCTACCCCACCGCGGCTCTGTTGCACAAATCGGTTGAAGGTCGATCTTCCCCTTTCCCCGGACGGACTTATCCTACGGGCTCTGTGATGGGTGTGCCAATAGCTGTGTAGCGATTGAGCACGTCAATGCGGATCTGGATCTCTGTGACCTGCCTGTCGAAGTCTCGCGACATCAAGGATTGGCCGAGTAATTTCACACAGTGCATCTTGGTTTCGACGCGACTTCGGCGGTGGTAGCCGCTCCACTTTCTCCAGATGGCGCGACCAAGGTATCGCGACGCATTGACTGCTTCATTCCGGGCAACGGCTCCCGCGCTGGTAGGCTGCCAATGTTGGGCATTCTTGCGTGGCGGAATGACGGCACGAGCACCACGCTTGGCAATTGCATCGTGACATTTGCGCGTATCGTACGCTCCGTCTGCGGTGACGGACCCGATGTCCTGATCGGACGGGATTTGGTTCAGCAACTCGGGCATCATGGGCGCGTCGCCGACATTACTGGTTGTCACTTCAACCGCGCGAACCTCCAGCGTTTCCTCATCGATCCCGATATGTATCTTGCGCCAAATGCGTCGCTTGGATCCGCCCACTGCCCGGCAGTCGAAACGCAGTTTCGATGAGAGGGATGCTTACGCATTTGTCGGGAAAACAGTCTCCCAGACTGTTTTCTGCTCCTCCTCACTCCACTCGCCTTCACCTTCGGTCTTGATGCCGGTGCTATCAATCAAAAGGTTCAGCGGGCCGTTTCCACCGCGATAGGCCAAGTTCACATTTAATGCCTTCTGGCGGCGGCAAAGGGTACTGAAATCGGGCACCGCCCAATCTAACCCGACCAACTTCAGCAAGCTCTCAACAAAGCCTGTCGCCTGACGGAGCGGCAGGCCAAACAACACTTTTATCGTCAGGCAAGTCTGGATTGCAGCGTCGCTGAATAGGCACTGCCGCCCGCGTTTGTCGCTTGGCGGCGGGGTCCACGTCATCTCAGGATCAAACCAGATTGAAAGGGATCCGCGGCGCTTCAATGCTTCATTGTAAGCCGACCAGTTCGTGGTCTTGTACTTTGTAGGGGCCCAACTGCTCATGGTCTCCAGCTATCATGCTGGTTTCACAAAATGAATCCCCTCAGGCGATTTGTGCAACAAAGCCTATGACCCACAAAGAAAACTTCGATGAACGCTACCTCTCTATGAAACTGCGCCACGAACTTGGAGAAGAAATATTCGATGAAATTGCCTGAAAAAATCCACGTAATTTCCTCAACTGAGGTGATTGTTTTGAAAGACCTTTCTTAGCCTCGTGCTTTAGGGTTTGTGAAATGAAATAAAAAACGCCAGAGCAGGTTGGCCAGTTTTACTCTGATTTCGTAAAGATTTTTGCAAGCGGGTTGGGCTCGGGGCTAGTCATTCTCGGGGGCTTTGTTTCACAATTCGGGTACAGGTTGGGGTTCCCCTTTCCCCGGACATAGCTATCCTGCGGGTACGGGTACGGGTACGGTGACGGGGATGCCGAGAGCCGTGTGGCGATTGTTGAATGAGACCTTGTCCGCCATTGGTCCGAGGTCAATGGTAGAATGACGCGGACTTTGATTTCCGTGACCTGCCGGTCGAAGTCTCTCGACAGCAGGGATTGGCCAAGGAGCTTGATGCAGTTCATCTTGCTCTTAACGAGGCTGAGCTGGTGGGTTTCCACGGTTTGGCATTTTTGCGTGGTGGAATGACGGCATGGGCATCACCCCATTTTTGCAACAAAGCCATTTTTTGGCCTGTTTCTGCGCCTCCATCGCGCCGCCGCTTCGAATCCTCGGAATTATTGGATAACATCAGATTCAGACTTGTGAAATTGCTCCCTCTGCTCCAATTCTTGAGACAACGAAGACAAATCAGATTTCGAACTTGAACCCGCTCTGTCGCCCATATCACCCATAGCACAAGATTTGTGGATGATGTCCCGACTGGCCAGCTGTGATGCTGTTTTTCTGACAGTTTTTGGGGCAAAAGGGTTAATAATCAAATCGCGTGATCAGGACAGACGTGATCAGGACAGACGTGATCAGGACAGACAGGGCAGTACGCGGTGAACTCTGTGCAAGGGACTGCGGCTCCGACGAAGCGCTGTGCTTCTAAGGGGGAACTGGGCAGCTAGTGCCTGAGTTAAGCGCGATAAAAACCGCTGGGGCGGGATGCTCGCCCCTGTGACCGCCCCCAAAGCTCTTTCCCAAAATCAAGTGTACAGGCCTAGCCCGTTGCAGTCGTTTCTCAAAGGTAAAGTGGATTTCGATGAGAAACTCGTAGAACGCTTGGCTTCGGCATTGCAGGCGCGGCACTGCCTGATAGCCGCAGGAAACGCTGCGGCAAGTCCTAAGCTCGGGGAATGACAGCCAAAGAACATGGACAGTTGTTATCTCCTAGTTGTGGCCCAGGGGTTCCCGAATTCTAGGTGGCGATGGTTTTCACGTCGCGATCGACCGGGGAACAGTCATCCACTGGCCTTAACAATGGATCACTCAGCTTGGATAAACCTACCAGTGCGGCGCTACACCTTTATGAGGCGAAACTACCTTGCTACCACGTGGACCTAGAGGCGATTCTTTCCTCACGCGTTACCTCGCCGGAAACAGTACCCTAATAAAGAGAAGATTGGTCAAGCTTTGCCCGATGGAAATGGCGTAATTATTGAGCGTTCTGAAATTCTCTGCCGGTTGTACGGATGGATCGGTTGTTTCCCAAATGGATACAAGAGCGCGTGCAAACACGCGCTTTCGTTTCCATTTTGTCACTTAATTTCCTGATTGTGATCGATTGCGTCCAATTTCGGAACAATCACTGCGCAAGGCCCGTTACCAGCTCCAGGCAACCAGAGATGTAGAAAAGCCAGCTGGGGCTTTCGTTAAAATTTCTGACAGTTTTTTCGCTTTGTTGAGCTATCTCCATAAGGTATTCCTTAACCTGCCCATTTGGGGGGTGACATTTTCTCTGGTCTGTTCAGAGAACGGTAGGGTGCAGCTGCTTTGAGCGCTGTGCAACGTGAGCTGCTTTTACGTTTATGCCGATGCTTTGATGAACAGGACCTGTCCGACAGGTTTCGTGTCCAGCGCGCTTGCGCTGTGGTTGCGCGATGTTTTGTGACGGGAAGAACTGTGCCTCTCCTTATTTCGGGTTTGTATTTTGGTTTTGCTAATACGGTGACGTATCTGCGGGGCCTTGAAATTCGGTTTTTGGGCGCTTCGATCTATGGGGCGGATTGAACGGCCCTAGGCCGATGAGGAGAACGAGATGGCTGACAATTTTGACAATCCGTATTCGGCAAACCTGATTGGTCTTTGGGATTTCCGCGATGGATATAACGAGGACGACAGCGGTCTTGGCGATGGCATTGCTCAGGACGGCACGGGCGCTGGGGGCGCCAATTTTGCAGGCGGCTGGATGCTGGGGAATGGCAGCACGAGCCAGTTCAACGTAGCAGGCGACAATGACGATCCGTTTGATCTCACAGAGGGGACTCTGATCACCTCGTTTAAGGCTAATACCTTCCCAGGTGCGGGTGACCAGACAGTCGTGAGCCGCGGATTGTCCTCCGAGGATGACGCGGACGGCGAAAATTTTGTGGTACGCGTCACCGAAGATGGCGTGGTCCAGTTGACCCATGCAGATGATGGCAATCTGGTGGAGTTTGAAACCGACCCAGGTTTCTTTGCTGCTGGCGATGTTGTGACAGTTTCCTACGGGTGGAGCCCGGGCGGTGTGACTCTGGTTGTTGAGAACACCACGCAGGGCACCAGCTATACAACTGGTGATGATATCGTCGGGATGACCATGGATGTGGCAGCCGATGGCGAAGACAGCTTTGTCATTGGCGCTGATGGTGACGGTGGGAACTCCTTTAGTGGCGGGATCGACTATGTTGCCGTGCTGGACGCCAATGTTGTCGAAGTGAACGGTGGTGGTCTGGACGGGATCGTCGAAGGCACCGCTGGCGATGATCTGATTGATACCTCCTATCTGGGTGATCCAGAAGGTGACCAAATCGACAACGATGATGCAATCAATCCGGCAGATGGCGAAGATGACGATCTGGTCAATGCCGGAACCGGCGATGATACAGTGATGGCTGGTGAAGGCGACGATACCGTGCATGGCGGCGGCGGCGCCGACAGCCTAGAAGGTGGTATCGGCAATGATGTGCTTTCCGGTGACACGGATGTGCCCGGCGTTGGCGGTGGCGGCACCCGCGAAGTGTTCCAGTGGGACCTTGCACCCGATCCCGATGGCGGCGATCCTGTGGATCCGTCGGATGACCTGAGCGGGGGGTTCTCCCAGGATACTGGTTCTGTAACGGTTGATTTCTCAGTCACGAGTTCTGGCGATACGGCCTCTGAGTTTTCCGATGTGCCGCAGTTCGTTGGCAACATCAATACTGGCGGGATTACCGCAGATCCACAAAGTGGATTGAATGCTGACGTCAGCTCCGATGGCAGCAACGCAGATTATCAGCTGGATTTCTCTGATCCGGTTGGCGATGTGTCATTCCGTGTCAGCGATATTGATGCAGACAGCCAGGTGACTGTCACCGCCTTTGACGCTGCGGGCAACCCGGTTGTGGTGAACCTGGCCGGTGGCCCTGGTCTGACGATGGAAGACACTGATGCAGTTTCGGGCTATGACACCGCCTCGGCCCGCGAAGACGATACCTTTACCAGCGATGACAATCCTGACACCTCGATGTTGGTAACAATTCCCGGCCCAGTGTCGTCGATTGTGATTACTCATACCCAGGATGGTACGATCAACAGCAGCGTCATCGTCAGCGATGTTTTCTTTGACGCATTGGGCACTCCGGTAACCAGCATTCCCGGTGACGACACTATTGATGGTGGCGAAGGGGACGACATTATCGATGGTGGAGATGGCGAGGACTCGCTGATCGGTGGCGAAGGCGATGACACCATCGAAGGTGGTGATGGGGACGATACCATTGACGGTGGCGACGGCTCTGACAGTGTCGAGGGCGGCGAGGGCGATGATGTCATCGATACCTCCTCGGATGACGCCGTGCCGCTGCCCGATCGCGGCTTTCCCGGATATGATGGAACCACGCCTTCAATTCCGGCGGTGCCCGCGGATACGGATCCGCTGGATGACCGAGACACTGTGGATGGCGGCGCTGGCAATGATGTTATTCTCACCGGTGACGACAACGATCTGATCTCCGGCGGTGCTGGGTCGGATACCATCGACGGTGGCATTGACGACGATACCATCGACGGCGGCACCGAGGACGATGTGATCACCGGTGGTGAAGGTTCCGACAGCCTGATGGGCGGCGAAGGTGCCGATACCATCTATGGTGGTCTGGACCCAATCTTCCCGGATGGGCTCAACATTACCGACGATGGTTCGGACGGTCGCCCGGTGGATCCAGATCCAACCAATGGCATGGATACCATCGACGGCGGCGCCGGCGATGACGTGATCTATGGTCAGGATGACGACGATCTTCTGTCGGGTGGCACCGGCAATGACATGATCGATGCCGGCATCGACGACGATACCGTAACGGGCGGCGAGGGCGACGACACGCTTCTTGGCGGTCAAGGCGATGATGAGCTCGATGGCGGCGCAGGCCTGGATGAGATCGACCTGGGCGCAGGTGGTGGGACCGATTTTGCTCTGGGCGGAACGGGGTCTGACACCATCACCGGGATTAGCCAGAATGATACCGTCTATGGTGGCGAAGACGCGGATGACAGCGATATTGACGTGCTGGATCTGCGCGGCGTTGCCGAGGAGCAGAACCCTGGCGGGACCCTGGAAGTCGAATATGACAGCACCAATCCAGAGAACGGGACTGTCACCTTCCTGGACTCCACTGGAGCGGTCACTGGGACGGCTGATTTCTTCGAAATCGAAAACGTCATCGTGCCCTGCTTTACGCCCGGTACATTGATCGCCACACCCGAGGGCGAGCGCCGTGTCGAGGATCTGGCTGTTGGCGATCGGATCATCACCCGTGACAACGGTATCCAGTCGATCCGCTGGTTGGGCAAACGCAATCTGGCCACGGCAGATCTGAAAGCTGCAGAACATCTGCAGCCGATCCTGATCCGCGAAGGTGCCCTGGGCAATGGTCTGCCCGAGCGCGACATGATGGTCAGCCCCAATCACCGGGTGCTGGTGGCCAGTGACAAAACTGCGCTTTATTTTGAAGATCGCGAAGTCTTGGTTGCCGCCAAACATCTGACTGGCCTGGCAGGTGTGGATGCGGTGGAGACCAGTTCGGTCACCTATATCCACTTCATGTTCGACCAGCATGAGGTTGTGCTGTCGGATGGCGCCTGGACCGAAAGCTTCCAGCCAGGCGATCAGACTCTGCGCGGCCTTGATAATGCGCAGCGCAATGAAGTCTATGAGATCTTCCCTGAGTTGAAGACCGAGGAAGGTCGTGAAGCTTACAGTTCGGCTCGCCGGTCGCTGAAGCGTCATGAGGCACGTCTGTTGGTGCATTAAACCAAGCGTTGCCGAAGCCTGCGATGAATTACCAACGTTGCGGCATTGAATAGCACATGGGCGGAACCTTTGGGTTTCGCCCTATTGTTTTTGTCGCGCGTCAGATTGGCATTGCCTGGCCCGCCATTCTGCCCAGGCCTCTGGCGTGTCCAGATCCGTCACCGCGCGCTTGCAGGGAAGAGAAACGAGCTCGACTTTCTCGCTGCGCAACAAGCCGCGGGCGCCCTGATCGCCGGTGATCTGGCTGAGGGCTGGAAAACAGCGCCGGGGAAACAGCACTGGGTGTCCAGGGGTGCCGTCGCTGGCCGTGGCGCGCAGAACCGGGCTGGCAGAGCTATGAAAATGGCTTGCCAGGTGCAGTAAATCCGTTGTGTGCAGCTCTGGCATATCACAAGGCAAGATCATCACAGCCTCTATGTTATCCCCAAGGGCGCGAACCCCGGCGCGGATAGAGGCCGCCATACCCTCCGAGGCATCGGGGACTGGGACCACATGAGCCGTGGCGGTGGCAGAAACCCTTGGGTGGTCGAGCGTGGGAACCATCACATAGCAGGGCAGCCCGGTCTGTGCAGCCCGGCTGCAGATCAAGCTGAGAAGCGGGACGCCACCGACCAGTTCCATCAGCTTATCGCGCCCCCGCATGCGCGAGGAGGCTCCGGCGGCGAGGAGGAGAATTGCGATATTTTTCATAAAGGGTGCCCGCGTCGATAATTGGGGAGGGGAGATGCCTCCGGCGGGAATATTTTGGGAAAGATGAACGGGGAAGGCCAGCGAAAAGCGGAGGCGATGGCCAAAGACGGAGCGCTCGAAGACTGGTCAACGCCCCCACATAAGTGGGTGCGTTGGGAATCCACGGCAAGGATTAGCCGCGCATGCGGCTGCCTTCGGCATCAAATAGCGGCTCTGTGATCAGACGTGCCTTGTGCATCTCGCCTAGGATTTCAATCTCAACCTCCAAGCCGGGGTGAGCGTTGGGGGTTGGGACAAAGCCAAGCGCTATGGATTTCTGCGCATGATGGGAGTAGCCGCCGGAAGTGCAAAAGCCGACCACCTCGCCCTTGATGGAAATGGGTTCATAGGCAACCACATCAGCGTCGTCTGCCTCGACCTCAAAGGCGCAGAGCCTGCGAGCTGCGCCCGAGCTGCGTTCGCCTTCCGCTGCAGATCTTCCAATAAAGTCAGTCTCTTTCTTGAAGGATATAAAGCGGTCCAGGCCGGTTTCTGCCGCTGTGTAATCCGGCGAAAATTCATTCATCCAAGAGCCAAAGAACTTATCCAGACGCAGTGACATCATCGCGCGCATGCCAAATGGCTTGATGCCATGGGGCTGCCCCGCCTGCCAAAGCACGTTCCAAAGGGCACGTTGGCTGGGCAGGTCACAGTAAATCTCATAGCCGAGATCCCCGGTGTAGCTCACTCGTTGTACCAGACACTCCACCATACCAACGGTCAGGGGGCGTACATCCATAAAGCGCATGTCTGAGACACTCTGGAGGGTGCAGGCCTGTAGCACCTCCGTGGCTTTGGGACCGGCAATCTGGAAGCCATTCAGCCTGTCTGAGATATTCTCGATGGCCACACCCGGATTTTGGTGCTGGAGGAACCAGCGCATATGATAGGCCTGCGCTCCGTAGGATGCGGTGAGACGGAAGTCGTCTTCGGAGAGGCAGGAGACGGTGAAATCGCCGATTAGGCGGCCCTTGGGCGAGAGCATCGGAGTGAGGCTGATCCGCCCAGGCTGCGGGATCCGGCCCGCCATGATACGGTCCAGCCAGGCGCGGGCGCCTGCACCTGAGATCCGGTACTTACCAAAGTTATGCACCTCATTGATGCCAACGCTGTTTCGGACAGCTTTGACCTCGCGGGCGGTGGCCTCAAATGCGTTGGAGCGGCGGAAGGAAGGGGTTTCAAAGCGTGGCTCATCCGCTTCGGCAAAGTAGTTTGGCACCTCCAACCCATATTGCTGGCCCCAAACGGCGCCCATGCTGTCAAAGACATCATACATCGGCGTGGTGCGGAAGGGGCGCGCAGCAGGAAGCTCTTCGTTTGGGTAGGAGACCGAGAACCGGGTTTGATAGTTTTCAATGACCTTGGGCAGGGTATAGCCGGGGGTTATCCAATCGCCGTAGCGGGCGCAGTCCAGTGCCATGGTATCGCGCTCTGGCTCGCCCTCAACCATCCATTGCGCCAGCATCAAGCCAACGCCGCCGCCCTGGCTGAAGCCGGCCATAACGCCGCAGGCGGACCAGTAGTTGCGCATCCCCGGAACGGGCCCTACCAGCGGGTTGCCATCGGGGGCAAAGGTGAAGGGGCCATGGATCACCGATTTTACCCCGGCGGCCTCTAGGGCTGGGAAGCGTTTATAAGCAAAATCAATGGAGTCTTCGATCTTGTCAAAGTCGTCGCCTAAGAGCTCATGGCCAAAATCCCAGGGTGTGCCTTTGACCGCCCAGGGTTTGCAGGGCTGCTCATAAAAGCCGATGCAGAGCCCACGTCCCTCTTGACGCAGGTAGCTCTCGCCTGCCGGGTCCATCACATGGGGGTGCTCGCCGCCTGCGTCGATGATCTCGGCAATCAGCGGTACCTCGTCGGTGACGATATACTGGTGCTCCATTGGGTGGAGGGGGAAATAGATCCCCGCCATAGCCCCCACTTCGCGGGCCCAAAGACCGCCGGCATTGACGATATGTTCGGCGTGAATTGTGCCTTTGTCTGTCACAACATCCCAACTGCCATCGGGGCGCTGGTTGGTCTCAAGGACCTTGGTGTGAGTTTCGATCGTGGCGCCGCCCATTCGGGCTGCCTTTGCGTAGGCATGGGTGGTGCCGGAGGGGTCTAGATGACCGTCGAGTGGATCATAAAGCCCACCGATTATGCCCTCAATATTGGTCACTGGCGCGATCTTCTTGATCTCTTCAGGGGAAACGATTTCGGTTTCCAGCCCCATGAAACGGTGCTTGGCCCGCTCCGCCTTGAGCATGTCAAAGCGTTCCTTGTTGTCGGCCAGAGTGACGCCGCCGACGTGATGCAGCCCGCAGGACATGCCGGTGATCTCCTCCAGTTCGCGGTACAGCTTGATGGTATAGCCCTGCAGCGCCGCCATATTGGTATCGCCGTTAAGGGTATGAAACCCGCCGGCGGCATGCCAGGTGGAGCCGGAGGTGAGCTCGGAGCGCTCAAACAACATCACATCAGACCAGCCCAGCTTGGTCAGGTGGTAAAGGACCGAACAGCCGACGACACCGCCGCCGATCACGGCCACACGGGTGGTGGTCTTCATGAGGCTTCTCCCTGAATGCGTTTTCTTTATTCTGGACAGAAGTGAACAGTAGTCCAGTGAAAAAGCGACATACCCCGTCGCTCTCAGGCATTTGGCGGCGGCAATACTCGGTTTGTCGGGGAGGTTTTGCTCTGAAGGCGGCTAGTCCGTGCTGCGAAGCGGGCTGATCTGGACCAGGAGGATCGTCACCAATGGAACTGCCAGTTTCAACACGGCTACGGCGATCAGGAGCGCCCCAAGGTTGCTATAATCGGCTGGGGTGACGACCTGACCACTGGACTCCGTGACCTCGCGAGTGACGACAAAGACCTGGTTGAGGTATTTGGTTCCCAGGCTGGAGGCTGAGAGCGCTAGATTGGTGAAGGAGGCCATGACCGCAAAGAAGGTCGCTTTGAGGTTACTTGGGGCGTTGCGGGCAATCCAGGCCAGCATCGGGATCATCGCGACCTGACCAAGGGGGGATTCCACTGCCGTATCCACCAATGCAATAAATTGTGCATCCACCAAGCCGCCTGTCATCTGTGCGGTCCAGTTGTGCAGCCCGTAGTACAGCCCGATATTGGGCAGGCTCAGCAGGGCTTCGGTCAGGGCCAGGAAGGTTATGATCCAGGCGATGGTATTATTGGCAATTAAAGGGCGCAGCAGCACCATACCAAAGAGCGTTAGCAGCGAAGAGATCAGTGACAGCACCGACAGGAACTGTTGGTCAAAGCCAAGTGCGTCGATCTCGAACCAGGTGGCGGCGGCACCATTCAGGGGTGTGGCACGATAGGCGAAGATGATAATGGCTGTTCCGATCAAAGCCCGCGCCTGCTGCTGGGTCAGGGATTTTATCAGTTGGCGCATCAGTAGCAAAACGATGATCATTGAGCCGGCAAAGACCAACTCTTGTGCCTGTGCAACCTCGCTGAGGCCAACGCTGAGGGAGAGCGCGACAAAGGCGCCGCCACCGATGAAATACCACCAGTTCACCGTCACTGGATCCCTGGGCTGGGTCAGGCGGCTTTGGATCTCCGCTACGTTGAGCCCCATACGGCGCAGTCTGGCGCCCAGCTGCATACGTTGAAATAGCGCTACGGCAATGCCGACCAGTGACAGCAGCGGCACCATCAGAGCCAGCAGATAGACATGGGCATAAAGCGCGCCTTTTTCCGCCTGTGCCAAAGCCTCCGCGCCGTCAAACAGCCAGACATTCAGTGCGGCCGCCGCGCTGAAACCGCCGATTAGGGTAATGCGCCCAAGGGTCTGCATTGTGGTATGCATCACGCGATTTTCGGCCTCGGTGAATGTGCTGCCGTCCGCCTTGCAATGGGGAATAGCCTCGACCGACATGGCGTCAGCCACCACATCCTGCAACACAAAGCCACAAGGGGCCAACAGAGCTGCGGTGACATACCAGCTGTTGGCGGGCATGATCTGCGCCATCGCCTCGGGCAGGATCAACAGGCCAGCCACGATTCCATAGCTCGAGGCCATCAGCGCAGCGCCCAAGAGGATCAGCAGGTATTTCCAGCGCCAGATCAGATCGACCAGATGCCCTAGTGGCATTTTCAGCGCCCAGGGAAGGCCGACCCAAAAAGCGAGCCCGGCCAGAAAGGCGGCTTCAAGATCCAGGTATTCTTTTACAAAAAAGGTGGCCGCGACCGAGGTAATGCCCTGAACACCATAGGCAAAATAGATCAGCAGGGGCGGCAAAAAACTCCAGCGCAGCTGCCGCAGCAGATCCAGAACAATCTGATCGAACCATGCGGCAGCGCGGCTCATGACAGGGGGCGCACCTTGAAGGCGGTGATGCGGTTGCCTTCGCGCGCTGTGACTTCAAAGCGGAACCCATGAAAGGAGAAGACCTGGCCGGTGGTGGGGATCATCTGTGCCTCATGGATGACTAGCCCGGCGATGGTGTTGGCCTCTTCATCAGGGAGGTTCCAATCGGTGGCCCGATTGAGGTCACGGATGGTTGTGGCCCCCTCGACGGTGTAATTTCCGTCGGCATCCTTTTTCACCAAAGACTGTTCAGCGGGATCAAACTCGTCGGTGATTTCACCAACGATTTCCTCCAGGATATCCTCTAGTGTGATCAATCCCTGCAGGGCACCATATTCATCCACTACCAGGGCAAAATGGCTGCGTATGCGCAGGAATTGCCGCATCTGATCATCCAGAGTGGTGGTCTCGGGAACAAAATAGGGCGGCTTGGCGACCGTCGTGATTTCGAATTTGCGCAGAGCACTGGCATCGCCTTCTGGGCCGCCGATCTGTGCATACATCTCACGCAAGAGATCCTTGGCATGCACGATGCCGATGATGTTTTCTGGCTCATCCTTAAACACGGGCAGGCGGGTATGAGGTGAGGTTAAACACTGTTCCAGAATATCTGCGGGTTCTGCATCTGCATCGATCATTTCGATATGAGAGCGGTGCAGCATGATCTCTTCGACAAAGCGATCAGACAGATCCAATGCGCCCAAGATCCGGTCGCGATCTTCCTTTTCCACAACGCCTTCGGAATGGCCCAGATGCAGGGCCCCTGCGATTTCTTCGCGCATGGCCATGATGTGGCTATCAGGGTCGATTTTGACCCCAAAAAGCCGCAAAATCCCCCGCACCAAAAAGCGGACGGCGGCCACAATAGGGGCCAGAACGGTCACAAGTATGCCAATGATCGGCGCCACCGCAGAGGCGGCCTTTTCGGCATTGGAGATGGCATAGGTTTTTGGCAAAACCTCGGCAAAGATCAAAACCAGCAGGGTCATAACCAGGGTGGCAAAGGCAACGCCGCTTTCACCAAAAGTCCGGGTCAACAGGGCCGTGGCAAGCGAGGTTGCCAAGATATTTACCAGGTTGTTGCCCAGCAAGACGGATCCGATTAGCCGCTCACTGTCCTCAGTGACATCCAGCGCACGCTGCGCCCCGTTGGACCCCTTGTCGGCCTGGGTGCGCAGCTTCCCGCGTGAGGCGGCCGTCAGGGCGGTTTCCGAGCCAGAGAAAAAGGCAGAAAGGACCAATAGCAGCAAAATTGCCCCTGCTGAGATCCAGAAGGCGCTGTCCAAAACGGTGTGAGCGGTGTCCATGATGGGTCCAAGTTCAGTTTGTGTTGCTATTAGGTTATGGGGTGCGATGGCGCACCAGACAAGAGCGGTTCCACGGGAGATTTGCGAAATTGGAGTGTGATTTCGGACTGTGCAAGACTAGCGTTACGCCTCCCTGTCTGGGTCATCCTCTTCTATGCGCTGACGGGCCTCCCCTGGGCGTGACAGCGGGTGATGCTGCAAAACCAACTCCCTAAGGCGGGCGTCCAACACGTGGGTGTAAATCTCGGTGGTGGCAATATCCGCATGGCCCAAAAGCGCCTGAATGGCGCGCAGATCAGCGCCATTGGCCAGCAGATGGGTGGCAAAGGCATGGCGTAGGGTATGGGGCGTTACCTTTTGCGGGTCGACCCCGCCGGTGACGGCAAGGTCCTTGATCAGAAGATAAAACCAATGGCGGGTCAGATGGCCTTCTTTACCGCGCGATGGGAACAGGAATTTTGACCCCAGCTTGCCTTTGGCCTGGCTGTCCTCGTCGGCCTCATCGCGCAGCGTGAGCCAGGCCCGCAGTGCCTCTCGGGCCGGCGGGGAGAGCGGTACCATGCGCTCTTTTCCACCCTTGCCCTGCACCAAGAGCATATTGGGATCGCCGCGCGCAGCGGCCACAGGGAGTGACATCAACTCGCTGACGCGCATGCCAGTGGCGTAGAGCAGCTCCATCAGGCAGGTATTGCGCAGCCGATCCGCCGGTTTGCGACCGGTCTGCCGGGCTGCGTCAAGCAGGCGGTCGACTTCGATGACCTCGAGCGTTTTGGGCAGGGTCTTGGCCCGCCCTGGTCCTTTGATCTGAATGGCGGGATTGTCGGCGCGCCAACCTTCCTCAAAGGCAAAATGAAAGAGTTGGCGCAGGGCTGAGAGCCGTCTTGCGCGAGTCGCACGGGACAGCCCCTCAGCGTCGCAGCTGATAAGATAAGCTTCGATATCCTCTCGCGCGGCCTCAGCAAACCGGTTGTTGCGATGGGCCAACCAACTGGCGGCATCCTTCAGGTCTCGCCCATAGGCCAGCAGCGTATTGCGCGCAGCGCCGGCCTCGGCGGCCTGGGCATCCAGAAAGGTTGAGATCCATTGCAGATCCTCCTGTGGAGCTGCCATTCAGCCGCGCTCCAGCAGCATCAGCTGCAGGGTAGCCCGTCTTGCAGTGTCTTCCAGCCCAACAGCGCGCAGTGCTGCAAGGGATTTGCTCAGATCGCCAAGGTTGCCCTGTGCCCCCCGCGCAAAGAGATCCATCGTGCGTAAGATGGCCTCTCCCAATTGACCATTATCCAACAGACGGCGGATTTTTTCAGGCACCTCTGCGCCGTCCTCAAACCCTTGGGTAATAGACTGCATCAGCGGTGAGTAGCCCGAACGTGCGGCCCGGCCAACACTGCCGTTTTGCGCCTCGGTTGGGGCTGTGTCCCCGAGCGGTGCGTGATCTACGCTTTCAGCTGCCTGGGTCGTCGTTGCGCTGACGTTGGATCCTGGCTGCCCCGGTGTGCCCTGCGCAAGGGCCGCCAGGAAAGTGTTTTCTGGGCTTTCGCTGGGGGCACTGTGGGAAGCTATTTCATAGGTGGGCGCCAAGAGGCGAATACGCCAGGAGAGTTCGGCTGCCGCGCCTGTGAGGTTAAACCGCGCAAGCTGTGTGGAAAAGAGATCCGCAAACCCCACCTCAAGACCGGCCTGCTGCATTGCGTTCCAGACCGCAGGCAGTGCATTAGCCACCTCATCGCTGCTGCCGCTATTCAAGGCCGCCTCAAAGCGTTGCAGCGCATCAACGCGATCCCATATCCCACCAGAAGCGGCGGGGCTGCGATCCGTATAGAGCCCCAGAAGCTGATTGGGGTTCAAGGCGCCCGCGCGGGTTAGCCGCTCAGCTGCTTCGAGCTGCGCTTTCCAACCGGCCACATCGCGCAGATCTGCTGCGGCAAAGGCCCGTGGCAGAGGCGTGGTGGGCAGGCGCTCGCCAATGGTCTCATAAAGACGGAAGGTCAAAGGATCCGGCTTGTCCGGCAGCGGCAGGGGGGGAGCCAGTTCAAATATGTCGGGGTTCAGGAACCGATCCAGAAGGTCCAGTTGTGCCTTTGGTAACATCTCAAGCGCATGGGCTGATTCGAGCATCAAAGCTGCGGTGGGCCAATCCCCCCGGCGCGCAGCGCAGAAGATACGGGCGCGATAGTCAGGGGCGAGGAAGGGCGCGGCAATGAGAGCCGCGCAGGCTCGGTCTTCGTCGCCGCTGATCAGTGTGGTGAAAAACCAACGCCGAAACCGCTCTGGAGTACTAGACGGACCTGCCTGTTCCACCAGGGCCTGCGCCGGATCAGAGGCGCCCAGGGTGATCAGCCGATCCAGGCGCGCCAGCAATATGGCGTCGCCCTCTTCCTCTAGAGGGCGGCTTTCAGACAACAGCAGGGTAAAGAGCAGCGACTGCATGGCCGGGTTGCCCTGCACCGAAACACTACGGATGAGCGCTGCAATATCGTCTGGGGTGCTGCCGCGCCACAGATCAATCGGCAAACCTGTTGCTGAGGGCGCAACCAAGCCGATGGGGGGCAATAGCGCCTGCAGAGGCGTCACGGTGATCTGTGGGCGGGCGGCACTGCCCGTGACCGGAGGCTCCAGCAAGACAGTGCTGGGTAAGGCGGGCGAGCTGTCCGGTTGGCCAAGCCAGTCAATCACCGTTAGTGGCGCCTGGGCCAGACCAGGGCCTGCACATAAGGCGCTGATCAAAAAGGCGAAAACCCTTGCCGTCACGCGGTTCTTTTTTTTGGGGCTAGTTCGCATCTAGCACTACCGGTTTTCGTATCTCTTGTACGGGAACGCTAAAATCCGCCCCGAACCAGGGGCCGATGTAGGCATAGGCCACCAGCCCCAGTACTGCTAAAACCCCAAAAATGACTAGATATTTGATCAATCGCACCATTGCGCACCCGCTGCCTGCTTCTTTGTATTTTGCTCAAGTTATATATGGCCTTTTTTGCAATATCACGTCATTCACTGAAGAATGAGCGAAAAAGAGCAAATAGCCGAGGTGGAGACCTCACACCCTAGCCCAGGGCGGTTGAAAAAGACCATTGTGATGGTGGGTATGATGGGGGCCGGAAAGACGGCGGTGGGCCGGGCCCTTGCCACGCGCCTGCAGGTGCCGTTTTTGGACAGTGACCACGAGATCGAATCTGCCGCCAATATGACCATCCCCGAAATTTTTACCCGTGACGGTGAGGCCTTCTTTCGTCGCAAAGAACGCCAGGTTATCGCGCGGTTGCTGACGGAAGAATGCGGCGTGCTTTCTACGGGAGGCGGTGCCTTTCTGGCGGCTGAAAACCGGGAGACCATCACCCGGAATGGGGCTTCGATCTGGCTGCAAGCTGATCTTGAGGTCCTCTGGAACCGAGTTCGGCACCGCGACACGCGCCCCTTGCTGAAAACGGCGGATCCACGTGCGACCCTGGCCGAACTCTACGCGGCGAGGGTGCCACTTTATGCCAAGGCGGATTTGACAGTGGCCTCGGATGGACAGGCCTCGATTGAAGAGATGGTTGACCGGGTGCTGGAGGCTTTGCGGTCTCGCCCCGATGTGTTGGAGAGTTAAACATGGAAAAGATCGTACATGTGCCCCTAGAGGGGCGCGCCTATGACGTGGTGATCGGGCCGGGACTGTTGCACGGTGTCGGTGCGCGGGTCGCGCCGTTTCTAATACGGTCGCGTGTGGCGGTTTTAACAGATGAAACAGTTGCGGATCTGCATCTGGAAACCCTCCGTCAAGGATTGAGCGCGGCAGGGATAGATATGGTCTCCCTTGCCTTGCCCGCAGGAGAGAGCACCAAGGGCTGGCCTGAGTTCACCCGCGCGGTGGAATGGCTGCTGGAGCAAAAGGTCGAACGCAATGACGTAGTGATTGCTTTTGGTGGTGGTGTGATTGGCGATCTGGCGGGCTTTGCGGCCTCAGTTCTGCGCAGGGGGGTGCGGTTTGTGCAAATTCCTACCTCGCTATTGGCGCAGGTGGACAGTTCAGTTGGGGGGAAGACCGGCATCAATGCGCCACAGGGCAAAAACCTGATTGGGGCCTTTCACCAGCCCACATTGGTGCTGGCCGATACCGAAGTGCTGGGCACGCTCACAGCGCGCGATTTCCTTGCCGGGTATGGTGAGGTGGTCAAATACGGTATGTTGGGCGATGCAGATTTTTTTGCCTGGTTGGAAGAGATGGGGCCAAAGCTGGCCTCTGGCGATATGGCTGCCCGGGTTGAGGCGGTGGCCCGGTCGGTGCAGATGAAGGCCGATATCGTCGTGCGTGATGAGACTGAGCAGGGTGACCGTGCTCTGCTGAACCTAGGCCATACCTTTGGTCATGCCCTGGAGGCCGCAACCGGTTATTCAAGTCGTTTGCTACATGGTGAGGGCGTTGCCATTGGCTGCGCTATGGCTTTTGAGCTCTCCTCCCGTCTGGGCCTGTGCAGCCAGGAAGACCCAAGCCGGGTGCGGGCGCATCTGAAAGCCATGGGGATGAAGACTGATCTGTCGGATATCGAAGGCTCCCTTCCGGATGCGGAGGCGCTGTTAAGCTTGATGGGGCAGGACAAAAAGGTGGTGGACGGCCAGCTGCGGTTTATTCTCGCGCGCGGCATTGGCGAGGCTTTTGTGACGGCAGATGTCCCCAAGTCGGCCGTGCTCGCGGTGCTGGAAGATGCGCTGGCGGAGTGCACATCAAGTTAGACCAGGCTGGAAAGGAAATCTGTGGCCGCTGCAGGGAATTTGCCCGCTTCGCCAGACCCTTTTCTGTTACGGCATGTTTAGCGACCCAGATCTAGGTCAAGGCAAATGGCGTTGCGTGATTTTGGGCGCCTCCTCATGTCTTTTGTCGCGCCAACCGCTGCCGCTGCTTAAAAAGTCAGGAAATTGACGCCTACGTTTTAGCGCGCGCCGTGCTTACGTTCCGTCAAATGTGATCTCCTAAAGTGTCCAGGTTCTGACCTGGGGCCGTTTCGCCGCGATCAGCGCGGAGCCATCAAGACCTGTAGCCTTGGCCTGATCGCAGGCAGTGGTATCGCGCTTTCTTCGGTGTGGGGTTTTATTTGGGGATGGGAAGGGCTGCGCCAGCAGGCCTATCGCGACGTGGTGGGCGTTTGGACGGTCTGCTATGGGAAAACCAAGGGAGTCAAATCCGGTGACCGCTTTAGCAAAGCCCAATGTGACCAGATGTTGGCTGCTGAGACCCTGATTTATGAAACTGCGCTGTAAGGTGGGAGTTGGTCAAGGCGATCATTGCTGAAGCGAAGGGACGCGTTTGTGCCAATGCAAAGCTGGCCACAATCTCGCAGATCCTGGCAAAACCCGATTGGGAGGAGGGGGAGTGATATTGGAACAGGCGGTGGAACCTGGGCGCGATTGGAAAAGATTGCGCACGCTGACAGCATCAAAAAAGACAAAATACGAATCCGTGATGCGCCACAAATATGTTCAATCCATTGTGAGTTTCGCTGGGCGCAATGCTGCATTGCTCTGGGCGCAGGCGCTACGTGACTTAGTTCACTTACGCTTGTTTCAGCGTTACTGAAAATCGCCGACAAGTGAGCTGAAATTGCATTTTTTCGCCGATTTTTCCCCCATGGCAAAGCGGAATTAATTTCAAGACTGCGCCCTAAAAAATCTGATTGTTATAAAACCTACGAGGAACGGATCCCTGGGATGGGGGGAAGACGGGCCACAAAAGTTCAATCAGGAGACTCAGATCCATGAGCACCAAACTCGTATTGCGCAGCGGCGCGGCTGTCGCCGCAGCTTTGCTCGCAGCCCCGGCATTTGCGGGCCCCACCTACACCAATGACAACGGCGGTAGCTTCCGCTGGTATGGTCAGTTTAACCCATCCTTCCAGTCTTTCGACGACGGTGTCGAAGAGTACAACCGCGCCTCTGACAACTCCTCGTCGAACTCGCGGATCGGTTTCTGGGTTGAACAGGCATTTGGCGAGAACACGCTGAAGTTCCGTTTTGAGACAGCCTTTGGTTTCCGCGCATCCGATGGCACAAGCCAGACCTCCAAGGGTGACGTCACCAGCTGGAGCCGGACCAACCTGCGTCACGTTGATCTGCAGTTTGAAACCGCGAAATACGGCACCTTCTCTGCTGGTCAGGGTTCTATGGCATCTGACGGTATCACTGGCGCGGACTTCTCTGGAACCGGTCTTGGAGCAGGTGTGTCTGTTGCGGATATCGGAGGTGGCTATGCCTTCCGTACTTCTACCGGTGCCTTGAGCGGTGTTTCCATTGGCGATGCGTTCACAGATCTGGATGGCTCGCGCCTGGGCCGTCTGCGCTATGACAGCAACAACTATGGCGGCTTCACCTTCTCGGCATCTTACGGGACCGATATTCTTGCGACCAACAACGATCGCGAAACCTATGACGTCGCTGTACGCTACAGCAATGACGATCTGGGCGCCTTTGCCCTGGAAGCAGGTCTTGCTGCTGCCTGGACTGAACAGACAGGCCGCCAGGATCGCCGCGATGTTTCTGGTTCGGTTTCTGTGCTTCACAAAGATACCGGTCTGTCGATGACTGTCGCAGCTGGTGATCGCGATATCTCCGGCGACTACTCCTATGCCAAACTTGGCTATTCCGCGGACCTCATCGCTGCTGGCTCGACCTCTTTCTCGGTCGACTACTATGATGGTTCCGATCTCGTAACCGCCGGCGACTCCTCGGAGTCCTGGGGTATTGCAGCGGTGCAAAAAATCGACCGTTTCAACCTAGAAACTTACATCGCTTACCGTGACTATTCCTACTCTGACACATCGGCGACCAGCTATCAGGATGCAAACGTAATCCTGGCCGGCGCTCGCTGGAAGTTCTGAAGACAGATCTCCCCTCAGTTTTCAAAACCCAGAGCACGTCCCCAGATTGGGGGCGTGCTTTTTGTTTGTGCAGTGAAAAAACCGAAGGAATTTTGGCTTTGAGAGGGGGAAACCAGCAATGGCACTTGCACCACGCCGCCAGTAACAATAGAAGGCCTCAAATTGTCTGGGGGCGGTGCCTGCGCACACGCTCCGAATCTCTATGGGGTATAACATGCAGGTCACCGAGACGCTGAACGAAGGTCTGAAACGCGGCTACGCCATCACGGTCACGGCTGCCGAACTGGACGCCAAGGTCAATGAAAAGCTGACAGAGGCCCAGCCGGAAATCGAAATGAAGGGTTTCCGCAAAGGCAAAGTGCCTATGGCACTGCTGAAAAAGCAGTTTGGTCAGAAGATGATCGGCGAAGCGATGCAGGAAACCATCGATGGCGCCATGAACGAGCACTTTGAAAAGTCCGGCGACCGCCCTGCGATGCAGCCCGACGTCAAAATGACCAATGAAGATTGGAAAGAAGGCGACGACGTTGCCGTTGATATGTCCTACGAGGCTCTGCCAGAAATTCCAGAAGTCGACCTGTCCGGTGTGACACTGGAAAAGTTGGTTGTGAAGGCAGAAGACGAAGCCGTCACCGAAGCACTGGAAAACCTGGCTCAGAACGCACAGGAATTCGAAGCCCGCGAAGAAGCAGCAGCTTCTGAGGATGGTGACCAGGTTGTCATCGATTTCCTCGGCAAAGTAGACGGCGAAGCCTTTGAAGGCGGCGCGGCTGACGACTACCCACTGGTTCTTGGCTCCAACTCCTTCATCCCCGGTTTCGAAGAGCAGCTGGTTGGCGTGAAGGCTGGCGACGAAAAAGACGTCTCCGTGACCTTCCCCGAAGAGTATCAGGCCGAGCACCTGGCGGGCAAAGAAGCGGTATTCTCTTGCACCATCAAAGAAGTCAAAGCGCCCAAGGCTGCTGAGATCAACGACGAGATGGCGAAGAAATTTGGCGCCGAAGACCTGGAAGGTTTGAAAGGCCAGATCCGTGAGCGTCTGGAATCCGAATACGCCGGTGCCGCCCGTGCCGTGATGAAACGCGCCACTCTGGACAAGCTGGACGAGCTGGTTTCCTTTGATCTGCCGCCCTCGCTGGTCGAAGCTGAAGCGAAACAAATCGCGCATCAGCTGTGGCATGAAGATCACCCAGAGGTTGAAGGTCACGATCACGGCGACATCGAGACCACAGAAGAGCACACCTCTCTGGCAGAGCGTCGCGTACGCCTCGGCCTGCTGCTCGCAGAACTGGGTCAGAAAGCCGAAGTCGAAGTGACCGACGCTGAAATGACCCAGGCCATTATGGCACAGGCGCGTCAATACCCAGGTCAGGAACGTCAGTTCTTTGAATTCATCCAGCAGAATGCCCAGATGCAGCAGCAACTGCGCGCGCCTCTGTTTGAAGACAAAGTTATCGATCACCTGTTTGAATCTGCAACGGTTGAAGAAAAAGAAGTTTCCAAAGAGGAACTTCAAAAAGCTGTTGAAGCTCTGGAAGACGAATAAATCTTTTACAGTTAGAACTATTGGGGCCGCCTATTGGGCGGCCCTTTTCTTTTGGGGATATACTAAATTTACCTGATGTTTCGGATTTTCTAAATCTACTCCGATGAATGTAATGCAAAAAGCTGAGCACAACTAAGGGTATCGTAAGTCTTTGGTCTCATCCTGATAGTAGTTTTGATTCTTACAGGATGCAGTAATGGCTGATAGCTCTTCGAAAAAAATACGGAGATTTTCTCTTTCTAGTGTGAAGACGAAAACCAAAGTTATGTCCGCTGCATTAGTCCCCTTGGTTTTGATTGCTGCCGTCGGCGGGTTGACCGTGTATGATCTCCAAAAGATGGAGGAAACCTCCCACAAGGTTGAACATACACAGCATATTCTGGACGAGGTCGCGCATCTCACTTCAGGCGCGCTTGAGATGGAAGCAAGCCTGCGAGGCTATCTCTTGGCTGGGCAGGAGCAATATTTGGCGCCCTATGAACACGGCGCTACCGAGACCTTTGCGGCCTTTGAAGTGCTTTATGGGACACTGAGTGACGAGCCCGAAATGGTAGAGCGTTTGACCCAGGCGGAGAACACCCTGCGTGCCTGGCAGTCCGAAGTTGCGGACGAGGCGATTCAACTACGCCGCGATATTGGGGACGCTATGACCATGAATGATATGGCCGCCCAGGTGAAAGCGGCCAAAGGCGAAGCGTTTTTCAGCGCATTCCGCTCTGAAATTGAACAGTTCATCGAAGAAGAGGAGGTACGCCTCGCGGATCGCCGCCAGGTGTTTATGACTTTGGTAAAGACCGGCATTGCCAGCCCTGACTTTCTAAACAGCTCGCTGGAAGCGGTAGAGGTGGCGCATTCGACCATTAGTGAAGCCAAGGATCTCTTGGCTGTTTCTGCAGATATGGAGTCCGGTATGCGTGGGTTTCTTCTGGCAGGGGAAGACGCGTTTTTGGAGCCCTATACCCAAGGCATAGAGGCTTTTGACAAATTGATCTCTGGTCTGTTGGAGAAGTCGACTGAGAGTCTGATGCAGGAAATCCGGGTCAAAAAGATGGCAAAAACCATCGCGGATTGGCGTGAACAGGCGGTTGAGCCGCTGCTGCAATTGCGTCGAGAGATTGGCGATGCCAAGACGATGGATGATATGGCTGACTTTGTCCGTGAAGGGCGCGGAGCTGCATATTTTGCCGAATTCATGGATATCATCTCTGCTTTTGAGGCGGAGGAGCAGGCCTTGATGCAGGCGCGCCGGGCGGACAACTTGGCGATCTCCGCGCAAGCTCAGACCATGATACCTGTCGCGATCGCAGTCGCTATTCTTCTAGGTGGTGCATTTGCATTGATCATCGGCACCGGCCTTGCACGCGCGGTGAACCGTATCACAGGATCTATGAAAGGTCTGGCGGATGGCGACAATACCGTTGAAATTCGTGGTCAGGAACGGGGCGATGAAGTCGGCGAAATGGCGCGAGCGCTTGATGTCTTTCGGGATGCCCTGGTTGAGATGCAGGCCTTGGAGCAGAAAAAGGCTGAAGGTCGCGATGCCGAGCTGAACCATGTGGTGGAGCGATTGACAACGGAGCTGTCGCAGCTGTCCAAGGGCAATCTTCAGGCGCAGATCAAGGAGCAGTTCCCAGAGGATTACGAAAAGCTGCGTAGCGATTTCAATAATACCGTTCAGAACCTGCATAATATCGTTGGTCAGGTTATGGACACATCCAGCAGTATTGGGAATGGCGCGGTTGAAATCAGCCAGGCTTCGCAGGATCTGTCACATCGCACCGAAAGCCAGGCGGCTACTCTGGAGGAAACAGCTGCTGCACTGGATGAGCTGACAGCTTCGGTCAAATCTGCGGCTGAGGGGGCAAAAGCCGTGGAAACGACCATGGAAGCAGCCCGCGTTGAGGCTCAGAGCAGCGATGCAGTGGTTCAGAAAGCTGTGGCTGCAATGACTGAAATCGAAAGTTCCTCTGAGAGTATTTCGCAGATTATCTCAGTGATTGACGATATCGCCTTTCAGACTAACCTCTTGGCGTTGAATGCCGGTGTTGAAGCTGCCCGTGCTGGCGAGGCTGGTCGCGGGTTTGCGGTTGTGGCCAGCGAGGTTCGTGCCCTGGCACAGCGGTCCTCTGATGCGGCGATGGAGATCAAAACGCTGATTGATGACAGTAGCAAACAGGTCGAACGCGGGGTTGATCTGGTGGGCCGGGCAGGCGGTGCATTGCAGAACATTGTGGAACAAGTGAGCCGGATTTCCGTTCAGATCTCTGGTATTGCTGAAGGCGCAGTGGAGCAGTCCACAGGGCTGAATGAGATTAACTCTGGTATGATACAGCTTGACCAGGTGACCCAGCAGAATGCTGCCATGGTTGAAGAGGCAACCGCCGCTAGCATGTTGCTGAAAACGGATGCCGGCAAACTGGTGGAGCTGATGGGGAGCTTTGAGATTGAAGACACGCCCCAAACCGCGCCTTTGCTAGGTCCTTCCGGGCCTGAAGCACCTGCATTGGATCTGGGGGGCTTTGAGAGCCAAGAGGGCTGGGAGGATGTTGCAGAGGATCATCCCGCGCTGGCAGCCACTGGCACCGACGGGGTGCGTGGCTGGGAGGATTTCTGACCTTTCGTTCAATTCCGGATGGACACAGATGAAAAAGGGGCCCTGCCAGTCGGCGGGCCCCTTTGATTTTGTCGTTTTCTGATCAGCAGCCAGTTGGCTGTGCTCAGTTAAAGGTCGATCCGGAAACGGGCAAAACCCTCTGGCCCTTCGCCTGCGGGTGAAATGCTGACACCCTGAACATCTTTAACATAGTCGCTCGCCTTGGGCCCTGTATCGAACAGAACGCTGGTGTCGGGCAGGGGGGCAAAGCTCCAGTTTGCATCCGCACGGGGGCTGATGGTGCCCTTCTCGACAATATAGCGCACGATGACATCGCGATTGGTGTCTGGGCCTTCAAAGACGATTGTGTCGCCCTTGGCACCAGGGAAGTCACCACCGCCAGAGGCACGGTAGTTGTTTGTGGCCACGATAAACTTGGCCTCTGGATCAATCGGGGCGCCGTTGAAGGTCAGGTTGATGATGCGGTTGGCATCTGGGTTTTCCAGCGCCCCCTTGCTGTTGAATTTGGAAGGCTGGCTCAGGTCGATCTGATAGCTCACGCCATCCATCACATCAAAGTTGTAGCTGGGGAATTCCGGGTTGAGCAGCAATTGATCTGCCTTGCCCGCATCCACCTGATTGAACATGCCGGCAGAGCGCTCCAACCAGTCCTTGACCTGGGCGCCAGAGACCAGAACGGCCCGTGCGGTATTGGGGTAGAGATACAGGTCCGAGACATTCTTGATCGCAACATCGCCTTTCGGCACGTCCGTGAAATACTCAGGGCCGCCACGGCCACCGGCTTTAAAGGGCGCTGCGGCGGAGAGAATGGGCAGGCCTTCAAATTCGGTACCCTTGAGCATCTGTGCAATGTACCAGCTCTGCGCGATGGAGACGATCTGGACCGAAGGATCATCCGCAACCAGAGCAAAGTAGCTGTGCAGAGGCGCATCGGTTTTGCCCACCGCGCGGCGCACATAGGCCAGGGTCTCGTCATGCTCTTGCTGGACTGTGGCCAGCACCTTGGTGTCACTTTCCACCAGCGCGGTGATCGAGCGATCTTCGTTGCGTTTGGAAATAGGCCGCGCCTCGGAGGCATGGCCAACCACGCGCCACCCGCCTGCGTCGCGTTCCAGCATCAGATCGATCAGGCCCAGATGGCTGCCCCAATAGCCGCCCATGGTGGCGGGTTTGCCCTGTAGGGTGCCTTTGGTCACGTCGATCCCGTCCAGCCCGTCGTATTTCGAGGAAGGGAACACCAGGTGGCTGTGACCGGTCATGATCGCATCAATGCCGTCCACGCCTGCCAGCACCAGTGAGGCATTTTCCATGCCTTCACGCTCCTGGCCTTCGCCAATCCCAGAATGGGACAAGGCAATAATGATATCAGCGCCCTTTTCTTTCATTTCTGGCACATAGGCGCGTGCTGTCTGCAGGATGTCGCGGGCCTGCACATTGCCTTCCAGATGGCGGCGGTCCCAGTTCATTACCTGCGGCGGTACAAAGCCGATGAGGCCGATTTTGATGGCATGTTTCTGCCCGGCACCATCCGTCAGCTCACGATCCATCAGCACATAAGGCGGCAGCAGGGTCTTGTCGTCGCGCGGCGCGGCTCCAGTTTCCTTGGCGATATTGGCGCAGACCACTGGGAACTCCGCTCCGGCCAGGGATTTCATCAGGAAATCAAGCCCATAGTTGAACTCGTGATTGCCAAGGGTCGAGGCATCAAAGCCAACTGTGTTCATGGCATCAATCACAGGGTGCAGATCGCCTTCGCGCATGCCGCGCTCATAGGCGATGTAGTCCCCCATGGGGTTGCCCTGCAAAAAGTCGCCATTGTCCAGCAGAAGCGCATTTGTGGCCTCGGCCCGGATGTCATTGACAATAGAGGCGGTGCGGGCGAGCCCAACCGTATCGCGGGGTTTGTCGGCGTAGTAGTCATAGGGGAAAACATGCACATGCAAGTCTGTGGTTTCCATCAGGCGCAAGTGCACCTGATTTGAGGCCGCCTGAAGCGAGAAGGGATGCAGCGCAATAAGGCCTGCGCTGCCAGCGAGAAAGGACCGGCGGTCAAGTGAGATCGGCATGAGGAAACTCCAGTGTCATTTGCGGCGTGGATACCCGGTAACGATAACAGTAAAATGACAGGAGTGGTGCCGATTTCTGCACCAAAGGGTTGTGGATCTAGTTCACCAATCCGGTCTCTTTTAGCATGCCCCGCCGTTTGGCCTCGTAATAGTAGCCTCGCGAATAGTGTTTTACGGCTGTGTCATAATCCCCATCCGACAAAAGCCAGGCGCCGCGCAGGTATTTCACTGAAAACTCAAGATTTGTGTCGGCGTCCAGCAGATCCTCTGGCTTGCCAGAGAACCCCATGGACCGCGCAGTGGCAGGCAGGATTTGCAGCAGCCCATAATAGGGCCGGTTGACGGCCCAGGGGCGATGGGTGCTTTCTCTGATCGCCAGCCGGTGCACCAGGGGGCGGGGCACCTCGTAATAGTCGGCCCAGTAATTGATGCTTTGGCGTAGCTCAGGGGTTTCGTTGGGATAAAGAGGCAGGGCAGGTTGCGTCTGACCGCCGCTGCCCAGGGCCTGACTACAGGCCGTGGTTCCCAAGGGAGCCGCCAGAGAAATCAAAAGAACCAGAGTTTTACCGCTGACGTTTAAGGGCATGATGGTGAAAACTCCAGTCGATCAAGAGAGAGGTCATTGACCTGCAGAGGGATCCTAGAGGTTCCCTTTGGAAAGGAAAGAAAGCCCCGCTTGGGTCGGCGGGAACTCTCTCATGATTGGAACCGGGGGGAGCCAAAACAGGGGGGATTATCCTGTTTTGGCGCTCTCTTGGGGCAGGCAGGATCTAGCCGATTACGGGGTGATCCCGGTTCTGCATGCAGCGAATGATCATTTCGCGCTGCTTCTCTTCCTTGTCCATTGTGCCTTCCGCAGCGCCTAACAGCCCGCCGATGGCGGCGCCTGCAAGGGCCTCTTCATGAGATTCGGTTGCCCCTGCGGCTGCGCCAAGCAAAGCGCCAGCAATGGCCCCCTCAGACGTCAACTCGTTGTCATATTGCAAAGCAATTTGGCGGCATTCCACCAGGTCGCTGTTGTAGCGCGCATCGATTGGGCCACTGGTGCGCAGCGGTTCTGCTGTCGGCGATAGGTCGCAGGCGCTCACCACCAGGCCAAGTGCGGTTACGGAAGCGGTCAAAATCAATTTGGTGGTTACCATGTTTACGGTCATTGCGGAGATCCTCGTGAAAGAAATGAAGGGCAAACTGCCTGTTGTTGTGATCGGCCTGGAACATAGGGCTGAAATTTCGATCTGCAACAATAAATTTCTGTAAAACGATAAAAAATATCGACCAAACGAAAAGCTCTTGCCATCCTGCTCAGAGACTGCGATGACCAAGTAAGGATAATACAGGAGATGTCATGGCCTTGGTCGCGAGAATTCTGATGGGGGTAACCGGCGCGTTGATGGTGGCCTATATGGTGTTGATCTTTAGCCTGGTGATTATCGGAGACTATAGTGAAATCTGGGATCTGGCGGATTTCCCGCCACAGGACTTTGCCCCATCAGCGTTGGGTATTGTTTTAGGTCTGTTTTTTGCCGCGGTTTTCGTCGGCGGGGTTTTGACGACCTTCTGGCAATCACATCTCTTGCTGAAACTGGGGCGCGATCACCTGTTTCGCGCGCTGGCACATCGGTTGCGCCTGTGCGGCGGTGGCCTAGCTATGATGTGGCTGGGTCTATATGCCTTTATGAATGTGGTGCCACTGGCAATGTCCATGGGCCGGGTCGCGCCCGAGTTTATGGAGATCCAATGGGCCCCCTTTGAGATCGAAACAGTGTTTCTGGTCTTGGCGGTTGTGATGGCTGCCCTGTCAGAGACTTTGACACGGGCGGCTGAGATCGAAGACGAAAACAACCAGTTCCTATAAGGGGATAGGCATGCCGATCCAGGTGAACCTCGACATGATGCTGGTGCGTCGTAAAGTGAAGTCGCGTGAACTGGCTGCAGCCGTCGGCATTACCGAGGCCAATCTGTCCCTGCTGAAATCTGGCAAGGTGAAGGGCGTGCGCTTTGCGACGCTGGATGCGATCTGTCAGTTTCTCGAGTGCCAACCCGGAGATATTCTGGAATATCTACCGGAGGAAGAGGCGTAGCGCCCTTTTCCTCCGATGGACCAGATGGGCCCGCTCGGCCTATATGCGTACCGGAGTTAGCCTATTACTGGGTGGCCGCGCCGCTGCATACATTGCACCAGATAGTTGCGCTGTGCTTCCTTGACCTGGGCATCGCCAATTGCGGCGCCAACGGCGGCACCGACGATGGCACCAGCCAGCGCCTTGTCGCCACTCTCAACAGCGCCGCCTATGGCCCCGCCCGTGCCGCCAATGGCCGCAGTCTTACCGATGTGCCCTTGTCCGACACGCCGCGCTTCTGCGCGGCACTGGGCCTCATCACCTGCAAAGTTTGAGGACGGCGTGCCGCTCATCTGGAGCGGTGCCTCCAGGGGGACTGTGTTGCAGGCGGCGAGTGCCAGCAAAAGGAATCCACCAAAAAGACCTGTCAAAACTCGGCTGTTCATATGCTTTGCTCCTAAAATCCAAAGATGTCACAGCTTCAAGGTAGGGGCGAATGCTCCATTGAGCTAGCGTTGAATGAAAAAAGGCCACACCGCAGGGGCGTGGCCTTTTCTAGTAAATGTCTGATCAGCGGGTTGATCAGGCGGCAGGCTCTTCGTCAGAGGCTGCAGCTGGGGCATCGCCCTCATCGTCGTCAGATGCGGCTGCACCGATATCGTCAAACAGTTCCGAGATTTCGAATTCAGCAGCGGCTTCCTCTTCGGCAGCGAGCTCCTGGATCGATTTACCGGAGGCCTGCAGCTCAG
>CAJXIL010000020.1 GCA_913054455.1 uncultured Roseobacter sp.
TAACACGTCAGTTAGTCCATGGTTTCGCGGATACCACGCAAGATTGGCAGGACAACTCGGACGGCCAGATCGGGCGGAAACTATCTGGGTTGATGATAGCATCGTATTTCGGTGGGCCCAAGAAACGCGGGACTATATTGATTGAAGAGTACGAGTATAGCCCGAAGGCTTACGGGCACAATTATAGTAAGTGGGCGACAGATATTGCTATGAAGACCGGGCAAATACCGATCGGAGATCTTCGAAACTGGCTAAGGGATCTAGAAATCAAAGCGTCGGAGGGAAATTATTATTTCAGCATTTGTTTGATGGCAGCGCTCGGAACAAAACCGCGATAGAGCGTTCGCATCCTGAATGCTACATTTCGCCAGAATCTATGGTTTTTCGCTACGCTGTCTCAATAGCCTTCCGGGCCTACTTTCTGAATTGCGGACATGGAATTGTCGTTGCGATATGTCCGCTTAGTCCCGCTCAGCCGAGCTTGACCTCCGGTTTCAGTGCCGGTTTTGTGCACTGACGCGGCGAACGGCGGCAGTGAGACCAACCCGTGAATTGGATTTCAAGCTGCGAGCGCTCGCAGCGCGAAGGCCGCTGCAGCTACGTAGATCTCGGTGTTGCGCTGCGGCGGGAAAACCGATCATTCAACTTGACGCTATATTTTCGATGTTGGCGCGGTGCCGACCTCTGGGTTTGGAGGGGGGAGTCGAGGGCACATGATGTCAAAAGTACAGCTTCCAGCCGTATCCTAGAAACGTAAGGCCTGAAACAAAAGGCGGATCATTGGCCAGAAACGACCGCTGCGCCCCAAGCAGATGTGGGCCATCCGCGCGCGCCTTGAACTTGCGAGCTATCTCCGCGACCTTGCGCTGTTCAACGTTGCGATTGATAGCCAGCTGCGCGGTTGTGATTTGGTCAACGATGATCGCGTTCGAGAACGAGTTTCGGTGATCCAGAGAAAGACCAAAAGGCCGGTTCAGTTTGAATTGGCTGATATCACACGAGATACGGTCATTGCTTGGGTTGGGTCACCCGAGATGATCGTGTGTCGCTTCATGTTGCCCAGTCGCTTCCACGACCGCCCGCATATATCAACACGCCAATATGGTCGACTTGTTCGTGATTGGGTGACATCGATTGGATTGCAGCCGGGCGGCTATAGTACCCATTGGCTCCGCCAGAACAAGGCTGCCGAGATACACCGCAAGACAGGCTACTTGCGCGCCGTCCAGCCGCTACTTGGCCATATGAAGATTGATAGAAAGGTGCGTTACCTCGGCGTCGAATTGGAAGATGATCCGAGTATTCTGGGTCCCTCGACTTCTAAGCCGTGACGGCGCCGTTCCACCTCGGAATTGACGAGGAAACGCTCGAGGTCCGCGCGGTGTATTGGCTAGCAAAAGTGCCAGCCTACCCCACACCTCATCCAGACTTCGTCAGCGCTAGGAAAACATCTTCCAGGTCAGCCTCGGCGGTTTTAACGTCACGGATGGAAATCCCGGCCCCATGCACTGCGGCCAGCACCTCTTCGGCGCTGGTCTTATCGCTGTGATAGCGCAGCACGACTGCGCCATCGTCGCGCAGTTCTGCGGTTATGCCAGCACCCTGAGGAAGCTCAGCCACCGGTGAGGCTGGCTGAACCACCATAGATTTCGAATCCAACCGTCCCAACAGATTGGCGGTGCTGTCACGCGCCACCATTTCACCCTGATCGATAATGGCGATCTCGTCGCACATCTCCTCGGCCTCTTCCAGGTAGTGCGTGGTCAGGATGATTGTCATCCCCTGCTGATTGAGCTTGCGAATATTCTCCCAAAGCATCTGCCGCAAACCAATATCTACCCCAGCGGTGGGTTCGTCCAGCACCAGAATATGCGGATGATGCACCAGGGCCTTGCCCAGCAAGAGCCGCCGCCGCATGCCCCCCGAGAGGGTCCGAGCATAGGCATGAGCCTTATCTGTCAGCCCCACCATCTCAAGAATTTCGTCGCTGCGCCGGTCCTGTTTTGGCACTCCATAAAGACCGGCCTGCACTTCCAGCGCGCCGCGCGGGGTGAAAAACGGGTCAAGGTTCAGCTCCTGCGGCATCACACCAATGGCCGCGCGGCTTTGGCGTGGGTTGGCATCCTGATCAAAGCCCCAGATCGTCACCTGACCAGAGGTCTTCCGCACCAGCCCGGCCAAGATATTGATCATGGTGGATTTACCAGCACCATTTGGCCCCAACAAACCAAAGACGGAACCACGCGGAATAGTCAGATCAATCCCTTTCAGGGCCTGTTTTTCAGGTTGGCCTTTGCCACCGCTGTAGGTTTTGCGCAAGCTTTCGATACGGATTGCATCATCTCTCATAGCAGTACTTGCCCCCAGTTTTTGCATCAGACATACATGGTTCCACCATGCGCCTAGCCGAAATTCATAAGGACCGCCAGCGATGACTATTGAAGCGCCCGAAACCAAGATCGTTGAAACCTACCGCGTTGCCTGCGATGGCAGCGAAGGCGCATTGGGTCATCCCCGGGTTTACCTGCAAATTCCCGAGGGCGAAGGCTTCGTTGAATGTCCCTATTGTGACTGCAAGTACATCCACAAGGATTATGTAGACACCGCCGCATGATCGCACTGCTGGCAAGGGCTCTGCTTTTGCCAGTGGCGTTTATTTGCGCCTATTGCCTTGCCGCCGTCATGGGGGCCGTGATCCCTGCGGGAGCGGTCAAGACACCAACTACGACAGGCAGCCAACAAGTATTCCTGGTAGCGGGTCAGATTCACTATGACTTTCTGCTGCCGCTGGATGCGCACACGCGGGCACAGTTCCAGTTTCTAAACCCCAGCGGTTTGCCGGTGAGCCATCCCGACGCACGCTGGCTGGTCATCGGCTGGGGTGCCCATGGCTTTTACACCACAACAGACTATCAAGATCTGACACCTGCGACCCTTTTGAAAGCCACCTTTGGAGATCGTTCTGTGCTGCGAGCAGAAATACTGGGGGCCCTGAACACTGTGCCCGACCTGCCCAGCCTCACCTTTGATACGGCTGAATACCAGTTGTTCCTGTCAGCGATTGCCGAAAGCTTTGAAAAGCCACAAACCACCCCAGTGCAAAGCCTGAAAGTCTCCGGGTTCACCCTGGAGGACCGGTTTTACGCCGCTACAGGGCGATTTCATATGTTTCGCACCTGCAATACTTGGGTGTCCAGTATGATACGGGCCTCAGGACGCCGTTTTGGCATCTGGACCCCCTTGCCCTATTCCGTCCGTCTGTCCCATTGGCTTTTTGCCAATCCCGCCACCCGGTCCGGCACCTACACGCCATCACCAGAGACATAGACCAAAGGGGCTAAATCAGGTATTCTGTGGCATTATTGGAGACCAAGGCCAAGAACGTAGAGGTTTTTCTCTGCGCTAGACGTGCTTGGCGACCTATTTTAATTCTTTATCACCCATTTTGGGTCCAGCCTTTATGTGAGTGCATTTGTCTATGGCCAATCTATTGGATGTCCAAGAACCAGAAGCCCATCAGACCTCCTTAATCCAGACCATCTACGAAGTTGCCGTGGACCCCCATGTCTATGACCGGCTGGTTGATCTATGGGGGCAACACCTGATGGCCAGCCTGAGGGATAATCCGTTGGAGGGAGAAGGCCCTGCTGCGCCCTCTGACGAAATTGCCCAACATCTGTTGCGCTCATTTGAAATTCTCGACCGGCTGGGACGGGCCGAACAGCCCAGCACGCCCCCCGCGCGGGACCGGGCGGAACTGCGTATCTCCCCGCGTGGAAAAATCGACAGCTGCAGCCCTTTGGCCGCGGAAACGCTTGGCGCAGGCCCGGGGGAAGACCTGTTGGATCTGGCCATGTCTGCTGAAACCACCACCCGGCTCAATCGGGAACTGAATGGCAAACAGCAGGGCCTGCCGGGAGAAGTCTATTTGTTTTTCGCCAAGGGAGACAAACACCCCTACCCGATGGTTCGCGAGCGGATTGCAGATGAGGGAGGCCGTGACGGCGCTACTGGCTTTGTTCTTGCGGGTCTTCACAGTCGCTGGACCAAGGCACATGACCAAATCCTGCGGCAGATGTTCGGCCTCACCCAGGCTGAGACCCGCGTTGCCCGCGAGCTACTGACCGGTGCCAACCTCCGTGATATTGCTGAAACCACTGACCGCTCTGTCGATACCCTGCGTACCCAGCTAAAAGCGATCCGCCGCAAAACCTATACCGCCAACCAGCAACAACTGGTGCGGATGATGACCGGGCTGGAAGCCCTGATTAAATCCAGCGGACCAGAGGCCCCTGCGGGCGCCAATCGGGATCAGAGCTTCACTCTGCCGGATGGTCGCAAAATGGCCTATCACCTCTTTGGGCCAGCAGATGGTACCCCCTGCCTATTCATTCATAACATGTTGAATGGCCCAAATTTCACATCCGGACTCATCGACGATCTGCATCGGTTGGGGCTTCAGTTCATCTGCCCTATCCGCCCTGGTTTTGGCACTAGCGACCTGGACCCCGTCTCCAAACGGCGCCCCGAAGAAGCCCCCGATCGCTTCTGTGCAGATATGGTTCCCTTTCTTAAGCATCTTGGCTGCTCAAAGATCTTGGCCATCGGGCATATGTCTGGTGCGCTCTTTGCTTTTCGTCTTGCACAAAAGCACCCAAATCTGGTGCAGGGGGTGTTTAATATCTCAGGAGCGGTTCCAATCACCGAGATGAGCCAGATCCGCGCCATGCATTACCGACAGCAAGTCATGGCACTGACGGCGCGGTTTACTCCCCGGATTTTGCCCACCCTGTTGCGCGCTGGCATTGCCCAGATTGATGCCGGCGGGGTTGAGGGGTTTCTCAATGCGCTTTATCGCCCTGACAGCCCAGACCGCGCCCTGGCTGAACGCCCAGAGCACCGGAACATGCTGTTCACCGGCTTTCGTCAGATCGTGCAGCAGGGCCATTGGAGCTTTGCCATTGATTCACACAATGTGGTCCGTGACTGGTCTCGGTATTGTAGCCAACTGTCACAACCGGTAACGCTGGTGCATGGCAGCGCTGACCCGGTTGTCACCCTCTCCAGCGTTGAGGCTTTTGCGCACCGCATGGGATTCACCCTTCTCAGCTATCCTGATGTAGGACAGCTGGTGCTCTACCAAGAGACATCGGAGGTCCTGCAGCACATCGCTGCAATGGCACAGACACAAAGCCCGGCTTTGGCCTAAGCGCGCGTTTTTTTTGCCAGAACAAAAAATTATGGTCAAAATACGCATCCCCTACCCCATGTGGGGTATGACCACAGACGCTGCCTTTGGTTACCAGTTCCCTATTGTTTAGGGAGTTTCCTGATGAGTGATTTTATCCTCTCATTGCGGCAGTATCCGGAAGTACTGCAAATTATTGGTGTTATTGGTTTTTCACTATATATTACCGCCTTCACCCTGCTGCAGACCGGGCGCATCTGTGGCAATAGCATTGGCTATACCTGTTTTGTCATCAGCGCGGCCTCTTGCGTCTTGATCAGCCTCATTTCGGCCTTCAACCTGGCGGCTTTCTTGATCCAGACAAGCTATGTCAGCCTGGGCCTCTTTGGCCTGTCACGACGGTTTGTCATCCACAAACTGCGCCAATCAAAATCAGAGCCAGAGCCGCTCAGACAGAGCTTTGCGGCGATGCGGCGACAGGCTCGGCAACGGCACCGTACAGGCCAACCCGACCGGCAAGTGGCGCGGCTCAGGTCGATGACCTCATCGCCGCAATACTAACCAAAAGCAAAACGACGCTGAACACGGGGGCGATTTCCACCAGATCTCTCCACACCCCCCCTGTCCCCTGCCCCGGCGGTTTTTACCTCCCGCCGGGGCAGGGGTTAATTTGCTCTGCTCAAAGGTGAAACCATCATCCCTGATCAAAAAGGGCGCGCGTAGAGCGCTTGCTTGATCGGTTGAGGCGGTTTCTCGACCAGCGCCTTAACTGCGGACCTTTGCGCGACCGCGAAAAGGACATGGTCGCTATTCAGCGCTTCTTATCAAACATATAACCGTTGCTTCAGAATGGCTGCTAGCACCACCTTTCCGGGGCATCGCTACACTCCAAATATCGCATTTTGCTTTCGCCACCGCAAAGATCGTTTGCCCAAGTACACACGAACCAAAGCACCACTTGGTTTCAACCGCCACGAATGGGCAATTGCCCTTATCCGCCGGATCGCGGATAACGGGGCAAACGCGTAACACCCGGAGCATCAGCCCATGAGCGAGAGTAAATTCGGCAAAGGCTGCCATCTGCATTTGATTGATGGCTCAGCCTTTATCTTTCGGGCCTATCATGCGCTGCCGCCACTGACGCGCAAATCAGACGGGCTGCCGATTGGCGCTGTGGCTGGGTTCTGCAACATGCTGCACCGCTATGTCGAGGGCAACACCGGTCCTGATGCCCCAACCCATGTGGCGGTGATCTTTGATCATTCCGGCAAGAGCTTCCGCAATGACATGTATGAGCTTTACAAAGCCAACCGTCCGCCCGCACCCGAGGATTTGCGCCCGCAGTTTCCGCTGACCCGCGACGCCACCCGCGCCTTTAACATCGCCTGCAAAGAGGTCGAAGGCTTTGAGGCCGATGACATCATCGCCACCCTCGCCCATCAGGCCCGTGATGCGGGCGGGCGCTGCACCATCATTTCGTCGGATAAGGATCTGATGCAGCTGGTCGGCGGCGGCGTTGAAATGCTGGATGCGATGAAAAACAAACGCATCGACAGTGATGGGGTGCACGAGAAATTTGGCGTTGGCCCCGACCGGGTGGTGGATGTGCAGGCTCTGGCGGGCGATAGCGTCGACAACGTGCCCGGCGCGCCTGGCATCGGCATCAAGACTGCCGCGCTCTTGATCAATGAATATGGCTCGCTCGAAGAACTGCTGGACCGCGCTGAAGAGATTAAACAACCCAAACGCCGCCAGACCCTGATCGAGAAACGCGACCAGATCGAGATGTCCAAACGCCTGGTGCAGCTGGACTGCGCCATGGATCTGGATTTCACCATCGAGGATCTCGAGGTACTGGACCCGGACCCCGAAGTGCTGCTGGGCTTCCTGTCTGAGATGGAATTCCGCACCCTGACCAAACGCCTGGCCGACCAGCTGGGTCTCGATGCCCCTGCCATCCCCGAAGCCAGTGCCTCTGGTGGATCAGCCACAACAGAAGCCCCGGCAGCGGTACCTTTTGATGCCGAAAAATATGAGTGCATCAGCGATGCGACAGGCCTGCAGGAATGGATCGACCAGGTCTATGAGCGGGGCTATGTGGCGGTAGATACCGAAACCACCGGCTTGGATGCCATGGTGGTGGATCTGGTGGGTGTGTCGCTTTGTGTTGACCCCGGTTCGGCCTGCTATGTTCCGCTGACGCATAAACAAGGCGGCGATGATCTCTTTGGCGGCGAAGGGCTGGCCGAAGGGCAGATGCCGCTGGAGCAGGCCTTGGCGATGCTGAAGCCGATGCTGGAAGATCCGGCGGTGCTCAAGATCGGCCAGAACATGAAATATGACGCCAAGATCCTGCATCGCTATGGCATTGATGTGGCCCCGATCGACGACACTATGCTGATGTCCTATGCGCTGCACGCGGGAGAGCATAACCACGGCATGGATATCCTGTCGGAGCGCTATCTCGACCATAAACCGATCCCAATCAAACCGCTCTTGGGCACTGGCAAATCCGCCATCACCTTTGACCGGGTGCCCATCTCCGACGCCGTGCCCTATGCCGCAGAGGATGCCGATATCACCCTGCGCCTGTGGACACACTTCAAGCCCGAACTGCATCAGCGACAGGTAACGGTGGTCTATGAAACGCTGGAGCGCCCGCTGGTACCCGTGCTGGCGCAGATGGAGCGCAACGGCATCAAGGTCGACCGTGACACGCTCAGCCGTATGTCCAATGCCTTTGCCCAGAAAATGGCCGGTCTTGAGGATGAGATCCACACACTGGCGGGCCAGCCTTTCAATGTCGGCTCGCCGAAACAGCTGGGCGAGATCTTGTTTGATAAGCTGGAATTGCCTGGTGGCAAAAAGGGCAAAACCGGCGCCTATGCCACAGGTGCAGACATCCTAGAGGATCTCGCAACCGAACATGCGCTGCCCGGTCTGGTGCTGGACTGGCGGCAGCTGAGCAAGCTGAAATCCACCTACACAGACGCGCTGCAGGACCATATCAACCCGGACACAGGCCGCGTGCACACTTCCTATATCCAGACCGGGGCCAACACCGGCCGCATGGCCTCCTCTGATCCCAACCTGCAAAACATCCCTGTGCGCTCCGAGGAGGGTCGCCGCATCCGTGAGGCCTTTGTGGCTGAAGAGGGAAATGTTCTGTTGTCCTTGGACTACAGCCAGATCGAGCTGCGCATTCTGGCCCATGTGGCCGGGATTGATACTCTGAAAGCCGCCTTTGCCGCCGGTCAGGACATTCACGCCATGACCGCGTCTGAGATGTTTAATGTCCCTATGGAAGAAATGACCTCAGATATTCGTCGTCAGGCTAAGGCGATCAACTTTGGCGTCATCTACGGCATCTCGGGCTTTGGTCTGGCGCGCAATCTGCGCATCCCACGGGCCGAGGCCCAGGGCTTTATCGACCGCTATTTTGAACGTTTCCCTGGCATCCGTACCTATATGGATCAGACCGTGGAATTCGCCAAAGAGCACGGCTATGTGCAGACCCTGTTTGGCCGCAAGATCCACACGCCTGAGATAGCCGCCAAAGGTCCGCGCGCAGGCTTTGCCAAACGCGCGGCAATTAACGCGCCAATCCAAGGCACCGCCGCCGATGTGATCCGCCGTGCCATGGTGCGGATGCCCCAGGCCATCGCGCACCTGCCCGCCCGGATGTTGCTGCAAGTCCATGATGAACTACTGTTCGAAGTGCCGGAAGCTGCCGTTGAAGAGACAATCGAAACGGCCCGCCAAGTCATGGAGAACGCCGCAGCCCCCGCTGTGCACCTGGATGTGAAACTGAGCGTCGACGCCGGTCGGGGCAGCAACTGGGCCGAAGCGCACTAAGTGCATCTCAACAATAAGGTCCGCAAACCTTTTGCATCTCAGCATGTTGCGGGGGTCTCCCGCCTGTCTCGATATTGGCGGGAGACCCACCCATAGTAAGTCTTCACACCTCAGAGGGTGATTTCACCCACTTCGAGACCATGCCACGCACCGCCGGCCCTGCAATGAGCACCACTCCAAAAGCAATCGGCCAGCCAAAGAACCAGGCATTCAACCAGGTTGAAACCACTTGATCACTCAGACCAAGTGTCTTCACAGTGGCCACCAAGGTGACGATACAGGACATCAGTCCCGAGAGGATCAACCCAACCAGTGCAGGGGCAAAACGAGCAGGAATCATTTCAGCTTTCCTTGAGCGAGAACAGGGATGCCACAAAATACGCATTCCAACTGTAGAATGTAAATGGCCTAACCTCAGCCCGACAACCAGCCCAAGCTATCCTCGGTCCGCAGTGTCGAGGGAGTGTACTCCGCGCTCACCCAGCCATCATAGCCACTGTCATCAATAGCTTGAAACAAGGCACCAAAATCAACCGGTCCAGTGCCGGGTTCGCACCGGCTGGGCGCGGCTCCAATCTGCACATGTATGGCCTGTTTGCCAAAACTCTCCCAAACTTTGGCAGCATCGCCGTGAATCATCTGCGCATGATAGGCGTCATACTGCAGCCCCACATTGGGCCGGTTCACGGCTTCCAGCACCTCAGAGGCTAGGTTGTAGTCATCCAGAAAATAGCCAGGCTGATCCCCAGCGTTCAGCGGCTCAATGGTAAAGCGCTGTTTGGGGGCAAAATCTGCCGCCCAGCGCAGATTGGTGATAAAAGTATCGCGCGCCTCATCGCCCTTGGCATAGCCCGCCATGACATGGATGAGCCCCACATTCAGCACCTCCCCGTAGCGCAGTACCCGCCGAATATCGCGTTGGAACCGGTCGGTGCCGCCAGGCTGTGCCGCATAACCTGGCTCGCCACCGGTATAGTTCGGCGGCGGCGCATTGATCAGCAATAGGTCCAACCCATTGGCCAAGAGAGCGCGCTGGGTTTCCTTGGCGGCAAAGTCATAGGGGGACAGGATCTCCACCGCTTTGAAGCCCGCATTGGCTGCTGCTGCAAAACGATCCAGATAGGGCAGCTCTGCAAAGAGCATTGAGATATTTGCCGCAAATCGGGGCATGTCAGAGACCTCCTGTCTGTCGTCGCCATTGGTCTAGCGCTATCGCGCCCCTCCAGCCAAGGGGAGAAAACAACGCATTTTTACTATCATAGGGTCATCAAAAGGCCGGGCTATGACAAGAGTTTTGGTGACACTGCAGGTCGCAAACTGGCTTTAAACACGGATCCACTTGGCCCTATCTCCAAAGCAGGTCGCCCGCTTTGATATCAGAAAGTAGGAGAAGCCCCATGTGTAACGCGACAGGAACCGCAACCCAAGTCGAGCGCATTCTTAATGACCGTGTCCGGGTCACAGAATGGCGGTTTGCCAAACCCGGCGACAACACTGGATGGCATCAGCACGACTATGACTACGTTGTTGTGCCGGTTTTCACCGGAGTTCTAGAAATTGCCAACGAGGATGGCAGCCGCAGCCTTGCTCAGATGCAAGAAGGCGTGCCGTATTTTCGCAAGGCCGGGGTGCGCCATGATGTCATCAATGGCAATGATTTCCCCTGCGCCTTTGTCGAGATCGAGCTGCTGGAAGACAGCAGCGCGTAAAAGAGCTATTCTAACTCATCTGAAGGAATAACTGGAAAAAACACCCCAGAGGACCAAAGGCCAAACCAGCCCTCGTGATGAGAGCCCAGCTCCACCAGGCGGTAAAAGCTCTTGCGATCAATCAGTGCCTCAAGATCGCTACGCACCAGCACATATGGCGACGGCTCGCCAGTTTCCGCGTCGCGCTCCACCCGAATCGGATGGTCTAGTCCCGCCAACATTTCATCGCCCACATGAGTGGTAAACAGCAACTGCTGCGCCGCACCCTCGCCTGTGGCTTCAAAATCAACCGCCACAAAGGGGGCATCATCCACCGTGATGCCGACCTTCTCCACCGGGGTCACCAAGAAATACTTGCCCTCTTCCCGCTTCAAGATCGAAGAGAATAGCTTCACCAGTTCAAAGCGCCCGATCGGCGTACCGAGGTAAAACCAGGTGCCATCGCGGGCGATCCGCATATCCAGATCACCGCAGAACGGCGGGTTCCACAGATGCACCGGCGGCAAACCGCCTTTCGCTCCAGCCTTGCCTGCTGCCTTGATCGAGGCCGCAAGCCCATCCGCCGATGGTGTCACAGTTTTTTGTCCACTCATTGCTTTTGCCATTTCCCTCAACCGCGATACAGTAAGACCATATAACCGCCGTGAAAGGAATGTCATGTCCGAACCCGACGATCTACTGGCCCAGATTGAAGCTCTGGAAACAAAGCTGCAACTGGCGCGGGAGTCGATCACCCGCCGCTTCATCGGCCAGGAGAGGGTCGTTGACCTGACACTGGCCACCTTGCTCTGTGGTGGCCACGGGTTGCTGGTGGGACTTCCCGGGCTGGGAAAGACCCGCCTGGTGGAAACCCTGTCGACCGTGATGGGGCTGGATGGCAAACGGGTGCAATTCACCCCGGATCTAATGCCTGCAGATATCCTTGGCTCCGAAGTGCTGGATACCAAAGTCGATGGCAGTCGCGCCTTTCGCTTTGTGCCTGGCCCGGTGTTTTGCCAACTGTTGATGGCAGATGAGATCAACCGCGCCAGCCCGCGTACCCAGTCGGCTCTGTTGCAGGCGATGCAGGAACGACAGGTAACCGTTGCCGGAGAGAACAGGGCTCTGGGGCTACCCTTTCATGTCCTGGCCACACAAAACCCAATCGAGCAGGAAGGCACCTATCCCCTGCCCGAGGCGCAGCTGGACCGGTTCTTGTTCCAGATTGATGTGCCCTACCCCACCCGTGATACCGAGCGAGACATCCTGCTGGCCACCACAGGACTAGAAGAAGACACAGCGCATCAGGTCTTTTCCCCTGACGATTTAATCGCAGCCCAGGAGCTGCTGCGGCGTATGCCAGTGGGCGACTCCGTGGTAGAAATGATCCTTGATCTGGTGCGCGCCTTTCGCCCCGAAGAACCCGGTGTCTCGGACCGGGTGGCGCAAACCGTCGCCTGGGGACCAGGCCCACGTGCAGCCCAGGCTCTGATGCTGGCGGTGCGCGCCCGCGCCCTACTGCAAAACCGCCTAGCCCCCAATGCCGAAGACGTGCTGGATATGGCCCTGCCGGTGCTAAGCCACCGTATGCAGTTGACCTTTGCCGCCCGTGCACGCGGCGACAGCCTAGGCGATCTGATCGCGCAGACTGCTGCAGATCTGGCCCAGAACGGGATCGCCGCATGACCCAATCCGCCGCCACCTCCCAATCCACCGTCCCCTCAACTGGGGCAGCACAGCTGCGCGCCAGCGCCGAGAGCGCCGCCAGCGCTCTGCCGCCGTTATTGGTGCAGGCACAGCACTTGGCGGGTTCCGTTCTGGGCGGAGATCATGGGCGGCGGCGGGCTGGTATGGGCGATGATTTCTGGCAGTACCGCCCCCTCCAACAAGGCGACAGCCGACGGATGATCGATCACCGGCGCTCTGCCCGAGGGGATCAGCAATTTGTCCGGGAACGAGAATTACAGATTGCCCAGACGGTGCACCTCTGGATTGATCAAGGGGCTTCTATGCGCTTTGCTTCGTCGCCTGAGCTGCCACGCAAAATTGATCGCGCCCGGTTGATCGGGATGGCCCTGTCGATCCTGATGCTGCGCGGCGGCGAACGGGTTGGGCTCACAGGAGGGAGCTTGCCGCCGCGACGGGGAAACCTACAGATCCTGCGCCTATGTGATGCGTTGAGCGCCGATGATACCCAGGACTATGCACCCCCGGAAAATCGCGCCATGGCCCCCCATGCACGCGCGCTGTTTATTTCCGATTTCCTTGGCCCCTTTGAACCCCTAGAACGCGCCCTCTCCAAGGCCGCAGATCGCGGTGTGCATGGCGTCTTGTTGCAGGTGCTGGACCCCGCTGAGAAGCGTTTTCCCTTTGCCGGGCGCACCCGCTTTGAAAGCGTCAGCGGCGCGCTCTCCCATGAGACGCTCAAGGCTGCATCGCTGCGCGAGGAATACCTGGAGCGTCTGGCAGAACGGCGTGATGCGCTGGACCGCCTGTGCCGCGCCGCGGCCTGGCGCATGGGGCAACATCACTGTGACGAACCTGCGCTTTCGGCCCTAATGTGGCTCTATCACGCGATGGATCGGGGTCAGGCATGACGATGATTGCTGGTCTTGGCTTTACTGCACCCTGGCTTTTACTGGGGCTGCTAGCGCTGCCGGTTTTGTGGATCCTGCTGCGGGCAGTGCCGCCGGCGCCAAAGAAACAGATCTTTCCCGCCGTAACTCTGTTGCTGGGGCTCACTGACAAGGACAGCCAAACAGACCGCACCCCTTGGTGGTTGCTGCTGCTGCGGCTCCTAGCGGTCGCGGCGGCGATCCTTGGCTTTGCGGGCCCAGTACTGAACCCGGCCCGCAATGATGCAGGATCCGGGCCGCTGGTGCTGGTGCTGGATGGCACCTGGGCGGGGGCCACAGGATGGCAGGAAACCACCAAGCAAATCACTGCCCACCTGGAAGAAGCCGGTCGCGCCAACCGCCCGGTTGCCCTGCTACAACTCACCGCTCCCAGGACGCTACAATTCCAGGCCGCCAGTACCTGGCAACAGCAATTACCAGGTCTGCTGCCGCAGCCCTGGCAGCCCTCTGCCGATCAAATCAGCACCGCTGTGGGTCATTTGTCCGCCAGTGCCGAGACCTTTGACAGCCTCTGGTTCAGCGACGGCCTATCCTATGAAGGGCAACATGACATAACTGAGGCTTTGAAGCGTCATGGCCCAGTTACGGTGGTCTCCTCTGGTCTGCCTGTACTGGGACTTTTCCCCCCGGTTGCAAAAGATGGTGTGCTCGAAATCTCACTGAAGCGTAGCCAACCGACAGGCACAGCTTTAGCAGAACGCGTGGTCCAGGTCTTGGCGCGCGGCCGCGATCCGGGCGGCACCCAGCGTACCTTGGCGCAGGGCACCGCAGAGTTTGCCGCCGGCGCCGACCACGCCAGCCTGCAGCTCTCTTTGCCATCAGAATTACGCGCCAGAATTGAACGGTTTGAGCTGCCAGACCAGCGCTCTGCCGGGACAGTGGCCCTGAGCGATGACAGCCTGCGACGCCGCGAGGTGGCCCTGGTGTCATCCGGCGCGCCGGATGAGGGTCTGGCCCTGTTGTCGCCGCTGCACTACCTGCGCCAGGCGCTGAAACCCACGGCTGACCTGATCGAGGGCACGCTGGGGGACATTCTGCCCGCAAACCCGGATGTGATCGTTCTGGCAGATGTGGCCCGCATTGCCCCGGATGTTCAAACAGAACTGACCGCATGGGTCGAGGCAGGTGGATTGCTCCTCCGATTTGCCGGGCCACGTCTGGCCTCCAGCGATACTGCCCGCGACAGCGAAGAGGTGTTGCTGCCCGTGCGCCTGCGCATCGGCGGTCGCAGCATTGGCGGCGCCATGAGCTGGGGCGAGCCAAAAACACTGGCCCCCTTTGCCGAGGGCTCCCCCTTCTTTGGCCTCACCATCCCAGCCGAGGTCTCAGTTGCCTCGCAGGTGGTGGCCCAGCCCGACCCCAGCCTCGCCTCTCGCGTGATTTCCGCCCTTGAAGATGGCACGCCTTTGGTCACTCGCAAGGAACTGGGACAGGGGCAGGTAGTGTTGTTTCATGTCACCGCCAACGCTGAGTGGAGCAGCCTGCCGATTTCTGGCCTCTTTGTGCGCATGTTGGAGCGACTCGCGGTGTCATCGGCTGCCAAACCGCCAGAGGCACAAAGCCTGGAGGGAACCACGTGGCGCCCCATCACCGTACTGGACGCGTTTGGCCGCAGCGCCGATGCCGCGACCCTTCCAGGCGTGTCAGGTCCTGACCTGATCGAAGCCCCAACCGGACCTGCACTGCGCCCCGGCCTGTACCAAAGCGGTGGCCGTAGTCTTGCGCGAAATACGCTTGCCCAGGGCGATCTGCTGACCACCAGCAGCTGGGGAGCGGATGTCACTCAGGTCGGGTATAACAAATCCCAAGAGCAGGCCCTGGCTGGAGTACTGTTGGGGCTGACCCTGATTTTGCTCAGCCTTGATGTGGTCGCAACGCTGCTCATTAGTGGCATACTAACCCGGCCCAAGAGCCTGGCGATGATTACCCTTATCCTAGGAACTACTGGATTGGTGTTGGCAGGTCCATCACCCGCGACAGCACAAGAAGAGATATCCCCGGAAAGCGCGCCCGTCGAACATGTCCTGCGCGCCGGGGAGTTAACTCTGGCCCATGTGCTGACGGGGGATGCCCAAACAGATCGAATAGCCCTCGCCGGTCTGCGCGGACTGTCGGATACCCTGTTCTTTCGCACCTCTGTTGAGCCCTCCACACCTGTGAGTATCGATCTGGAGCGTGATGATCTGGCGCTTTACCCACTGCTGTACTGGCCGGTCACAGCCAGCCAGCCGCTGCCCTCAGCCAAGGCCTATACGCGATTGAATGGATACCTCGGCTCTGGCGGCATGATCCTCTTTGACACCCGCGATGCGGGGCACGCGGCCAGTGGAACGGCCAGCCCGGCTGCCCGGCGATTACAGCAACTGGCGCTGCCGCTGGATATCCCGCCGTTGGAACCCCTGCCCGGCGACCACGTGCTCACCCGCTCTTTTTACCTGTTGCAAGATTTTCCAGGCCGTCACCCGCGCGGCGCGCTCTGGGTCGAAGCCGCGCCAGCAGATGCCGAACAGGTGGAGGGCATCCCTTTTCGCGATCTGAACGATGGGGTGACACCTGTGGTGATCGGCGGCAATGATTGGGCCGCAGCCTGGGCCGTGGATAGGGATGGCAGACCGATGTTGCCCGTGGGGCGTGGCTTTGCCGGGGAGCGCCAGCGCGAACTTGCCTACCGCTTTGGCGTCAATCTGGTGATGCATGTGCTCACCGGCAATTACAAATCTGATCAGGTCCATGTGCCGGCCCTGCTGGAACGGCTGGGACAATAGGGACGGATTTGATGACACAGACGATACTCTTTGATCCGCTGCTGCCTTGGCCCATTATCTGGGGGTTGACCACGTTGGTTCTGGCCAGCCTGGTGCTGGCACTGTGGCGGCGGTTGCCTGGCTGGGGCCTGCGCGGTCTGGCCGCGCTCTGCCTGCTGGGCGCCCTGACTGGCCCTCTGCGTCAAAGCGAAGACCGTGCGCCGCTCAGCGACATTGTACTGGTGGCGGTGGATAACACCGCCAGTCAGAGGCTCTCGGATCGGCAGGACCAGATGGCCAAGGCCCGCGATGCTCTGGAGCGCCAGCTCCTGGTCCGCCCCAATACCGAGACCCGCTGGATCGCTCTTGAAGATGGCACCGGAGACAGTGGCACCACCTTGATGCAGGCCCTGTCCCAGGCGCTGGCGGATGAACCACAGGGGCGCGTTGCCGGCATCATTGCCCTGTCTGATGGCCAGATACATGATGCCGACCATCCGATTGATCTGCCAGCACCCATGCACCTGTTGATGACCGGCAGACAGGGGGATTGGGATCGGCGCCTGATCCTGCGCAATGCCCCTGCCTTTGCCATCATCGGCGAACCCGTCACCCTGACCCTCCGCATTGAAGACCAAGGCGCCGCCCCTGCAGGTCAACGCCAGGCACCGCTGGAGATCTCCATCGATGGCGGTCCGCCGCAGCGCTTCAACCTGCCGCTTGGCGTGGATTTTGACCTGCCGCTCACCCTGCCCCACGGCGGGCGCAATGTGATACGCTTTGCCACCCCCCAAGTGGACGGGGAGCTCACAGATCGCAACAATGCCGCCCTGGTACAGATCAATGGCGTGCGGGATCGTCTGCGCGTGTTGTTGGTCTCGGGCGAGCCCCATGCAGGCGGGCGTACCTGGCGCAATCTTCTGAAATCCGACAGCTCGGTTGATCTGGTGCATTTCACCATTTTACGCCCACCGGAAAAACAGGATGGGGTGCCGGTAGATGAACTCTCACTCATTGCCTTTCCCACCCGCGAGCTGTTTCTGGAGAAGATCGAAGATTTTGATCTGATCATTTTTGACCGCTACAAACGGCGCGGCATTCTCCCGGCGATCTATCTCGACAATGTCGCAAATTACGTGGAGCAGGGCGGCGCTGTTCTGGTCGCGGCGGGGCCAGATTTTGCCAGCGCTGATTCCATCTATCGTTCGCCGCTGTCACGGGTGCTGCCCGCAGCGCCCACCGCGCGGGTGTTGGAACAGGCCTATCGCCCTGAGATCACCGATCTAGGCCATCGTCACCCAGTTACCGCAGGGCTGGAACCTCCGGGGGCCGAGGGCATCCCGCATTGGGGCAGCTGGCTGCGCCAGATTGAAGTGTCCGCGCCACAGGGGCATGTCCTGATGGAGGGCGTTGAGGCCCGGCCATTGCTGGTGCTGGACCGGGTGGCAGCGGGGCGCGTCGCACTGCTCGCCTCGGATCATGCCTGGCTTTGGAGCCGCGGGTATCAGGGCGGCGGACCACAGCTGGAGCTGCTGCGGCGACTGGCCCATTGGATGATGAAAGAACCTGAGCTGGAGGAAGAGATGCTCTGGGCTGAGGTCACCGGACAAACCATGCAGGTCTTTCGCCGCCGGATGAGCGGCTCAGCAGGCGAGCTGAGCGTGACCGGCCCGGATGGGAACGAAACCCGCCTTTCGATGGAAGAACGGGCACCGGGTCTGTGGGGGGCCAGCTATACTGGCGCCGAGCCCGGTCTTTACCGCCTGTCTGAAGGCGCCACCGATGCGGTTGTTGGCCTTGGCCCTGCCGCCCCACGAGAGTTTCAGCAGACCATTGCCACCGCAGATCTTATGACGCCGGTGCTAACCCCCCTGCGCGGTGGTGCCCTGGCACTGGAAGGGGGTGTGCCCCGCCTGCGCGAGGTCAGCCCAGGCCGCCCCGCATCTGGGCGTGGCTGGATCGGGCTGACACCCCGCGCCGCCTATGAGACACGCTCCGTCTCACAAACCGCGCTGCTGCCAGCCTGGCTGGGCCTCATGCTGGCGGCGGGTTTTGTCATCGCCGGCTGGCTACGAGAAGGACGGCGTGAGCGGCCATTGTGATGAGGGGACTAGGGATAGGGCCGGTCAATCTCAACATTCACGCTGGCGCTCTGTCCGGCACTGTCCACAACCACGAGCCTGGCAAAGCCCGGTCCCGGATTGGGGACCTCAAATTCATGCCGCCGCTGGCCTTTGGCCAGCACCCGACCATCCGCCAGTAGGGCAAAAGGCGCAGTGCCGCCGCGCAGTTTGACCACCAATGGTGCCCCTTCCAGTGCCAACCCCGCGCCATTTGGTGGGAACAGGACCTGCGGTGCTAACGCGCTCTGGGCAAAAACAGCATCACGCGGACGGAAACGGCGCAGCGGCAGCGGCAGCTCGGCAGCCCCAAGGATCAGGGTGGCAGCTGGTGGTGGAGGTGGCGCAGAGATTTCGGGTTTGAGACGCCCAAAGGCCTCAAACAATACCGGCGCGGCCAGTTCACCGCCAAAGGCACCGGGAACCGGGGTGCCATCGGCGCGCCCCATCCAAACACCAATCACATGTTGCCCATCCCAGCCAATCGCCCAGGCATCGCGGTGGCCATAGGATGTCCCGGTTTTGTAGGCCAGCACCCCGGCCCGCGCGCCGGAGGGGGGCGCCAGACCGCGCAGGATATCCCCCAATTGCCAAGCAGCGACCTCTGACATCATACGGGACAGCTCCTGAGTGCCGTTGGCCTGATCCGCCCGCAGGTGCATCCCCTGCCCACCAGCAGCTATGCCGGCATAGAGCTGCACCAAATCCTGCAGTGAGGTGCCGATACCGCCCAGGCTGATCGCCAGCCCGGGCTTGCCACTTGGCAGCTGCGGCTTGGCACCGCCACGTCGCATCACCGCCAAGAGCTGCGCCGGTCCGATCTCGCGGGTCAGCCGAACCACCGGGATATTCAGCGACAGTTGCAAAGCCTCTCGCACGCGCAGATCACCGCGAAACTGCCCGTCAAAGTTCTGCGGCGCGTAGCCGTCGAAATCAACAGGACCGTCATGGATCAGGCTTTCAGGGTGGATCAGACCCGCATCAAAACCCAGCCCATAGACCAGAGGTTTCAGCGTGGATCCTGGTGAACGCGCCGCCTGGGTCATATCGACAAACCCCTGGCGGGCGCTATCCTCATAGGAGGGCGAGCCCACCGAGGCCAGGATCTCGCCGCTGTGATAATCCACCGCCAAAAGCGCGCTTGAAACCCGCGGCCCGGCCCTGCGGGCAGCCTCTGCCACGAGGGTCTCCATCTTGGCCTGCACCTGCACATCTAGTGTTACTGTTAGACGCGATACACCAGGGCGTGCCGCCAAGAGCCGATCTGACAAATGCGGCGCCAGACGGGGGAAGCCCTGCATCCGGCGCGGCAGGGGTGCCTGCCCCGCCACATCTACCTCTGTGGCGTTCAACAACCCAGCCTTCGCCAACCGCGCTAGCACCCGGTCCCGGGCTGCACCCGCTACCGCAGCAGCGCGATCTGGGCGACGGCGCTCAGGCGATTGTGGCAGGGCAATCAGCAGCGCCGCCTGTGAGGGTGTCAACCGCTTGGGCGCCTTGCCAAACCAGGCATAGCTCGCCGCCCGGATGCCTTCGAGATTGCCGCCATAGGGCGCATGGGTGAAGTAGAGCGCCAGGATCTGCTGCTTGGAAAGCCTGCGCTCCAGCGCCAATGCCAGACGGATCTGGCGCAGCTTGCCAGCCCAGGCCCCCGTAGTGCCATCTTCCAGCAGACGCGCCAACTGCATGGTGAGGGTTGAGCCCCCCGAGATTGTCCGCCCGTGCCACAGCGCCTGACCCGCAGCCCGCAACATGGCCAAGGGGTCAACGCCCATATGGGAATTGAAACGCTTATCCTCATAGGCGATGAGCATGGCGATAAAACCCGGATCCACCTGCTCCAGCTGTGGCGCCATACGCCAGATGCCATCCCCCACGGGATAGACCCGCAAAAGGGCTCCATTCCTGTCCAGAACCTCGGTCGAGGTCTCCGCCAGTGTCACCGGCAGCTCTGTCTCACTGATCCATTGCTCAAACCGCTGAAGGCCCGCCAAGGCAATGGCCATGACGACAGCCAAGGCAAAGCCCCTGTACCACAGCCCCCATCTGGGACTGCGCCTTGTCTCAATCAAAGACGCAGACCTGCGCGCCCTTGCTGTAAGGCGCCGGATCACTGGATCACAACCGAGCCCGTAGCAGTATGCGCCCGGTAGGCGGGCCGATACATGTCCTCAACCTGGGCCGCAGGGCGATGGAAACTCCCTGGAGTTACTGCGCGGCTGATATAGGCCAAGGTCGCGGTTTTGCGCCCAGAGAGGTCAATCGCCGCCAGGAACCTGTCACTGCGGAACTCTGCATGTTCCGCCTCGCTTGGTTTCAGCCAGGCCAAATCGCGCAGATCACCCGAGCGCAGCAGGTTGGGATTGTCGATCTCAATGCCCGCGGGCAGTGGATCATTGATCATCAGTCGCGCCCCAACAGTTTCATGCGGTGTGACTCTCAGCACGGTGACAAACCGCTCCCCGACCCTAAAGGCATCGCCCGGCAGTTCCTGTCCCTCCAGACTGTAGTAGCTGCGCTCAATGGTGTAGCCATAGCCGCCAGCGGCGGGCGGAACTTTAGGTACGCCAAGGGTGGTCAGAGTGAGATCGGTGGCAGCACCATTGGCGCTGGTGATCGACATGTTTAGCAGGCTCTGGCCACCTGCGACCTGCAAGAAGGGCCCCTCTGAGGGCTGACCGTTGACCAGCATCCCCGAAACCTCGGGATTTTTGATCAGCGCATGAGCCGCCAAGAGCGTCCAAGCGGATTCCTGTGTCGACATCCGACCGGTATCAGCGGTGACACGGCTGCTCAGCATCTCAGCGCTGATCACATCTGAGCCGGCCTCGGTGATCAAAGCCAGAACCGCCGCCGCATCGCGGCGCTGGGTGCCATAGTCGGCCCGCCAGACCGGGCCTTCCTGCTCTTCGCGCTGCAGCAACTCTGCGGCGCGGGAAAACATCCGGTCGGCGCGGCGTTGGTCCCCATAGGCTGCCAGGGCTCCGCCCAACTGAGCCGCAGCCAGCGGCGTGGCAAAGGCACGCGCCTTAACATCTGCGTAGTAGCGCAGATCACCCATGGAGGCGGCCCCTTCGCGGGCTAGAACCAGCAGCGCATAAGCTACGTCCTCGCCGCCCTCATCAAAGTCAGAGGCATAGTTCAGACGATTGCGCAAATTGTCCATCGCCCGCACAAAGGCGGCTTCGGGCACGTCATGCCCCTGCCTGCGCGCCCGCGACAGAAAATCAGAGGCATAGGCATCCAGCCAGAAGTCACCGCTTTCAGCGCGCCATAGGCCAAAGGCTCCGTTGCTCGCCTGCCGCGTCAACACGCGCTGAATGGCAGACTGGATACGCGCATCGACCTGCGGGCCGCGCCCCAAGCCAAGCGACTGCGCCACCGAAGACAGGTAGAGCAGCGGCAGCGCCTTGGAGGTCACCTGTTCGGTACAGCCATAGGGGTATTGATCCAGGCTTTCGAGCAGGCCTGGCACGTCAAATTTTGCCAGTGGACCAGCTGACAAAACTGCCCGTGCGGTACTCGGTCTAAGCCCAGTAAAGACATCCTTTGTCAGTTGAAAACTGCTGCCCTTGTTCAAAGTGAAGCGCCGGGTGCTGGCCAGAACCGGGTCGTTGGCGCGCACCGGCAGACGCAAGACCTGGCTCAGGTGTTTGCCATCCGGCGTGATCAACGAAAGCACCAGCTCTGGGTCGCCCACATCTGTTGCGGTGACCGGCAGCTCCAACACCGCCTTGCCCTGTTCGCTCAGGGTGATGGATCCGGGCAGATTGCCCAGAGTGATGCCAGCGCCCAGAGACTGCGCCAAGAGGGTCATCTCCCCAGCAGGGCCATCGGCATGAACCAATTCAATGCTGACACGGCTTTGATCACCTGGAGCCAGGAAACGTGGCAAGGACGCCGTGACAACAACGGGATCTCGCACCAGCATATCCGCCTCAGCCTGACCCACCGCGGCCTGCGACCAGGCCATAGCCATCAGCCGCACAGTGCCATTAAAGGCGGGCAGTTCCATCGGGAAGGCGACCATACCGCTGGCATCGACCTTCAGAGCACCAGAGAAGAAAGCCACCAGATCCTGGGTGGGCGGTGGGGATTGCATCTGCAAGCCGCGATCCGCATCACCACCAGAGCGCAGCCGCCCCAGAGTCCCGTTGCCCGGATCAATCAGCCGCCCATAAATATCGCGCAGCTCCATGCCCAGACGACGCTGGCCGTGGTAATACCCGCTGGGGTCGGGGCTTTTGAACCCCGTGAGGTTCAGAATGCCCAAATCTACCGCTGCCACTGTCAGCCAAACCTCTTCGCCCGGCGTAGCGCCTGTCACGGAGATCTGTGCCGTTTCAGTCGTGCGGGGACGCGCCACCTGAGGCACCTCAATGGCGACCTGCAGTTCCTGTCCCGGCTGGGTTACAGTGGCATGGGCCAGCCCCAATGCCCGGGTTGGGGTGCGGCTGGTCTTACCCGTCAGCGGCTGCAACATCATCGCCGTGACATAGGCGCCGCTGCCCCACTCCTGGGTGACCGTAAGAGGCACCAGCACTTCGCCGGCCTCGACTTCAACCGCGTGACGTTCGATCACCCGGTTAGACAGCACCGAAATCAAAGCTGTGCCAGCGCTTTGGGGCACCAGCCGCAACTGGGCGGTATCGCCAGGTTGATAGCTATCCGAATCCAATGACATCTCCAGCCGGTCCGGCGTGGCTGAGGCGTCAGCGGGGGCGTACCAACCCGCATAGAAATCCAAAGCCGCCTCAACATAGGCCCCATCGAGACGCTCAATCACCAGCTCGTAGCGGCCCCAGTCTGTGGGGGTGGACAGCAGGAAAGGTGTTTCCCCCAGCACGGCCTCGCCGGTGGCAATGCTTTTGCGGCGGGTGCTGCGCTCCCAGTTCCAGTTTCCATAAAGCTGATACCAGTGATAGCGAGTCTCGATCCGGTTCAGGCTCCATTTCACCCGCATAGGCATCGGTAGTTGATCCGGAGACAGAGCCATCAGCTCGAACCCAGCCTCAGAACCCTCGGCCACCACCTCGTCAAACAGCGGCTTGATGCCCAGAATTGGACCCGAGGGGCGCACCGGCAGATCCATCGTACGCTCTACCGGGCGACCAGAGCCATCTGTCAGCCGAGTGGACAATGTGGCCTCAAAGGGCATGCCCGTGGCCTCGACCACCGGCAATTCCACTGTTACGCGGGCTGCGCCACTGGCATCGGTATTGTCACCACCAAAATAATTGCGCTGGCTGTCACGCGGCGCATCAAAGCGGCCAAAGTGATAGCCCGGCCATTTCGCTAGGGTACTGACCGGGCGCAGGCGCAGATCGCCGTCAATGCCCAGATCCGCCCCTGGTGCGCCAAAGAGATAGCGCGCAGCGATATCAAGTTGGGCAAATTCTCCGGGGCGCAAATCATCCGCGTTGGCAATGCTTTGGTCAAAATCAATCCTCTCTGGCATGAAATCTTCGACCAGAATTTGACGACTGGCCAGGGCTGGCGCTTTCACATCGCTCTTGATCTCTAATCGCCAGGTGCCGCGCGGCGCCGTGCTGCCCACCGGCAAGGCAAAGATATGGCCCCCCACCGCGCCGCCACTTGAGACATGGCGGCTGTATTCCACCCCATCTGGACGAGAGAGGATCGCAGTCAACGGCAGGTCCTCAATCGCCTTTGCCGTGCTGTCACGGGTCAGTGCTGTGACATGGATCACCTCACCGGCGCGGTAGGCCCCCCGATCGGTGGCCAGAAACACATCTACAGGCCCCGGAGAGGGCCGCCCCTCGACACCGCGATCGGACAGATCAAAGGCAGCATCTTTCAGGGACAGAAATGCAAAATCCTCAACGCCATCCGTGCTCAGGACCTGGGCCTGGACCATCGCGGCAGAAGCACCGCCCCGTCCACGCGCCAAACCGGGGGCAAAATGGGCATAACCACTGGCATCGCTCACCGCCTTACCCAACACCGCATTGGCGTTGGAGATCAGCGTGACCTCAACACCTTCGCGGGGCATGGCATCAGACAATCCCTGCACCTGTACATGCAGCCCGTCGCTGCCGGACATGGTGCTGAGGCCAAGATCCGTAAGGACAAACCATTGGGTGGCACTGGGGTTTTCATAGGGGTCAGCGCCCGTGTAGCTGGCCGAAAGTGCATAGATGCCCACCGGTTGGTCTGCGATAGCCTCAGTCAGAGGCAGGCGTGTGGTCATATCTTGGTTCAGCGTGCTTTGCACCATTGCCGTGCCGCTCCAGACCTCTTCGGCGATGTCGCTGGCAAAATGTTCCTCCTGCCATTGCGACAGGGGGCGTCCAAAATAGCCGTCCTGCATGCTGCGCAGCAGGTTGCGGTCGCTCACTCGGCGCAGGTGCAGCGTCACCTCTGTCAGGTTGACGGTCTCAATCGGCAAGGCCGCCTGATCGGTTTTGGCCAGCACATAAGCGCGCCCAGGGAAACGCACCGCTGGACTGCGATCACTGATATAGTGGGTCAGCTCCACATCCCTGATCAGCGCATCCCCATTGCCCGCAGGCAGGCCACTGCGCAGGGTCATCCGGTAGCGGCGCCCATGTTCGAGCCCCTCGATACAAAGCTCACGCCCCTCGGCACTGGCCACGAAACCTGGCACCGATAGTTTCAGGTAATCCTCATAGGCAACGCCACTCAGCAGCAGGGGTTCTGAAAATTCAACGCAAAGGCGCGGAGTGGCGCTGTCGCTGTGCACCCGGCTGTCGGTGACGCGGAAGCCGTATTTCTCAATCATCCGGTCCAGCAGCCGTGCAGTATCCCGGCGCGGCGCGACTTCTTCAGCCAAGCGCAGCAGCGGCAGCATATCCTTGCCCCGGCCCAGTTTTTCGAGAGCTTGCGCCGCAGCAACCAACCCGTTGACCTGCACCTCATTCGAAGAGGCGCGCAGATAGGCGTTGAGGCCAGCCGCCAACGCCTGTTTGCGCATCTTACGCTTGGCACTGGAATTGCCCGAGGAATTGCTATCGCGTAGCAACACGGCCGAATATTCGGCCCAAAGCCCGGCCTCATCACTGAGCGCCACTGCCTGCGCCAGCCAGCGCAGCGCGCCCTTGGTATTGCCACCGCGGGCCTGGATTTGCGCCGCCGCAACCATGTCTTCCAGTGCCGCGCCCTCAGAGGGGAAAAGCCGACCGACCTCTTCAGCGGTCTGATAGGCCAGCCTCCAATCTGCCTTCCGGAGTGTGCCTAGCCGTTCGGCGCGCGCCACGCCTTGGGCCAAGAGGGCCGCAGGCTGGATCTGTTTCAACGCTGAGATGGCCCCGATAAACTGCGATGCCGTCTGCATGCTCTGTTTTGGGAAACAGGCGTTGGAGCGCGAATTATATGAGAAGCCAGCACAGTTACTCTGCGCGCTACAGGCCGCCTGACAAGAGGTCAGATCGGTATCAAACAACGCCTGCAAATCCGAACCGTAATAGTCCGCATCCATAAAGGCCTGATACCGCAGCGGTGGAATTACCGGTTCAGCCTGCGCCATCGTTGTAAAAAAGGAAGAAAAAACAGCGATATATACAAGTGACAGGGGGGGAGTTGCCGCCATAGGGCAGCCGCGTTTTAGTGGCCTTCTGACAGTCTGGAACCCCGGTCGAAGAACACTATGGTAAAAATCGCGAACAAAAATGTGGAACCGTGCGAAGAAACAAACTGGCATACCGCCCTCCTAAATCACTCACAGGCTGGCACGGGCTTAACGCCATAGCAAGAAGTTCACGCGTAAGACAGATGCCAAGACCTTTTCATTTGCACCCGACGTTCCTCCCCTTTTTTGGGGAAACTGTTTGTTATATTTGATGGAGCCCGCAGGGATGAGCCTTGCTGACAAACTCGCGGAAGAACGCCGGGCAAGACTGGCGGCAGAGCGGCTGCTTGAACTCAAGCAGGCGGAACTGTCAGCTGCGAATCGCAAGCTTGGACGCCACGCCCTGGCTCTGACCAAACAGATTGGTGTCACCCAGGCCGAAGTGGCCACCGTGCGGGACGAAAATGCCAAGGTCAAATCAGACCTGAGTATGGCCAATGAAAAGATCGAAACCGCCGAGCGTCGGCTCTGGCATTCGATCCAGGCGTTTCAGGATGGCTTTGCCTTTTTTGACGCTGATAGTCGGCTCATCGGCGCCAATACTGCCTATCTCAACATTTTTGACGGGCTGGAAGAGGCAGCGCCAGGTATTTCCTACATGCGTATCTTGCAGATCCTCACGGACGAAGGGCTCGTCAACACCGGCGAAATGAAGCCCGATAGCTGGCGCGCAATGATGAGCGAACGCTGGTTGTCGATGTCGCCGGAGCCGGTGGTAATCCAGATGTGGGATGATCGCTATCTGCGTTTGATTGACCAACGCGGCCACGGCGGCGATGTGGTGAGCCTAGCGCTCGATATCACCACATCGGTGAACTACGAGGAAGAGCTGCGCAACGCCCGTGAGCGAGCCGAAGCGGCCAACCGTGCAAAATCCGCCTTCCTGGCCAACATGAGCCACGAAATTCGCACGCCTATGAACGGCGTTGTTGGCATGGCTGAATTGCTCAACGATACCACGCTCAGCGATGAACAGAAACTCTACGCAAATACCATCAAGAATTCGGGCGAAGCGCTGCTTGTGATCATCAATGACGTGCTCGATTACTCCAAGATCGAAGCCGACAAGCTGGTATTGCACGAAGAAGTCTTTGATCTGGAACGCTGCATCCATGAAATTGTCATGCTGTTGCAGCCTACAGCCCGCGATAAAGGGCTCACGATTCTGGTGGACTACGATCTGTTCCTGCCAACCCAGTTTGTGGGCGACCCAGGTCGAATTCGGCAGGTTTTGACCAACTTGGCTGGCAATGCGGTAAAATTCACCAACGAAGGCCATGTGACGCTACGCGTTACCGGTATTTCCAGCCCCGAAGAGGGCACCTGTGCAGTACATTGCATGATCGAGGACACCGGAATTGGTATCCCGGAAGAAAAAATCGATCACGTGTTTGGCGAGTTCAACCAAGTCGAAGACGAGCGCAATCGTAAGTTCGAGGGCACCGGTCTGGGGCTGGCAATCTCGCGCCGTCTGATCGAATTGATGAAAGGCGAAATCTGGGTCGAAAGCGACGAAGGCAAGGGATCCTGCTTTGGCTTCCGCATTCCATTGCCCATCGTCGAAGGGAGCCATGCAGCCACGCCTAAGCTTCCTAAAAGCCTGCGCAACATTCTACTGGTGGACGAATCCACCCTCAACAGTGAAATCCTACAGCGCCAGCTGATGCTGCTGGGGGTAGAGACGACCACCGCAGATAGCGTCTCTGAGGCCTTGGCAAAAATCAACATCGGTGTCGATTTGATTTTGGCCGACCATGCTATTTCCGGGGGGGGCGGGCTAGAGCTGGCACGTCAATTGCAACAAAGCAAATGGGCTGACATTCCCATGGTCATGCTCTGCTCCAATCCGCATGAATACCCTGAGGAAGACATCAAGAATCTCAACGTGGAACTGCTGCCCCGTCCCACCCCACGCGATGAGCTATTTTCCAAACTGGAAAGCCTGGGGAATGGGATACTGAACAAGCCGGAAGCGTCACCTACTGCAGAGAACCAGCCTCTCCAGATTGAACAGACCCCGCCTGAGACCGCCCAAATCAAGACAGGTCAGACCGAAACGCAATCAGGGGGTGCCAATCAGACCCTGGAAGAGGCCTACGCCGCCGACAATGCGAGCAGCCCGCAACCGCCCGCCGCTGCGGCTAACGGGGTGCGCCAGATGCGCATCCTGGCAGCCGAAGACAACAGAACCAACCAGCTGGTCTTTCGCAAGATGGTGAAAGATCTCAATATCGAGCTTCAGTTTGCCAACAACGGTGTCGAAGCGGTGGCCCTATATCAATCCTTCGAACCCGATCTGGTCTTTATGGACATCTCAATGCCAGAGATGGACGGCAAAGAGGCGACAGGCGAAATCCGCCAGCTCGAGGCCCTCACTGGGCGTCACGTGCCCATCGTCGCCCTAACTGCTCATGCCATGACCGGTGATTCCGATGGTATTCTAGCCGCCGGCCTTGATCACTACTTGACCAAGCCGCTGCGCAAGGCCGTTATCTTGGAGCGCATCCTGCAGCATGCCTCAGAAGATTACCAAGAGGTTGAGACAACCTCAGCCGCCTAAGCGCCCCTGTTCAGGCAGAAGCCCGACGTAAGAACGCTGGCTTCAAAGGCTCCGACATCTTTGGCTGGTAAGAATAGCCGCCGCTGTCGAACTCGTGCAAACTCGCAACATCGGAAATCCGGTTTTGGATCACATAGCGTGCCATCGCCCCGCGGGCCCGTTTGGCATAAAAGCTCACCACCTTAGGTGTGCCGTTTTTGTCTTCCAAAAAGACCGGCGTCACCACCTGCGGCTTCAGTGCTTTCAGATCCACTGCACCAAAATACTCCTGGCTGGCGCAGTTCACTAGGACCTTGGCCCCAACCGCTTCGGCCTGGACATTCAGCGCCTTGGCAATCTGGCTGCCCCAGTATTCATAGAGGTTCTTGCCGCGTGGGTTTTTCAGCCGCGAGCCCATTTCCAGCCGGTAAGGCTGCATTGCGTCCAGCGGGCGCAGCAGACCATAGAGGCCGGACAGAATACGAAAATGATCCTGCGCCCAGGCCATTTCTTCGGGATCCAGCGAGGCAGCTTCCAGCCCTTGATAGGTATCCCCGGCAAAGGCCAGCGCGGCGGGGCGCAGATCCTCGGTCTTCGGATCTGCCTGGAAATCGCGAAAGCGGTCGTAATTCAGCTTGGCCAGGTCTTCGCTGATATGCATCAACTTCATCAGCTCGGCCACCGTAAGGTCACGCGCCACAGCGTTCAAAGCGATGGCATCGCTCTGAAAGTCAGGGAAGGTCATCTCCTGATCTTGCTCCGACCAATCCAGCTTCTTGGCCGGGGATACCACTACCAGCATCGCGCGCTCCTTTGTTTCCGATTTGTTTCCTTTTTTCAGACTTAATCAGTCTGGCGTAAAACGTCCAGAAAGGCGGGCAAAAATCTCTCAGCCCGGCGCTCGCCCAACAGCATTGTGATGCCGCGAGTGTCCTCGACCCGCATCTGCGCCAGCTTTGCCAGCATAGCTGCTGGACAACTGAGAGGTTTCAGAGTGCCGCAATTCCCCCGGATCAGCCCGGTCTGGGCCTCCATCAAGGCATCATAGGTCGATCCCGCCCCAGGCCGCCCTGCCAGTTTGCGCCGTTGGGGGTGCAACTGTTCCACCGCGCCGGTGATCACCTCAAGAAAATCATCGCCATAACGATCCAGTTTTTTGGCGCCGACACCGCCAATCCGTGCCATCTGATCCAAGGTTTCCGGGCGAGTTTCCGCCATTTCTATCAAGGTCTTGTCGCTAAAGACCACATAGGCCGGCACTTTCTGCGCTTCGGCCAGGGCCCGGCGTTTGGCTTTCAGGGCCGACAGGAGCGGTGCGTCTTCTTCGGACACCAACATCTTAACCGCCGGACGGCGTTCGGCAGATTTTATGGTATCCTTGCGCAGGGAGATCTGCGCCCCCCCTTTCAGCACCGGCAGCGCTGCCTCGGTCATCCGCAGCGCGCCGTGGCGTTCGGGATCAGGGCGCACCAGATCATGGCCCATCATCTGACGAAACACCGCCTGCCACTGGCGTTTGCTGTATTCCTTACCACAGCCAAAGACCGACAAATCGTCATGCCCCTTTTCGCGCACCCGGTCGGTTTCATTGCCAAAAAGAATGTCGATCAGATGCCCAGCGCCATAGGTTTCATTGGTGCGCAGGATCGCCGACAGCGCCTTGCGCACCGCCGTGGTGCCGTCAAAGACTTCTACCGGAGTGTCACACAGGTCGCAATTGCCACAGGGTTCCGACTCTTCCTCAAAATAGCCCAAGAGGGTTTGGCGTCGGCAGGTCAGTGCCTCGGCCAGGCCCAACAAGGCATTAAGCCGCCCATGGTCGGCAGCGCGGCGCTCGGGTGGGGCCAGACCTTCATCGATCTGACTGCGCCGCAACCGGATGTCATCAGATCCAAACAGCGTCAGCGTTTCAGCCGGAGCACCATCGCGGCCTGCCCGACCAATCTCCTGATAATAGGATTCGATGGATTTTGGCAGATCCGCATGGGCCACCCAGCGAATATCGGGCTTATCTATCCCCATACCAAAGGCCACGGTGGCCACCACAATCAAGCCATCCTCGCGGGCAAAACGCGTTTCCACGTCGCGCCGCTCCCCGGCCTCCATGCCACCGTGATAATGGCAGGCGGCGTGCCCAGCGTCACGCAAGGCACGGGCCAGGTCTTCGGTCTTGGCGCGGGTACCGCAATAGACGATGCCGGACTGCCCCTTGCGGGCCGCCGCAAACTCGAGGATCTGACGGCGCGGCCCATCCTTGGCGGCAAAGGCCAGATGGATATTGGGCCGGTCAAAACCGCGCAGAAAGGCGCGCGGAGCTTGACCGTCAAACAGCTTGCGAATGATCTCTTCGCGCGTCTCAGAATCGGCGGTGGCGGTAAAGGCCGCCAGCGGCACATCCAGCGCCTGACGCAATTCCCCGATGCGCAGATAATCGGGGCGGAAGTCATGGCCCCATTGGCTGACACAATGGGCCTCATCCACGGCGATCAGGCTGACATTGATCCGGTGCAACATGTTGAGGGTCGACCCCGAAGCGAGCCGTTCCGGTGCCATGTACAAGAGCTTTAGCGCGCCGGATTCAATGGATTGCCAGACAGCTTCGGTCTCTTCCTCGGTATTGCCCGAGGTGAGCGCACCTGCCGTAACGCCAACTGCCTGCAGCGCCCGCACCTGATCGCGCATCAGGGCAATCAACGGTGAGATCACCACGGTGATCCCGGCCCGTTGCAGGGCTGGCAGCTGGAAGCACAGCGATTTACCACCGCCCGTTGGCATGATCGCCAGCACGTTTTCGCCGCGCGTGACCGCCTCAACGATCTCTTCCTGGCCGGGGCGAAAGGCATCAAAGCCAAATATCTCACGCAGCAGCGGAGTGGCACTGCTCTCCGTCTCGGTGATCGCGGACGCGGCTGTCATGGAGTGGGACCTCGTTGGGTGCGGCTGCTCTGATTTGGTGGCCACAATCCCACAGGTCGATTCGGGCGGCAAGAGCAAGGGGCAAAGCTTTACGCTTCGCCCCCTGATTTTACTCAGCCCATCCACCGGAAACAGCCCATCACAGGCCGTCAGGTGAGTTTAGTAGAAATAGACCATGTTGTTCTGGATGATTATGCGCAGGGCATAGACAGAGATCAGCACCACAAGCGGCGCCAGATCAATGCCGCTCATATTTGGCAGAATACGGCGCACCGGCGCGTAAAGGGGCTCGAGAATACGCTGCAGCATGTACCAGATCTGGCTCACCAGTTGCTGTTGCAGGTTCAGCACCTGGAAATTGATCAGCCAGCTCATGATCACATGAGCAATGATAAAGAACCAGACGATGTCCAGGATCAACAGCAGAATTTGGAACAGAGAGAGCATTCTTTACCTCTTTGGAATAGCAGCCCTACAGGTAAGCAGCCCTGTGCCTATGTGCAAGGCTTCCCCGAGGTTGCGGTTGACCATTGGTTAATCGGTGGCAAGAGGGGCACAATGCGCAAAGAGAGTAATGCCAATGTTTCCCATTGTCCGCCTGATCAAAGACCTGCTGAAGGCGCGCCGTATGCCGCCACTGAACCTGACCGAGACCCATGTCTCCAGCCATATCTGCTGGCCCTGGGATCTGGATTTTTGGCTGGAACTGAACAATGGCCGCGCCATGACGCTCTATGATTTGGGACGGACCATGCTGGCGCAGCGGGTTGGCTTGATTGGTACCCTACGCCAGAACCGCTGGGGCATGACGGTTGCCGGCTCCTCTGTGCGGTTTCGCCGCCGAATTCGTGGCTTTGAACGGTTTGAAATGCGCAGCCGAGCCGTGGCCTGGGATGACAAATTCATCTACCTGGAACAGAGCATGTGGAAAAAGGACGGGGAATGCGCCAGCCACGTGATGCTGCGCACTGCACTCACCGACAAAAACGGTATTGTGGCACCTTCCCGCGTGCTGGAGGCGATGGGCCACCCAGACCTACCCAAGTTTGAAATGCCTGACTGGATTGATGCCTGGCGCGCGGCGGACGCGCAACGCCCCTGGCCACCAATGCAAGATCTCCTTGCCTAGTGACCTGTGTACCTATCTTATCGCCAATAACAAACACGTGGGGACAGGCAGGAACACATGAGCGATATTTCACCGCGCAAGCGCATTTGGGGCTGGTGGTTCTTTGACTGGGCCAGCCAGCCCTACCACACTCTGCTAGTCACCTTTGTCTTCGGCCCCTTTTTTGCCGCCGTGGCCGCAAATTTTTACTTGGGAGAGGGGCTGGAGCCCGAGGCCGCCAAGGCCAAAGCCCAAACTTTATGGTCGATTGGCATGACCGTCACTGGGTTGATGATCGGCTTTGGCGCGCCTTTCATCGGGGCCCTGGCCGATATTTCGGGACGCAAACGGCCCTGGCTCATTGGCTTTTCGCTGATGTATGTGCTTGGCGCCTGGGGGATTTGGTATTCGGACCCCGCCGGGAGCAACCTATGGTGGATGCTGGTGACCTTTGGCTTTGGCTTCATCGGGGCAGAATTCGCCCTGATCTTTGCCAATTCGCAATTGCCGGGTCTCGGCGACAAAGATGATGTCGGCGCGATCTCCGGCTCTGGTTTTGCCTTTGGCTATCTGGGTGGCGTGTTGGCGCTGTTCGTCATGTTGTTGCTCTTTGTCGAACAGGGCAGCGGAAAAACCCTGATCGGATTGGATCCTGCACTGGGGCTGGATGCTGAGAGCCGCGAAGGCACCCGCGCAGTCGGGCCGTTTACCGCCCTGTGGTTCATCGTCTTCATGGTGCCCTATTTTCTCTGGGTCAAAGATGACGCCCGCACCGGCAAGCGGGGCACCCTGGGACAGGCCATCTCTTTGGTAATCGCTTCCGTCAAGGCGCTGCGCTATCGCGGCAGTCTGGCGCGCTATCTGGGGTCATCGATGCTCTACCGGGATGCGCTGAACGGGCTTTATGGCTTTGGCGGCGTCTATGCCAGCCTGGTGCTGGACTGGGAAATCACCACTATCGGCATCTTTGGCGTCATATCTGCAATTGCCGCCGCAGCCTTTAGCTGGGTCGGCGGTATGGCCGACAAGCGGTTTGGCCCCAAACCCGTGATCGTCGCCGCGATTCTGATGCTGACGCTGGTCTGCCTAACCGTGGTAAACATGTCGCGTGAGGCGTTGTTTGGCATCGAGCTGGCGACGGGCTCCAAGCTGCCGGACGCTATCTTCTTTGGCTGCGGCATGCTGATCGGTGGTTTCGGCGGAATCTTGCAGGCCGCCAGCCGCAGCCTGATGGTGCGTCATACCAACCCTGCAAAGGCAACCGAGAGCTTTGGGCTCTATGGTTTGTCCGGGCGCGCCACCGCCTTTCTAGCACCTGCGCTGATTGGGCTTGCCACAACCGTGACCGGTAGCGCACGATTGGGCATTAGCCCGGTGATCTTTCTGTTTATCCTCGGATTGATCGTGTTGTACCGGGTCAAGGCAGAAGGAGATCAGGTGTGAGACTACTTGTAGCGAGTTTTTGTTTAGTCATTGCTGGCATCACTGGTGCCAGCGCCGCCACCCCGGCAAAGCAGCTGTTTGGTGCCAAGGATAGCGGATCACAGCAGGCACCTGCCGCCTATGGCTCCTACGCCAAGGGCTGTGTCGCGGGCGCTGTGCAACTGCCGGAAACCGGGGCCACCTGGCAGGCCATGCGGCTCAGCCGCAACCGCAACTGGGGCCACCCCGAAACCATCAGCTTTATTCAAAAGCTCAGCCAATTTGCCGCCAGCCAACCCGGATGGAATGGGCTTTATATCGGTGACATCAGCCAGCCCCGCGGCGGGCCAATGCTATCGGGGCACCGCAGCCACCAGGTGGGCCTAGACATTGATATCTGGATGCGGCCGGCTGAAAAGCTGACCTATAGCCGGGCCCAGCGCGAAAAGGTCTCCTCCATCTCGATGCGCCGCAACAACGGCGCCTTTGTGAACTCCGACTGGACCCGCGCCCATCACGAGATCATCAAGGCAGCGGCGCAGGACAAACGTGTGGCGCGGATTTTTGTCTTTCCTGGTGCCAAGGTGCAGATGTGCAAGGACGCAAAGGGCGACCGCCGCTGGTTGCGCAAGATCCGCCCCTGGTGGGGACATCACTATCATTTCCATGTGCGCCTTGCCTGTCCCAAGGGCGCACGCGGCTGCGTGAACCAAGATCGCCCCCCACGCGGCGATGGCTGTGACGCAGCCCAAAAATGGGTGGATGATATCTTGAACCCGCCCCCGCCGAAACCAGCAGATCCCAATGCTCCGGCCCCCAAGCCCCGTCGCGAATACACACTGACGGACCTGCCCAAACAATGCGCCGCCGTTTTGCAATCTAACTGAGTCTGACCACCATGAAGCTTAGGAAACTGGTCGGAAGCCTTGTACTGGCCTCCGGCCTCATTACAGCGGCGGCAGCCTTTGCCGCAGCCCAGCTGGATCGGTTGCAAAACACCGCCCAGTTTGCGGGCAGCTATTCCTGGCGAGCCACCCCCGATTGGTTTGGCGGTTTCTCCGGCCTTGAGCTCTCGGCGGATGGATCGCAAATGGTTGTCCTTAGCGACCGCGCCCATGTAGCCCGGGCAGATATCCAGCGGCGGGGCGGTGAGATTTCAGAAATCTCCCTGCGCAGCGCCAAGCATCTGCGATCCTCCAAGGGGCAGCAGCTTTTGGGGCGGATCATGGACAGCGAAGGCCTGGCCCTGGCGCCGGACGGCTCGCTTTTCATCTCTTTTGAAGGCCTGGCCCGGGTGGTCCACCACCCCACCGAGGCCAGCCGGGCCCGTGTCCTGCCCCGCCCCGATGCCTTTCGTGGGATGCCGCTGAACAAATCCCTTGAGGCCCTGGCGATTGACCCCCAGGGGCGGCTCTATACCCTACCGGAAAACGCGCTAAACGCCGACGGGGAGATCCCGGTCTGGCGCTGGAATGGCGCGCGCTGGAGCCAGCCTTTCACCCTGCCCCGGCGCGGCGGCTTTCTACCGGTGGGGGCAGATTTTGGCCCTGACGGCCGCTTTTACCTGCTGGAGCGAAATTTTGTCTTCATCGGCTTTCGCAGTCGGTTACGCCGCTGGGATATCACCGGTCAAGGCGCGGTGAATGAGGTCACTCTGATTGAAAGCAGCGTCGGAGTGCATGACAACCTTGAAGGGCTATCCGTCTGGCGGGACGCCACAGGAACCCTGCGCGCCACCATGGTATCTGATGATAACTTCAAAGCCCTGCAACGTACCGAACTGGTGGAATACACCCTGCCAGACTAGTCAGGACCTCAGGATACTTCTCTTACAGCCACACTGGAAGCTCAGTCGGAAAGCCCACCTTAGTATCCCCTGAGAGTGGCCTGAAAGATTTTGAATCTCCGAGCGATCTCCTGCACAATCGTTTTGTCGCTGAATACTCGAAACGCCAATGCGCAAAGGAACGTCAAAGCAAAAGAGGCGAGAAAGAAGCCTGCAAAGGCATACCCTTCGCCGGAATTGTCAAACATGAGCTTCGGAATCGAAACTCCTACAAAAGCGATCGGAAAGGCCATTACCGCAGACCAGAGCAGTGATCTATTGCCAATCAACCCAATTGCCAACCAAGAAAGAACAACATCCCTGCAAACGTTTGCCACGCTTGAGAATCCATAAAGTCCATAATAAAACTCTTCGGTTTCCCGGTCAGTTCTCACCTTGTTTAGTAGTCTTTTTCCGTGTTCCAACGAGATAGGGTCAACCAAAAACTGTTCCAGACACTCAACCACAAATGATCCAAGTAAACACCACAGGAAGACCTGGCCCACATTCTTCAAAATCATAATTTTCCTTCACTTCACCTTCTCCAAGAGCGCCAACTTGCACAAGCAACCTTTGCAACCGCAACCCTCTCCAGTTGAGCCCGCCTTGCAATGATAAGCAAGACTTTCTCGTCTGCAACCGCAGCGCGGAGCCGGGCTCAACGGGAGCGGCAGATTCTTTGAATGTGGCGATCCGGGCAGGTGCTCCCCCCTTTCGCAGCTCCGTTAGGTTCTTCGATGCTTCAAAACACTTGCCAAGTGTCTCCAACACAGCTAGGTGAGCGCGTCTTCCGCACAAGATGCGGAACAAGTCGCCGCGACCTTGTATAAAAAACGGAACTGAAAAATGAATCGTTCTTATCTACCTGGCATTCTTGCCATGGCTGCCGTTGTGGTGGCCTCCAATATCCTGGTGCAATTCCTCTTTGGCCAATGGCTGACCTGGGGCGCCTTTACCTATCCTATCGCCTTCCTCATCACCGATGTGATGAACCGCGTTTACGGCGCCGGACCTGCCCGCCGCGTGGTTTTTGTCGGCTTTGTGGTGGGCGTCATCTGCTCGCTCATCGGCACTCAGATTATGGGTGAATTTGGCCCGCTGGTGACCCTGCGCATCGCAATTGGCTCTGGCCTCGCCTTCCTTACCGCTCAGCTGCTCGACGTGTCGATCTTTGCCGCCCTGCGGAGCGGAAAATGGTGGCGTGCGCCGCTGGCCTCCACCCTGGTGGGCTCGTCGGTGGACACGGCGATCTTCTTTACCGTGGCCTTTTCCGGCGCGCTGACCTGGGTCGAACCTGGCAATGACATCTCCTGGGCCACCGAAATGCTACCGCTCCTCGGTGCAGGCCCCATGGCACCGCTCTGGGTCTCGTTGGCCGTGGCCGACTGGATGGTGAAGCTCTCGTTGGCGCTGCTGGCGCTGCTGCCCTTCCGCATGATTGTCAGCCACCTGACGGCCAAGCCCGCCTAACACCCACACCAATACAACAGTTCCGGCAAAAGGCCGTGGTCCAGCGGACTGCGGCCTTTTCCATTTGCGCTAGCCGCGCTACATGCGGCCCATGCTCCATATCACCAACGATATCGCACTCCAGGACTGGGAACTCTCCGAAAGCTTCATGCGCGCCTCGGGCCCAGGCGGGCAGAACGTCAACAAGGTGGCCACCGCGGTCGAGCTGCGGTTTGAGGCCGCCCGCTCCCCGACGCTCACCCCCGCTGTGAAATCCCGTCTCAAACGGTTGGCCGGGCGGCGCTGGACCAAAGAGGGCGCGATTCTGATGCAATGCGACGAAACCCGCTCGCAGCTGCGCAACCGCGAGCTAGTCCGCGAACGCCTGGCCGAGCTCATTCGCAAGGCCTTGGTGGCCCCAAAACGTCGTATAGCGACCAAACCGACGCGCGGTTCGGTCAAACGACGGCTGGAGAGCAAAAAGCAACGCAGCAGCCTCAAATCGACGCGAGGAAAAATCACGCCAGAAGGCTCCTAGCGATTGCACCTCGCCACAGGCTTGG
>CAJXIL010000021.1 GCA_913054455.1 uncultured Roseobacter sp.
TCCGCATATCCCATTCCCCACCGAACTCCGATGTAACCGTGCTGCGGCTGGTCTCAACCACCAGGTTATCGTTTCTGGCGCGATAGGTGATCAGATCCGAGATCGTACCGATCTTGAGCCCGTGCTTCTCGGCGTAGTCCACCAGATCTGGCAGGCGGGCCATAGTGCCGTCCTCATTCATGATCTCGCAGATCACCGAAGAGGGATATTGCCCGGCCAGGCGCGCCACGTCGCAGCCCGCTTCGGTGTGACCTGCCCGCACCAAGACACCGCCGCGCCGTGCCCGCAGTGGAAAGACATGGCCCGGAGTCGCGATATCGGCTGCGGTTTTTTCAGAATCAATCGCGGTCGCCACGGTCAGGGCACGATCGGAAGCGGAAATGCCAGTGGTGACGCCTTCGCGGGCCTCGATGGAGACGGTAAAGGCGGTTTCGTGGCGCGATGAGTTGTGCATCGCCATCATCGGCAGGCCAAGTTCGTCGATACGCTCGGCAGGTAGGGTCAGGCAGATCAAACCGCGCCCATGGGTGGCCATAAAGTTGATGGCCTCTGCGTCGGCGCTCTGCGCCGGGATGACCAGATCGCCTTCGTTTTCGCGGTCCTCATGGTCGACCAGAATGAACATCCGGCCCGCACGGGCCTCTGCGATGATCTCTTCAATTGGGCTGATCGCCGCGCGCAAACGGGCCTCGACCGGCCCCGGTGTTTCAAAGCTCATGCTGATAGCCTTTCGGTACAGATGCCCCAAGGGCCCATCGCCCGGCGGGTATATAGGGCGAAATAGCCCAGCCGGACGTCAAAGGCCAGCCCCACGAGCGGCACAGCACGGGCTAGACGCGGCGTTTTACTTCGGGCAGAAAGATTGAATTGGATACAATATTCACATAAATGGAGAGTCACCGCCATGCGCGCATCCCGCATCCTGCAAGCCGTAGACGCCCATGCCGAGGGCGAACCAGGCCGTGTTATCACTGGCGGCATGCCGCTTTTGCGCGGCAATACCGTTTTTGAAAAGATGCAGGATATGGCGCAAAATCATGATGATATCCGGTTGCAGATGCTGCGTGAGCCGCGCGGCAATCCCGGCCTCTGTGGCAATGCCATCGTGCCCCCTTGCCATCCGGAGGCTGATGCGGGCTTCATCATCTTTGAACAGACGGAATACCCGCCAATGTCGGGATCCAATGCCATCTGCGTGGTCACTGTGCTCTTGGAAACAGGCATTGTGCGCATGGTGGAACCGGTGACGGAGCTGACGCTGGAGGCTCCAGCTGGGCTGATCAAGGTGAGGGCCGACTGCTGCGACGGCAAAGTAACGCGGGTGACGTTTCAAAACGTCCCCGCCTTTGCCATGCATCTGGATGCCCCGGTTGAGGTCGCGGGACTAGGCACGGTCAAGGTGGATGTCGCCTGGGGCGGGATGTTCTTTGTTCTGATCAATGGCGAGACCATCGATCTGGATCCGACGGCCGAAAATGGCGCAGAAGTCGTGCGCATCAGCGAGGCCATCCGCCATGCAACCACCGAGCAATTGCCGGTCCAGCACCCTGAAAACCCGAACATCACCGGCCCTACCATCTCTAACCTCTGGGCCCGGCCGCAGGCAGCAGGCACCCATGGGCGCGGCGCCATCACCATCTCGACCGGGACCTTTGACCCTGCCCGCCCGCAGGATGCCAGCGGCATTCTGGATCGCTCCCCCTGTGGCACCGGCACCTGCGCCAAAATGGCGGTTCTTTATGCCCGTGGACAACTGGGATTAGGGGAAGACTATGTGAATGCAGGCCCCTTAGGCACGACGTTCACAGGTCGAATTCTGGACACCACTCGGGTTGGAAACTTCCCGGCGATCCTTCCCAGCCTCTCGGGTCAAGGCTGGATTTATGGGCTGGCCTCTTACACGCTAGATCCCAGCGATCCCTTTCCCCAGGGCTATACCCTTGGGGATATCTGGTAAGGCAAAACAGGGGGAGGGGCGCTGCCCCTCGGCCTCGCGGCCTCACCCCGGAATATTTTTGGAAAGCTGAAAAGATGCTGGCATGGGGAGGGTGCAAACTGCTCCCCTTTCCCATGTGGAGCCGTAGGTTCTCAACCTGCCTCGTGCAGCCGCGCCACATAGCGCGCCAGGGTGTCGATCTCCAGGTTCACCTGATCGCCCAGCTTTACATCCCCCCAGGTGGTCACCTCTTTGGTATGCGGGATGAAGTTGATGCCAAAATCGCAGCCCTGCACATCGTTTACCGTCAGGGAGGTGCCGTTCAAAGCGACGGATCCCTTGGGGGCAATGAAACGCGCCAGTTCTTTTGGTGCGCGCAGAGTCACACGGGTGCTATCACCTTCGTCCTGCAGGTCGACCACCTCAGCCACCCCATCCACATGGCCCGACACGATGTGCCCGCCCAGTTCATCCCCGACTTTCAAGGCCCGCTCCAGGTTGACCCGCTTGCCGATCTTCCAAGCCCCGACATTGGTTTTTGACACGGTTTCGGCAGAGATCTGCACATCGTACCAGTCCTCCCCCAGCTCGATGACAGTAAGGCAAACCCCATCCGAAGCAATCGAGGCCCCAAGGTCGATGCCTGAGGTTTCATACTTGGTGGCAATCCGCGCGCGCAGATCCCCCTGCTGATCCAGCTGGGCAATGGTTCCAATGTCAGTGACGATACCGGTGAACATCGTGAGCGCTCCTAGGCTTTGGCTGCGGCGGAATATTCCTATCGCAGAGGTAGCCCAAGCTGCTACTGCTTCACAAGCCCTGCTCTGGGCCATGCTTGGGCTTATCTGCAAACGGACGGGACGGTAAGCCCACTCGTCGACCTGTCAAAGACCGAGGCAGCGACCGAAGGAAAGCTTGCCGCGTCAATCGCAGGGGACGTAAACTGGCGCAAAGCCTTGCTGGTTTGCGTGGTCATAGTTATGCCCCAGTCCAGCGCTAAAATCCGGCGTTAGAGTATTCACCCCTTAACCAAAGATGCCTCCCCCCGATGCAGAGCCACCATTCCAAGCAACCTTCCTTTTTGTTCCTTCAGGGACCACATGGGCCGTTCTTCAACGCCCTCGGCAGGATGCTGCGCATGGCGGGCTGTCAGGTTTGGCGCATTGGCTTTAACGCGGGCGATCAAGCCTTTTGGCGCAACAAGGCGCGGTATTTGGCATATCAGGGCACCCTGGCGGAGTGGAAAGATTTTTTCGAGACGACCTGCCAAAACAAGGCAATCACCGACATCGTTCTTTACGGTGACACCCGGCCAGTTCACGCTGAGGCAATTGCCGCCGCCCAGGCTCTAGGGCTTCGGGTACATGTGTTTGAAGAAGGTTACCTGCGCCCCTATTGGGTCACCTATGAACGTGGCGGTGCCAATGGACATTCGCGCCTGATGCAGACCTGCGTAAGCGATATGCAATCCGCATTGGAGCTGTCGGATATGGAGGCACCGTTACCGCCGTCCCATTGGGGGGACATGCGCCAACATGTGTTCTACGGCGCGCTGTATCATTGGTTTGTCATGTTCTGGAACCGCAAGTATCGCAACTTTCAACCCCATCGTGCGATCCCTGTTACCCGCGAGTTTCAGCTCTATTTGAAACGGCTGGTATTGATGCCGGCCCAGGCGCTGGAGCGTCGCCTCGCCACATGGCGTATTCGCAACGGGGGTTTCCCCTATCATCTGGCGCTGTTGCAGTTGGAGCATGATAGTTCGTTTCAGATGCATTCTCCCTTTGACAGCATGAGTAGTTTCCTGGCGGAAGTAATTGCAGGCTTTGCCGCTGGCGCGCCGCGTCACCACCACTTGGTGATCAAGGCCCATCCGCTAGAAGACGGCCGTAGCCCGATCCGCCGCGAGTTGCGGCGCCTGGCCCGTGAGCATGATATACTGGATCGCGTGCATTACGTGCGCGGTGGCAAACTGGCAGAGCTTCTGAACGAAGCGCGCACCGCCGTAACCGTGAACTCCACCGCCGGGCAGCAGGTGCTCTGGCGCGGCATCCCGCTCAAGGTCTTTGGCGATGCGGTTTATGACAAGGAGGCCTTCACCTCCTCCCAGCCTCTGGCGCAGTTCTTTGCCGCACCGGCCCGACCGGACAACCGCGCCTACAAGGACTACCGGCGCTATCTGCTGGAGACCTCTCAGGTTCCAGGGGGCTTTTATTCTCGATCCGGGCGTCGCCAATTGCTACGCCATGTTGTTGATATGATGCTCTCCCCGCATGATCCCTATGATGCCCTGCGCCACGGCACAGCGGCTCCACGGCAACAGTTATCCGTGGTCCGCTGACTGAAACCTTTCGCAAGACTGGATTTTCTCCTCAAACCGCGCTAGCCTGTCCAAAAAACTGAGGCAGAATAATAATAGGTCGAGGAGACCGAGCAGTGAAAAACGTCCCCTTTTCATGGGTGCGGCCCGTGGCGATTCTCGCTGCATTGACGCTTGCGGCGTCTTGCAGCCTGCCAAAAGTTGGCCCCAACAAACGTCAAATCTTTGCCGGATCGGTACAGAAAGAAGGCGATGCCTTTATCGTCTCCGTAAATGATCGCGTCACCCGCGCCACCGCCGTGGTTCCGGCCCTTGGATTTTCCCAAAGCTTTGTCAATGCCGGGCGCCTGACCTCTGACACCATTCGCCCTGGCGATGTTTTGGGGCTCACGATCTGGGAAAACGTCGATGATGGCCTCTTGGCCAATGAAGCCTCCAATGCAACCGCCCTTGAAGAGGTGCAGGTTGATAGCGCTGGCTATATTTTTGTGCCCTATGCCGGGCGTTTGCGCGCCTCTGGCAATACCCCAGAGCAGCTGCGGGCCGAGATCACCAAAAAGCTCGAAGATCAAACCCCCGATCCGCAGGTTCAGGTACGCCGCGTTGCCGGGGATGGCTCCACCGTCAGCCTGACAGGCGCTGTGGGCGGTCAGGGCGTCTATGCCATTGAACGCCCGACCCGTACGCTGTCCACCATGTTGGCGCGGGCTGGCGGCGTCGCAATTGAGCCCGAAATTGCCCAGATCACCGTGATCCGGGGCAATGAACAGGGCAAAATCTGGTTCCAGGATTTGTTTAACCACCCTGAGTTGGATATCGCGCTGCGTGGCGGTGACCGCATTTTGGTTGAATCCGACAGCCGCTCATTTACTGCCCTTGGTGCCACCAGTGCCCAGGCGCGGGTGCCTTTTGAAAGCCAGGATCTGTCGGCGCTGGAAGCCATTGCCCAGGTTGGCGGCCTGATCTCCACCACCTCTGATCCCACTGGGGTTTTCATCTTCCGCAACGAACCGGCAGAGATTGCCAATCAGGTCCTGGGGCGCGACGATCTGGTTGGCGCTCAGCGGATGGTCTACGTGTTGAACCTCACCCAACCAAACGGGTTGTTTGTCGCCCGTGACTTTGTGGTGCGTGACGAAGACACGCTTTATGTCACCGAAGCGCCCTATGCACAGTGGACCAAGACAATCTCACTGTTGGCCAGCCCGCTCACTCCGCTCGCCAGCGTCGAAACGCTGTTTGGCGGCTAATGGGATGATCGGCGCAACAGCCACATCAAAAGCCGGGGGCCGAGGCTCCCGGCTTTTTGTATACAATGGCGGCTTTGTCACCCAGCCAAGGCTGCGCCGTATTCTCGATCTGGCCGGTTATCAACTCCGCCTTGGTTTGCCAAAAGAGGGCGACCTTGTTGGGATCTGGGGCAATTCCCCCACTGCGCATCGTGGGCGAACCGTGGCAGCCAAATACGGCGCGGATCTTTTGCGCGTAGAAGACGCCTTTTTGCGCTCCATCCATCCTGGCCGCGCCGGAGAGCCCCCCATGGGGCTGCTGTTGGACCGCAAGGGGCTGCACTTTGATCCCGCGCAGCCCTCCGATCTGGAAGATCTCCTGGCCACCCACCCGCTGGACGACAGCCATATGATGCGCCGCGCCCGCAATGCTATTGGCCGCCTGCAGGACGCACATCTAAGCAAATACAACGGCTTTATGCCCAGCGCCCCCTTGCCGGATCCCGGCTATGTTCTGGTGGTGGATCAACTCCGCGGCGACGCCTCCGTCACCGCCTCCAAAGCGGATCGTGCCCGTTTCCTTGAAATGCTGGTCTTTGCCCAGGAAGAACACCCTGGCGCGCGCATCTTGATCAAGACACATCCCGAAACCCGCGATGGACATCGTGCTGGGCATTACCTCGACACGGATGCGCAGGGTCGGGTTGAAATGTTCAGCGATCCTGTCTCTCCATGGGGCCTTCTGGAGGGAGCGATTGCGGTCTATACCGTATCCTCACAGTTCGGGTTCGAGGCAATTTTGGCGGGCCATAGGCCGCGGGTTTTTGGCCAGCCTTTTTATGCTGGCTGGGGATTGACCCAGGACGAGGACCCGGTTGCGCGGCGACAACGCAAACTCACCCGGCCACAGCTGTTTTCCGCGGCAATGTTTCTTTATCCCACCTGGTACGATCCATTTAATGACAGGCTCTGTGAGCTGGAGCGCGTCATCGACACATTGGAATCCAGCACCCGCGCCTGGCGTCAGGATAGCGTCGGCTGGGCGGCCTCAGGCATGCGGTTGTGGAAGCGCAAGCCCCTGCAGGGGTTCTTTGGCAAGACCCGCAAGCTGAAGTTTACCGAAAGCCCTGAGGAGGCCCGCAAGAGTGGGCGCAACTGGATGGTTTGGGCCAGCAAAGCACAGGGCAAGACCCATGCCGGCGCCACACATGTCGAGGACGGCTTTCTGCGCTCGCGCGGGTTAGGGGCCGATCTGGTTCCGCCCATGTCGCTGGTGCTGGACCGACAGGGGATCTACTACGATCCGCGTCAGCCCTCGGATCTGGATGACCTGATTACCCAGCGAGCGGATCTTGGCCCAGCTGAGGCCCTGCGTGCTGAGGCATTGATCCAACAGCTGATCCGCAACAGCCTGTCGAAATACAACCTTTCGGGCGAGCCCCCCGCCCTCCCCGCAGGCCATCGCATTCTGGTGCCTGGGCAGGTGGAGGATGATGCCTCGATCAAAGCCGGATGTGGACGGATCAATACCAATCTGGAACTGCTGCGCGCCACCCGCAAGGCCAACCCAAAGGCCGTGATCATCTATAAACCACACCCCGATGTCGAAGCAGGATTGCGCCCTGGTGGCCTGCCTGAAACTGGCATTGCGGAAGAGCTGGCCGATGTGGTGGCCAGCAACTGTGATCCCATGGCGCTCTTGGATATGGTGCAAGAAGTCTGGACCATGACATCCCTATTGGGGTTTGAAGCCCTGCTGCGCGGCGCCAAGGTCACCACGCTGGGTCTACCGTTTTATGCCGGCTGGGGGCTCACCACAGATAAGCGCACTCCGCCGCCCTGGCGCGCGGCACGTCCTGACCTGTTGGGACTGGCCCATGCGGTCCTGATTGATTATCCGCGCTATTTTGACCCCATCACCAATCGCCCCTGCCCCCCCGAAGTGGTGGTAGAACGGCTGATTTCTGGGGAGCTGCCGCAGCCCAGCCTAGGCAACCGCAGCCTGTCGAAACTGCAGGGCGCCTTTGCCACCTATGCACATTTGTGGCGGCGCGGGAAACTATAGGGGCCAGCACTTTAGCTCGCCCGTAGCCAACGGTGCATCACATCCGCGCCCACCGGGCAGGTCTCAACGAGCTCAAACCTATTCGCCGCCTCAAGCCTTTGTAGCCCTAGCGCTCCGATAGAGGGTAATCCTTCGGCTCCGATGCCCAGACCGGCGGTAAAGCCAATCAGCTCGTCCACCAAATCAAAAGCCAGAAGCGAGGCAGCAAGCGCAGAGCCACCTTCGCAGAACACCCGCGTCAGCCCGGCATGTCCCAGCTGCTGCAGGATATCATGGGGATCCAGCTGCACGCCGCGACTGGCGCAGGGCAGCAGACGGGCGCCTAAGCCCTCCCAGGCCTGTTTGCGTTCAACATCCGCCCCTTGCCCATGGCACAGCCAAAGCGGCACCTTAGAGGCTGAGGTGGCCAGCTGGCTGATCAAGGGCAGATCCAGATGCCGTGAAATCACCACCCGCACCGGCTGATGGGCCACACCGAGATCGCGCACCGTCAATGAAGGATCGTCCGCCCGCGCCGTGCCCGCCCCCACCATGACCGCATCATGGCGCGCCCGCATCGCGTGCACCGCGCGGCGCGCTTCAGGTCCGGTTATCCATTTGCTTTGGCCAGACCCGGTCGCAATACGGCCATCAAAACTGCTAGCCATTTTCAGCGTCACCAGTGGGCGACCCTGTTCTGTTTTATAGAAAAATCCGGCGTGATCGCGCGCGGCCTCTTCTGCCAGCACCCCAACCTGAACCTCGATACCTGCCTGACGCAGCATCTCGAACCCCTGCCCCGAGACCCGAGGGTCGCTATCTCCGACAGCTGCCACCATCCGGGCAATACCAGCGTCAATCAACGCCTGAGCACAAGGCGGGGTTTTGCCGTGATGCGAGCAAGGCTCCAAGGTGACATAGGCGGTGGCACCGCGCGCCTGATCGCCAGCCTGCGCCAGCGCCACGACTTCGGCATGAGGGCGGCCACCGGGTTGGGTCCAGCCCCGCCCGACAATGCGCCCGTCGCGCACCAGCACACAGCCCACAGCGGGGTTTGGCCAGCAATTGCCCTGCCCACGTCGCCCAAGAGACAGCGCCAGTGCCATGTATCGGTTATCGGTTTGGGTCACGTCTTGCCCACCTATCTGTTGTCACACACGCGCCCGGATCAGGCCTATGCCAATCCGGGCGCGAGAAAGTCATATGTCCGACCTCATAATGACCGTGTGCGGGCCCGAGATCACGACACCAAAATCATTCTTCTTTTGGCGCATCAGGGCGCAATTCGTGGACAAAGTCCTCAAAATCATCCGCGGCCTGAAAGTTCTTGTAAACGCTGGCAAAGCGCACATAGGCCACAGTGTCGATCCGGGCTAGCGCTTCCATGACGATCTCACCGATCTTGCTCGAGGATATATCCGTCTCGCCCATGCTTTCCAATCGGCGCACAATACCAGAGATCATTTGATCAATGCGTTCAGGGTCGATGGGGCGTTTCTGCATGGAAATGCGGATGGAGCGTTCCAGCTTATCGCGATCAAAGTCCTCGCGTTTACCGTTGGTCTTGACCACCACCAGATCGCGCAGCTGCACCCGCTCGTAGGTGGTAAAACGTCCCCCACATGCAGGACAGAAACGACGTCGACGGATGGATACGTGATCCTCGGCAGGGCGTGAATCCTTCACCTGAGTATCGATATTCCCGCAAAACGGACAGCGCATCTACGGATCCCCTTTTCCTAATACCTGCCATTTGTGCTAAACCTTGCACAGTTATCCACAACTATAGGCCAGCCGCTAGGAATTGGGTAGAGGGGAAATTCAACCGCTAGATCAAGCCGTTTAACCGCTGATATGAGCAAGGATCTGACGTCTGTGCGGCGCGTCGCGATGTTCAAACAGGTAGACTCCTTGCCATGTTCCCAACCCCAAGCCCCCCTCCGTTAGCGGGATCGAGAGGCTGACAGGTAACATAGCCGCCTTGATATGGGCTGGCATATCATCCGGCCCCTCATAGGTATGGCGCAGATAGCTCATGGCGGGATGGCTTGAGGGCGGAACCAAGCGGGAAAAGAAGACCTGCAGATCCTCCTGCACCTCTGGGTCGGCATTTTCTTGTATCAACAGCGAGCAGGACGTGTGGCGCACGAACAGCGTGAGCAGCCCCTGCGCTACGCCGACCTCAGCCAGCCAGTGTCGCAGCTCTGGAGTGAATTCATATAGACCCGGGCCACGGGTTGCGATGTGAAACTGTTTCTGCACGCCTCAGACCTGCTACAGGCCAAGCCTTTGTGCAAGGGTTCGTTTCATCACCGCCAATCTGGCCGCAACACGCGCCCTGTTTGATCAATTGAACGGAAAGAAAAGATCATCACGCCGATCATAGCAATAGTTCCGCGCTGTCGCTGCGTTGATATTGTCGCCCCGCACTTTAACGCTCAGGGAGTAGCGCGTATTGGTATCGCTTCCCGGTCGTGGCGTCATTGAAAACTGCACAGATTTGCGCCCTGGACGGTTAACAGATGGGCCAATTTCCTGCCAGATGTAGATTCGCTGTGTCGCCTTTGTGCGCAGCGCGCGAATAGCAAAATCTCCGATGCCACACCAATAGTCCTGCGCCCCCGAACCAACCCGGTTAACAACCTCCCAAACACCTTCGGAGACTGGCAAAACCTCGTGATTGTTCCAGGCCCTCCAGGCAGAGGCACTTGCGGGCAAGCACATCAGGCAGACGATTAGCGCGGCGGCCAGTCCGTACTTGGTTCCGCCATTTTCCACGTCCCATCGCATCAACGAGACCGTCCTTTTTCTAAGATCAGTGCATTTGGCTCTCAATACCATACCAAACCTCGCCAAAATCGCCAAATCGCGGCAACATCAGAAGCCGACAGGCAGTTGGTGGCACAGATTAAAGGCGTCGCGCACCCGCATTGTGTCGCCGCGCATCAAGTTGTTAACACCTGCAGTGCTGGCTTGTTCAGAGGAGCCCGTCAGGACAGGTTGCAAAGTAAACTGCACCGCAGAACGTCGGTTTGTTGTTTCACTCGCCCCGCGAGACCGGGCAATGTAGAGCCGTGCCTCCCAGGAGGTTTTTAACGCACGTTGGGCATAGTCGCCCGCCGCACACCAATAGTTGCGCCCTGAACCGCCAGTCTTGGGGATCACTTCAAACACCGCATCGGAGACGGGGTTCACCCGACTTCCGTCGCGAGAGGTAAATGCACTGGCATCGGAGACAGTCAGCCCCAATAAACAAGCGGCAATTGTTGCGAGAGAGAGATTTTTCATATCGGACCTACCCATTTCATATCGGATATTCAGAGGCCCACAACAGAACACGCCGCATGTAGGCTTAACCGTAGGATAGGTGCACGCGCAGCTCCAAGGCCAATCACGTCAATGTGCGACACGCAACTGTGTACTGGGAAGAAGCCAGCCGGATGGTTTTGCCCCAGCCAGACACATCAATTAGAGCGAACAGGGGAACGATCACAGTATCGGCGTGCCTGTTGAACCGACATCCGATCACCAGGCTGGATGCCCAGTGCCAACCAGCCCTGTGGCGGAGGGGCCACCCCAACCTTTCCGGGCGATAGCGTGAACTGAACCGCCGAACGCCGTCCGGTTGTCACACTCGTCCCGCGTCCCTGCACCACATAGATTAGGTCCCGCCATCCGGCCCCCTTGACCCGGCGGGCATATTCCGAAGCGCCACACCAGAACTCGTCATATGACCCGGAGGATTTGGGGATGACCTCAAAAATCAACTCATCAACCGAATTGACCCTGACGCCGTTTGGAGTGGAGAAAGCCTCAGCCGCCACAGGCGCCAAAAGCGTTGTAGTCATGCCAAAAGCAAGAAGAAGGTTTTTCATCAGATACGCTCCCCGCGTTTTGTCCTAGATAAGGGACGCGTCGCGGGGTTCCAAGGGGAAGGCTCTGAAAACCATGGCAGGATTACAAGTAGGATTTGGCACAGGCCTAGGGTACTGGACATCCTGCTACCAATTACAACACTCTAGTCCGCCTTACCCACAGATGTACCCGGAAAGGGGATGATCTCTGCGCCCAGCCCTTTGCCGAGACTTTGCTCCAAGATATTCAACACAGCCGCATCGGGTGAGACCCCGTGATCAAGGCTGAACTGTGCACGGGCTTGTTGCCGCAGCATCTCACGGGCCGGCTCCGCCTCCATAGCTCTTAAGACATCTCCCTGCTCTTTCAGGGCCGTCACCATGAATTCATTGGCATCTGATAGGGATTTCAGTGCTTCCAGTTGGTCTTGCAGCACGGCCAAGGCCGTGGTCAGGTTTTGATTTGCAGACATCGGTCCCCCAATTGGCGTTGTAGTCTTAGCTGGGCAGCGAGAGAGATAACTCCAGTCTACAGGGGGCCTGCATCGCGCTGCAAGCCATGGCGTTAAGCAATGGTTAACGCGTGACCGGCACCTCAAAAGCGCCTTGGTAGCGGATCAGCAGGCCAATAACGGGCAGCTTGGCAGAGATATCAAAGCCAAAGGTGCCATCAGGGGTTTCAAATTCGCAAGACGCCGATTTCGGCGTTAACCACTTTGGTAAAGGCACGCCCAACAGGCTTACCCCCAAGACATCGACGGCCAAGGCCGCCCCCTGCATCCGCAGCCCCATTTGGATTTGAACGAGGCCAAAGCGCTCGACCGCGCAGCCTCGCACCCTGTCAAACCTGAGATGCGAGGTGGTCGAACTGCGCCCAAACTGACGAGACCAGAGCTGCCCGCTCCCCTGCGGTTGGGTTGTGATCTGAAACTCGACCTCCTCACCAGGGGCCGGAAACCCGGCCAACCGGGTCAGGAACCGGGCCGCAAAATTGCCGCCCTCAACCCTGGCCCGACCGTGGTATCGTCCGGATGAGGCAGAGTGAAACCGCGACACCACGGCGGGCACGTTAAGGCCCTTATCGGCAATTATCTGACCAAAGGCATCGCTCATGGGGCAGTCTTATCCTGCATGGGTTCCCAATCCAAAAACCGTGCTCGGATGTCGGAACCTGGCACCAGACAGGTCTCTGTGCGGCCAAAGAGACGATACCGATTGCGCGCAACGAGATGATATAGCGGATCTTTGACAAAGCCCGGCAGAAACCGACAGAGACCAAGAAGCCACCAAGGCCCAGGAAGCGCCCGCATCGCAGCCGCAAAGGCATCCAAACGCTGATAGGTCTGGCCATCAAAAATCACCAAATTGGTTTCAAAGGCATCGGTGGGCAGACCAAGTTTACGGTACAGTTCCTGCCCCAAACCCGACTGCGCTGTGGCAAAAGAAAACCGTTGCAACGTGTCATGGCGCAGCATGAACTGGAAGAAATGTGAGCACAGCACACATTCGCCATCAAAGACGATGAGATCGCCAGTCATCTGGATTGATCGACCTTGGCTTGCACGGCTGGACACCTATTGCCAGCTCCCGCTTTCAAGCGAATAGACCTGTCCGGCACGCTCTTTTGCTTCAAACAGAGGTAGACCGTAGCCGGAACTCTTCACGCTCCCACCGTCGCAGCGAAGGTGCGCCAGCTCCTGACCGCCTTGTTCGACAATGACACCACCTGACAGAGGCACGTCAGCGCTCGGGTCACGCTCTTGCGCGTAGTAGACTGTATAGTGGGTCCCTTTGTTTTCAAAGGTGAACTCTTCCCAGATCGAGCCACCGACCCCTGGCCATGGGACCATGTTCACCTCCCGCACATGGCGCTGCAGCGACAAATCCGGAGCTGCTTCAATGCGCCCAAAGGCATAGCTCACCTGATCACCTTGCAAACAGGTCCTGAGCACCCGGCTGCCCTCTTTGAGAGAGCAAGAAACCAGAGTTTCTGATCCCGCAGGGCAAGCTACCGCAGGCAAAGCAGAGACGACAAACCAAACAAAGGGAAGGCAAAGGCGCAAGGCGTAACTCCAGTTAGAAAAAAGGCGCCCCGTAGGGCGCCTCTTAATTACTACTGATCCAGGAAGCTGCGCAACTTGCGGCTTCGGCTGGGGTGCTTCAGTTTCCTGAGCGCCTTGGCCTCGATCTGGCGGATCCGTTCCCGTGTAACCGAGAACTGCTGGCCGACTTCTTCCAGCGTGTGGTCGGTGTTCATGCCGATACCAAAACGCATCCGCAAAACCCGTTCTTCGCGCGGGGTGAGCGAGGCGAGAACCCGTGTGGTGGTTTCCTTGAGGTTTTCCTGAATGGCGCTGTCCAGCGGCAGCACGGCATTCTTGTCCTCAATGAAATCGCCCAGTTGGCTGTCTTCCTCGTCGCCAATTGGCGTCTCAAGGGAGATCGGCTCCTTGGCGATCTTCATCACCTTGCGGACCTTCTCCAGCGGCATCTGCAGCTTTTCGGCCAGTTCTTCCGGCGTGGGCTCGCGGCCAATCTCGTGCAGCATCTGGCGACCGGTCCGGACCAGTTTGTTGATGGTCTCGATCATATGCACCGGGATACGAATGGTGCGGGCCTGATCCGCGATCGAACGGGTGATCGCCTGACGGATCCACCAGGTCGCATAGGTCGAGAATTTATAGCCACGACGGTATTCGAACTTGTCCACCGCTTTCATCAACCCGATATTGCCTTCCTGAATGAGATCCAGGAACTGCAGACCGCGATTGGTGTATTTCTTGGCAATCGAGATAACCAGACGCAGGTTGGCCTCGACCATTTCCTTTTTCGCCTGACGGGCTTCTTTCTCGCCCTTCTGAACCTGCTGCACAATGCGGCGGAATTCAGAGATATCAAGACCAACATATTGACCCACCTGGGCCATATCGGCGCGCAGCTCTTCTACTTTGTCGGTCGAGCGCTCAATGAACATCTGCCAGCCGCGACCGGGCTTTTCGCCCATATCGGACAGCCAGTTGGGGTCAAGCTCACGGCCCCGGTATGCCTCGACAAATTCACGACGGTTGATGCGAGCCTGGTCAGCCAGTTTCACCATTGAGCTGTCGATCTGCATCACGCGGCGGTTGATGCCATAAAGCTGGTCAATCAGCGCGTCGATACGGTTGTTATGCAGGTGCAAACCATTCACCAGTTCAACAATTTCAGACCGCAGGGCCTGATAGGTGGCCTCATCCTTTTTGCTGAAAGAACCATCCTCGTTCAGCGTAGCGGAAATCCGGCTATCCTGCATCTCAGAGAGCTGGGAGAAGTCAGTCGAGATGCGCTCCAGCGTTGTCAGGACACGATCCTTCAGGGCCGCTTCCATCGCTGCAAGCGACATATTGGCCTGTTCGTCCTCGTCGTCATCGTCATCCGCCGCAATGGGGTTGCCGTCCGCGTCCAACTCTTGGGTCTGCTCCTTGGCAGCCGGAGCAGCCGGAGCGGCACCTGGAACCACCGGGACAACGGGATCTTCCGCTTCGCCGTCTTCGTCCAGCTGGTTGCCAAAGGTGGCTTCCAGGTCGATCACGTCGCGCAGCAAAATGTCCTCTGACAAAAGTTCGTCGTGCCAGATGGTGATCGCCTGAAAGGTCAGGGGGCTTTCGCAAAGCCCGGCAATCATGGTGTTGCGGCCAGCTTCGATCCGCTTGGCAATGGCGATCTCGCCCTCACGGCTCAGCAGCTCAACTGTGCCCATTTCGCGCAGATACATGCGCACCGGATCATCGGTACGGTCCAGCTTCTCAGAAGCCGCGCCTGCAACGGCGACCTCACGTGGGCTGTCGGCGGAAACCAGTTCGGTAGAGCCCTTTTGCTCTTCCTCTTCGACTTCCTCATCTTCGATAATATTGATGCCCATCTCGGACAGCATCGACATCACATCTTCGATCTGCTCCGAGCTCACCTGATCGGGCGGCAATACTTGGTTGAGCTGATCATAGGTGATGTAGCCCTTCTCACGGGCTTGGGCGATCATCTTCTTGACCGCGGCCTGGCTCATGTCCAGCGAGATTTCAGCGTCCTGATCGTCAGGTTTACGGTCGTCGTTATCTTTGGCGGCCATTCAATGCTCCCTAAGAGGCTGGTCGATTCGGATGCCGAATCATTAGCGCGATCTTGTGATTCGTCACCCGGTTTAGCGAATTTTCTTTGGCTCTTCCTTAGCAAAACGACTCATGTGACACACGAATCACTTTTGAGAGAAGCCAATCCTGTCCAAAAGGGCACCAAAAGCGTCCAGCTCCTCACGATCGAGCCGCGCGCCATTCTCGCCCACATCAAAGTTGGCTTTGTCCTCATTCTCACTGCGCACAGCGCGATTTCGTGCTTCTGCCGCCTGCTTCAAACGCCAAGTCAGGGCCTCATCGGCCAAGCCTGTCAGGTCCTCTTCGGCCTCAGCCAGCTCTGCATCCAAGCCCCGCATTGCTTCCAGTTTGGCAAATTCTTCGGCCAGAGTTTGTCGGGCCGCATCAAAATCGCTGGGTCTGCGCAGGCAGGGGATGATTGCCACATGGCGAAGCGTCATCAGGTTTTCAAGGGCCTGAGGTCCGAGATTTTCGTGAAGGCGGGTTTTCAGATCCAACGGCGTATCGATGCCAAATCGCAACACTTGATCCCGCAACTGGCCCAGTTGCGCATCGGCGCACTGCATCCGTTCCAGATTACCCTCGAACTCCGCAATCATTTCTGGGGTAGAGATGGCCACGGCCAGAACAACAGCCTCGCGGGTCCGGGCGATCTCGGCATCATCTGCTGCGGCAACCAACGAGCTACGGGTGCTGGCCAGCGGCGCTGGCGCAATTTTTTGCCCCTTCCAGGGCTTGCGGCCACCATCACCAAAACCGCCTTTGCGGCCCGGCTTCCAGGAATTGCTACCTTTCCATCCCTCGCCAGAGCCGCCGGTGTCAAAGTCACGATCCCGCCCTTCTGGTCGGTTGCCGCGAAACAGCTCCCAGCGCAGATCCTTGATGTCTTCGCCATAGTGTTTGCGAATAGAGGGATCACGGATCAGGCGGATCTTGTCCCGCAGCGCTTTATCCAAAGCGGCTTTGCGTTCAGGGCTGTCATAGACCTTGCCTTCAGTTTCGCGCTGCCACAGCAGTTTGACCATAGGCATGGCCTGGTCCAGCACCGCCTGCACCGCCTCTGGTCCCTTGGACTTGATCAAGTCATCCGGGTCCTGCCCATCCGGCATAATGGCAAAGCGCAGGGATTTTCCAGCCTGCAACAGTGGAAGGGCCAGATCGATCAGCCGCATGGCCGCCCTCAGTCCGGCGGTATCGCCATCCAGCGCGATGATCGGCTCATCCGCCATGCGCCACATCAGTTGCAGCTGGGTTTCCGTCACCGCAGTGCCAAGTGGCGCCACCGAGGAGGGAAAGCCCCCTTCAGACAGGGCGATCACATCCATATAGCCCTCTGCCACGATCAGCGGCGTGCCACGCCCAGCTGCCGCGCGCGCAGGCGCATGATTGTAGAGGCTGCGTCCTTTGTCAAAGAGCTCAGTCTCGGGGGAGTTCAGGTATTTGGCATTGTCGTTTGGATCCATAGCCCGACCGCCAAAGGCGATGGCACGCCCCCGGGCATCGCGGATCGGGAACATGATCCGGTTGCGGAAGGTATCATAGGAGCGCCCGCCCTTGGTCGAAGGCTTGGCCAGGCCCGCCGCCATGATCAGATCCTCGGGGACGTTCTTGCCGCGCAAATGATCCCAGAGATTTTGCCAGCCATCTGGCGCAAAGCCAATCTCCCAGCGCTCCAGCGCCGGCGGCGTCAGGCCACGCCTCTGCAAATAGCTGCGCGCCATCGACGCGTTATTGGTCTTCAGCTGCAGCCGGAAAAACTGCACTGCCTGCTCCATCACTTCGATCAAAAGCGTGCGGCGGTCCTGTTTTTGCTGGGCCTTTGGATCACGCGCAGGCATCTCCATGCCGGCCTCACGGGCGAGGATCTCCACCGCCTCCATAAAACCGACATTTTCGGTCTCCTGCACAAACTTCAGCGCGTCGCCTTTTGCCTGACAGCCAAAGCAGTAGTAATAGCCCTTGCGGTCATCCACGTGAAAAGAGGCGCTTTTCTCGTGGTGAAAGGGGCAAGGCGCCCAAAGGTCGCCTTTACCTACATTGGATTTGCGCTGGTCCCACATGACTTTGCGGCCGACAACATCAGAAATGCTGATCCGGCTGCGCAATTCATCCATGAACCCAGGCGTCAAAGACATATCAGTTTGATTTCAGCTGTCGTTTCATTTCCTGAATCTGATCCCAGTTCTCTAGGCATTGCTGCTCCAGAAGGGGGCCAAATTCGGTCGCCTTCAGGTCCCGACGCTTCATAGCATAGATGTGCTCCGCCAGCTGTGGGATCGCATTGGAATATTGCTCAGGCCACTCAGGGGCGCTGTCCAGGATGACCTGTTCCACATCTGCCTTGCTAACACGATCCAGTCGGGCAGCCTGAACGGCGGCCATGACCTGGCCCTGATATTTGCAGCTGTCTTCTTTGTTATCAGCAGCATAGGCAGGTGTCGCCAAAAGAACGGCGGCAAGGGTGATGCGGATCATGGATCGCTCCCGGAATCAGTTGATGATCCGGTGAGATTACCCCCGCGCCGCCCGAGCTTCCATCGCTGTTTTGATATCGTGATGCAATGTCTTGGCCATAGATCGGAACACCATGATCTGAAAGCGATCTTTATCCAGCCGAAAGATCGAAGCCATCATATGTTTGAGTTCAGTGCGCAAAGAGGCCCCGATGCCAAACTGCGCCAACCGCAGATCCACCGGGCAGAGCCGCGCCAATACATCCTCAGTCCCCACGCCCGCCAGCTCAATCACCGCCCAACCCGCGCTTTGATCGGTCAGGGCCGCATGTTTCGCCAAGCTGGGATCAGGGTCTGGGCCGATCAGCAGCCCCATGTCACGGCCAAACCAGATGGCGCGTGCGCCCTCTTTGCCCAGTGTCGATCCCTTAACCGGAGGAAACGTCAGCCCATGCGCTGCCGTCATAGCCTTACCCAGGGCTGCTTCCTGACCTCGAAAGGGCGCCAGCGTCGTCAGGGACTGCGGGGCACTCTCCGCCAAAGACAGCCCCCCAATATTGAGCGCCTCTAGGCCGTCGCAAGCGGTTCTGATAAGCAGTTCAGCCACGGGTCCGTTCCCCCTCTGGATCATAAAACACCGGCTCCACCACTTCGCACAGCGTATCAATGCCGCGCATATGGTCCACCAGTCGGATCTCATCCCCGATCCGCGCCGATCCCCGTTTCAAAAAGCCCAAAGCAATCATATGCCCCAGCTCCGGCGAGAAGCCGACGGAGGTCACATAGCCCTGGTCATGCACCCGCTCGATCGGATCTTCTGGCGAGAAGAGATGCGCACCTGCGCTCAGCTCCTTGACAGCCCCGGTAGGTTTCAACCCGATCATTTGCATACGATCGGCATCCATTAAGCCAGGTCGATGGGCCATGGCTTTACCGATGAAGTCCTTTTTCTTTGACAACATGCGCGCCAGCCCCAGATCGTGCGCTGTCACTGTGCCGTTGATCTCAGCATGGGTGATAAAGCCCTTCTCGATCCGGAGCACATTCAAAGCCTCCATCCCATAGGCGCCACCACCCAGAGTTTCGGCGCGCGCTAGAAGGGTGCGGAACAAGCTATCGCCGTAGTCGGCAGGCAGGGCCAGTTCATAGGCTTCTTCACCCGAGAAAGAGATCCGGAACAGGCGGCCTTTGATACCCATGACCGAGACCTCGCCGCAGGCCATAAAGGGCCAGCTGCTATTGTCGATGGGCTCGTCAAGCAGACTGCTCAACAGGTCTCGTGATTTGGGCCCGGCAATCGCAAATTGCGCCCAGTGCTCCGTCACCGAGGTAAAGCGCACATCCCACTCTGGCCGCAGCACCTGGGCCACAAATTCCAGATGCGCCATCACCTCTCCCGCCGCAGCCGTGGTGGTGGTCATCACATAGTGGCTCTCGCCGAGCCGCGCGCAGGTGCCATCATCCATGACAAAGCCATCCTCGCGCAACATCAGCCCATAGCGCACGCGGCCCTGCTTCAGGGTGCTGAAGGTATTGGTGTAAACAAAATCAAGCAGCTTCGCCGCATCCGGCCCCTGAATGTCGATTTTGCCTAGCGTAGAGACATCGCAGATCCCAACGGCCCGTCGCACCCACATGGCCTCGCGGTCGCAGGATTGCCGCCAGTTGGTTTCCCCAGGTTTGGGGAAATAGGCCGCGCGGTACCAGAGCCCAACCTCCAGATGACTGGCCCCGCGCTCTTCGGAGGCTCCATGCGAGGTAAGAAAGCGCTGCGGTTTAAACCCGTGATCAACAGCGCCCGCCCCCATGGCCCCAATCGACACCGGCACAAAAGGCGGCCGGAAAGTGGTGGTCCCGGTTTCTGGAATAGAGCGCCCGGTGACATCGGCCAATACCGCCAAGGCCGCCACGTTAGAATTTTTGCCTTGGTCCGTCGCCATGCCCTGGGTGGTATAGCGCTTCATGTGCTCGACTGAGCTGAAATTCTCTGTGGCCGCCTGGGTGACATCTTTAACAGTCACATCATTCTGAAAATCAAGCCAGGCGCGCCCCTTGCCCGGAACCGCCCAAAGCGGCGCGATTTGATAGGGAGAATCCTCGGCCACGGGAACCGCAGCCTCTGCCCGCTGCAGACCCAACGCATCAAGCACCACATCCGCAGCCATGGCGCCCTCGTTCAACGCGCCTTGGGTCGAAAAGGTCCCATTACAGGCCCCAACAGCCTGCATACCCGGCACCGCACCTGCTGCTGGCACAAAGGCCAGCACCTCACGCCGCCAGACGGGGCGCGCGTTCAAGTGGCAAGTCAAATGCACCGAAGGGTTCCACCCCCCCGACATTGCCAGACAATCCGTCTGGATTTTCTCTTCCCCCCTCACCGATCGTACCGTGATGCTCTCAAGCCGCTTACCACCGCTGGTATCGCAGACCTGTGCACCTCTCATTACTGTGTAGAAATCACTGTCTGGCGCATCATGGCGGCTATCGACCACCGCAGCCAGATGCACCCCGGCCTGGACCAAATCACGCGCCGTGCGATGGGCATCATCATTATTGGCGAAAAGCGTCACCCGCTCGCCCGGCGCGACCCCCCACCGATTTAGGTAGGCGCGCACCGCACTGGCCATCATCACCCCTGGCCGGTCATTATTGCGAAAAGCCACCGGACGTTCTATCGCACCTGCGGCCAGGATGCAGTGCTTGGCCGCGATGCGCCAGAAACACTCACGCGGGCGATGGCTCCCCTTTAAGGAATGCCGCCGCATCTCATGATGGCCCACCCGTTCCAAGGCCCCATAGGTGCCTTGATCATATGCGCCCGTCACCGCAGTTCGCTTCATAAGCCGGACGCTATCGAGGGCCTGCAACTCCGCCAAAGCCCTCTGGAGCCAGACAGAGGCCGGTTTGCCATCGATCTCCTCCTGCTCAACCAATAGCCGCCCACCCAGCTGGCTGTCCTCCTCCAGCAGCAAAACATCTGCCCCGGCGCGCCCTGCTGTCAGAGCCGCCATCAACCCCGCCGGACCGGAGCCCACCACCAGAAGGTCGCAAAAGGCAAAAGCCTTTTCATAGCAATCCGTATCTGCCTGGCCAGACAGCGCGCCAAGCCCCGCCGCACGGCGGATCATCGGCTCATATAGCTTTTCCCAGAACGCCGCAGGCCACATGAATGTCTTGTAATAGAACCCCGCCCCAAAGAAAGGCGCCGCCAGATTGTTAACCGCCAGAACATCATGCTCCACTGAAGGCCAGCAATTCTGACTGCGCGCCTCCAACCCTTCATAAAGCTCCTGTGTGGTGGCACGGATATTGGGGTCCTGCTGCCCGCCCTGCCCCAAAGTAACCAGCGCATTGGGCTCTTCGCTGCCAGCGGTCAGAATTCCCCGAGGCCGGTGATACTTGAACGACCGCCCCACGAGATGAATATCGTTGGCCAAAAGAGCCGAGGCCAGCGTATCCCCCTCCAACCCCATCAGATGTCGCCCATTAAAGGTGAAGTTAACGGTCTTTGCCCCCGAAACGCGGCCCTGGCCTGCGATCCTCATGCCGCACCTCCCATCTCAGTTTGAGAGGCCAGTTCCACCTTCAGGATTTCATGGGTCACCGTATTGCGCGTCACCGTCAGCCAGCTGCCACAGCCCATCTCATGATACCATAGTTCCGCCAGCACCCCGGCCGGGTTCTGACGCAGGTTCACATAGGTATGCCAGGCGTCCTGGTCAGCACCTTCACCCGGGCGGTCCAATGCCGCGCCTTTGACATTGAACTCGCGGCGGTCCCTCTCACCGCAGAGCGGACAGGTGATCCTCATGACCGGCGCTCCTTCATCTTTCCTAAAATATTCCGGGGGAGAGGCCGCAAGGCCGAGGGGGCAGCGCCCCCTGCCAACCCCATGACGTGATCAATGCAGATTGTGTTGCGCACCGGTCCCCTCCTCATCCATCAACCCATAGCCCGTGCGGAACCGATCCAGCTTGAACCGGGTGGCCGCCCCATGCGGTCGATCTGTTGCGATCAGATGCGCATAGGCATTGCCCGATCCTGGCGTCGCCTTGAAACCTCCATAGCACCAGCCGCAATTGAGATAGAGGCCTTCGATAGGCGCGTGATCGATAATGGGCGATCCATCCGGCGTCATATCCATGATCCCGCCCCAACTGCGCAACAGCCGCGCCTTGCTGACCGCGGGCACCATGGCCACGCAGGTCTCCATGGTATGTTCCACCATCGGCAAATTACCCCGCGCCGCATAAGAGCTGTAAAAATCCAAGTAACTGCCAAAGACGAGGCCGCCCTTGTCTGACTGGCTGATATAAAGATGCCCCTCAGCAAAGGTGATCACCTGATCAATCAGAGGCTTTACCCCTTCAGAGACAAAGGCCTGCAAGACGTGGCTTTCAATCGGCAGGGTCAAACCCGCCATGGCAGCCACTTGTCCGCTGCGGCCAGCGGCGGCCAGCGCCACCTTCTTGGCGCGTATTGGCCCGCGTGCGGTTTGCACTCCAGTGACCTTGCCGCCCTCAATGTCAATTCCAGTGACTTCGCAGTTCTGGATCAGATCGACGCCGCGCATATCTGCGCCACGGGCAAAGCCCCAGGCCACCGCATCGTGGCGCGCTGTCCCGGCCCGGCGTTGCAGCAGCGCCCCCATGATCGGAAAGCGATTGTTGTCAAAATTCAGATAGGGTGCCAGTTTGCGCACCCCCTCGCGGTCCAACAACTCCGCATCGTCCCCCTGATTGATGATCGAGTTGCCCCGGCGCACCGCCGCATCCCTCTGACCGTCATTGTGATAGAGGTTCAAGATACCACGCTGCGACATCATTGCATTGTAGTTCAGCTCCTGCTCCAGGCCTTCCCAGAGGCGCAGCGAATGCGAATAGAACTCGGAATTACCCGGCAGGTAGTAATTGGCCCGCACGATGGTGGTGTTGCGACCGACGTTGCCACCGCCGAGGTAGCCTTTTTCCAGCACGGCGATATTAGTGATCCCGTGTTCAGCGGCCAGATAATAGGCCGTGGCCAGGCCGTGGCCGCCGCCACCAATGATCACCACATCATATTCGCGCTTGGGCTCTGGATCGCGCCAATGCGGGCCCCAGCCCTTGTTGCCGGTCAGCCCTTCTTTGAGCACCCGCCATCCTGAAAACCGCATCACAGCCCTCCCGCATTGCACATGGTCCAACATCGCCCATTGGGTTTTGAAAAACCCCTTGATATTGCTAGCGGCTTTGCCGCAGGCCGCCTAGCCCCAGAGTTCAAAATCTCCATAACCGGCGCGCTCTTGCTCGTCTTTGCACAGGAATTGGACACCGATGTCTAGACCTCTCCGCGACCAATCCTGCCGCTTCTGGGCCTTTGGTCAGTTTATCTGACGGAGCTCTGCCCCGGCTGCCGCTATGTTGACTGAGATTTCACTTGCGACTTTCGCTGCCCCCTAGCGCAACTCTGACCAGTTTTATGGCAGGTCTTTCCCTACCCAGCCCCGTGCTCCCTGTTTTGAGCAGCCAAACACGACGGCTGACAGCGGGCCAACACACAGTGGCAACTGCATAAAAAATGGCGGGCACAAGGCCCGCCATCAAGATCAAAAAACTTACACCTGATACTTAAAAAGCCTCAGAGCCCCTTGGCACGGTAGCTGGCAGCCACCTTGCTGATGGAGACCAGATAGGCCGCAGTGCGCAGATCGGTGACATCATCGCGATTGTGCCAGACCTCCCGCATCGACTGATAGGCAATTCGCATGGTGTCATCGAGACCCGAGCGCACCAGCTCCAGTTCATCTGCACCGCGCAGGTATTTTTCCTTGAAATCCTCATTCAAGGTCCAGGTTTTCCCCATGCTTTCCGACAGACCTTCCAGCTCATCCACCACCAGTTGGTGACGCGCCTCTTCCTGCCGACGCTGCATTCGACCAAAGCGGATGTGGCTCAGGTTCTTGACCCATTCAAAGTAAGAAACCGTCACACCACCGGCGTTGGCATACATATCAGGAATGATGACCGTGCCCTTCTCGCGCAGGATCTCATCCGCACCAGCAGTTACCGGGCCATTCGCGGCCTCAATAATTAGTGGCGCCTTGACGCGGTCGGCATTGGTCAGGTTGATCACCCCCTCCAAAGCAGCTGGGATCAGAATATCGCATTCTTTTTCCAACAGCTCGGCACCGTCCTCCAGCAGGGTTGCATCTGGGTAACCGGAAATACCCCCATGCTTGACGATCCAATTGTGAACCGCATCGACATCCAGACCTTCTTCCCGGAACAGGGCCCCATCGCGTTCAATGATACCGGTGATCAGCGAGCCATCTTCTTGGCTGAGGAATTTGGCCGCATGGTAGCCCACATTGCCAAGCCCTTGCACGATGACGCGTTTGCCCTTCAGCTTGCCATCCAGACCAGCCTTGGCCACGTCTTCGGGATGGCGGAAGAACTCACGCAGGGCATATTGCACACCGCGCCCGGTCGCCTCGACCCGCCCGGCGATACCACCGGCATTCAACGGCTTACCCGTCACACAGGCCTTGGCATTGATATCGGTGGTATTCATGCGCTGGTATTGGTCCGCGATCCAGGCCATTTCGCGCTCGCCTGTGCCCATATCGGGGGCTGGCACGTTCTGGCTGGGATTGATGAGGTCGCGTTTGGCCAACTCATAAGCAAACCGGCGCGTGATCAGCTCCAGCTCATGTTCCTCATATTTGCGTGGGTCAATGCACAGTCCACCCTTTGAGCCCCCAAAAGGCGCCTCCACAAGGGCACATTTGTAGGTCATCAGCGCGGCAAGCGCCTCGACCTCGTCCTGGTGCACATTGATGGCGTAGCGGATACCACCCTTGACCGGCTCCATATGTTCGGAATGCACCGAACGATAGCCCGTGAAAGTCACCATCTCCCCGCGCAGGCGCACGCCAAACCGCACTGTATATGTGGCATTGCAAACGCGGATTTTCTCTTCCAACCCCGGCGGCAGGTCCATCAGGGCAACAGCCCTATTGAACATCAGATCAACGCTCTCGCGGAAGCTTGGTTCTTGCGGGCTGCTCATTGGCGGTTCTCCGTACTCTTACAACGACTGATTCCTATCGTTACGGCAACTCTATGCACGGAAGTTTAAAAAGTGCGACCTTTTTGACCATTCCTTTTCACAGATTTTTCAAAACGTGCGCCCTGATCGATTCGACAAGACAAAATCTACGCCTGGGACGCTTTGCTGAGAATTCGTAAACGATCCCCGCTTCAGGAGAGGATTGGTCACTAGGTTAAGAAAATTGAAACTAAATGGACTTGGAGCTGCCCCATTTCCGCCATCTTCCCAAACCAAATATGAATGAGATGAAAACCCGTTCCACTCCTATGCCCTATTATTGAGGCCGAAGAGGCTGTTGTTCATGACCCTGCGACCAAAGACTGCTACGGCTCTCCCTCTGTACGTCCTGTGCCGAGGCGCACAACGTCTGCGCGCGTTTCGACGCGACGACAACGGCACCATGACCTATCCGACAATTGCCTTTCTGTTGATGATGCTCGGCATCGGCGGTCTTGGCGTGGACTTCATGCGGATGGAGAGGGACAGGACCCATTTGCAGGCAACGCTGGATCGCGCGGTTCTGGCCGCTGCCGATCTCGACCAGACGCTGGATGGCAAATTGGTAGTGCAAGACTACCTGAATAAGGCCGGTTTGGGAGAATATTATTCTGCAGAAAATGTCGTAGTCGATGACGAAACCCTTGGCCGCAAAAGCGTGTCAGCTTCCGTTGAAGCTACTTTTGAAGCGCATCTGTTAAAATTTTCCAATGGCAGCGATATGCCTATCTATGCAGCTTCCACAGCCGAAGAAAGCATCGATAATCTGGAGATCTCGCTGGTTCTGGATGTCTCCGGCTCAATGCGGGGCACCCGTCTGAGCAACCTGAAAGTGGCCGCCAAGGATTTCATCGAGACAATGGTGGCAAACACTGAAGATGGCAAAATGTCGGTCTCGATCGTGCCCTATGCCACCCAGGTCTCGGTCTCGGATAATCTTATGGCGCAGTTCACCACCACCGGTGTGAACGCCTTTGCCAATTGCATTAACTTTGCAAGTTCCGACTTTAACACAACCGCGATGCCACTTTCGGCCACCTATGAACGCACCATGCATTTTGATCCGTGGTACAGATCTAGACAGACACCTCTGGGGAACCAACATATCAACAATGAGGTCTGCGACACCTTGAACTCGCGGGAAGCCCTGGTGATGGAGAAGGATGAAACCACGCTCAAGAATTTCATCGAAAACCTGTCGGCCTGGGGCAATACATCCATCGATATCGGGATGAAATGGGGCACGGCGCTGCTGGATCCCTCGACGCAGCCCGCCATCGCGGCCCTGTCCACCGGGCCAGATGTTCCCAGTGTTTTTTCCAACCGTCCCTTTGCCCATAACGACCCTGACGCGGATACGCTGAAGATTGTTGTGCTGATGACTGATGGGCAGAATACCAGCCAATATTTTATCGAGCCGCCGTATCGCTCTGGGGCTTCAGACGTCTTCTATGACACCCGCAGAACGGACTACAGAGGCCTGTCCCTTTATGACGAGGATCGTTCTAGCAGAAGGTACTATCAACGCTACACCGGCGACTGGGAATCCCAGCCCAGGGGAGAAACCTCCTCCAACAACTATGCCGTGCGGTTAAGCTACCCAGACCTCTTTGCCTATACGTCTTTGCAGTATGTGCGCGATAGGATCTATGACAATGCATACTATTACAGTTGGGAAGGTAACGACTTTTACGGGCGTGCCTTGTCCAGCCACGGCAATTGGACAAAGAACAATCGCACAAAAGCGATCTGCGACACCGCCAAAGCCCAGGGGATCGTTGTTTACACCATTGGTTTTGAAGCCCCCTATGATGGCCGGGCCGTCCTGCGGGACTGTGCCAGCACCGACGCGCATTTCTATGATGTCGAAGGGTTGGAAATCAAAGAAGCCTTCAAATCCATTGCAACATCGATCCGCCAACTGAGGTTGACCCAATGATCTGCGCGGCCACACGCGCCCTGTTGCGCCGGTTTAGGCGGGAAGATGACGCTGTCGTCACCGTTGAATTTGTGCTTCTCATTCCGCTGTATTTTCTTTTGCTCATCTCGACCGTGGAGCTTGGACTGGTCAACCTGCGTCACTCCCAGCTGGAACGTGCGCTGGATATCGCAGTGCGCGAGGTCCGCCTGAATACCGGCGCAGTAAAAGACCATGACACGATGCGCGACACCATCTGCAGCCTTTCGGGGTTGATCGACAACTGTGAAAGCTCCTTACAGCTGGAAATGATCCAGCTGGACCCCTTTGACTGGGTTGCGCCCGACCCGGAACCTGACTGCATCAGCGACCCCGAAGAGATCAATTCCCCGCGTGAGTTCAACAAGGACGGCGCCTCCAACGATCTAATGTTGATCCGTGCCTGCATGCGGTTCAAGCCAATATTTTCCAGTTGGGGTCTGGGTGAAGACCTGGCCGACATTGACCGCAATGACCCCGAATCCCCCGGACCCGGACTGATCAGCCTGGTGGCCACATCGGCCTTTGTTCAGGAACCGAGGTAAGCCATGTTGAACATATTTCACCAACACCTGCGCAGATTTCGCCAGAACTCCGATGGAGCTCTGACCGTCGAATTTGTGATCCTGGCACCGCTGCTCTTATGGACATTTGCCGCGATCTACACTTTTTTTGACGCCTTTCGTCAGGATACTATCAATCTCAAGGCTGCCTATACCATTTCGGATTTGGTCTCACGCGAAACCACCGAGCTGAACGAAACCTATATCGACAGCATGTATGCAATGAGCCAATTGTTGATCCGGTCAGACTCCAACACCTCCATCCGTATTTCGGTGGTACGTTGGGACGAAGACGATGATCGCTATTACCTTGATTGGTCCAAAGAGCGCGGCGATGCCCTTGTGGAATGGACAAATGCGACTATCAGCGAGATCGAAGACCGTTTGCCTGTAATGCCCGATCAGGAACGGGTGATCCTAGTGGAAACCCGCAATGATCTGGAGCCGGCTTTCAAAGTTGGCCTGCCATCAATGGACCTGGACAATTTTGTCTTTTCACGTCCGCGATTTGCCCCCTTGGTCCATTTCGAAGGCGTCGACATTGTTTCTGGCTCTCACGAAGACAGTTTAGAAGGCCAAGATACAGAAAAAGATGCTGATTGAGGTGACCTTTACCGCCTCATTCAGAAGCTACGCTTTGCGATCATCGCCGCCAAAATCTCTGACATCGTTTTGCTTTGTGATCCTGGTGTAACGCCGCCAATACCGATGCGTCGCCCAGCGCGCCACCAAAGACCAGGCATCCAGATCCGCGCGCCCGGTGTCGCCGTGCGGATCAAAAACCCGTTAGAGGGCTTAAACGCAAAAAAGCCGCGATCAATCGCCTCGATGTCTGAAACCTGCGCGATGACAGTGCCATCTGTGCAGCGCAGCAGCTCTTCTGTCAGTTCAATCTTATTGCTGGTGGCTTGCCACATACGCACAGAGAGAAACAGGGCTCCGATCCCGATGATCAGCAGAAACACCAGCCAAGCAAAGGAAGGTGGATTAGACATCGCCACATAGAGCAGGGTCACACCAATTATGGCCAACATGGTGACACCCATGACACGCCGCAGCCCCGAGGCCTCTACTGTTACCAAGACTTCGTCTGCCATCTGTCGCTCTCCTGCCATCCCCTAGCCCCTGTGCGAAGCCTGTGTTGCACCGGGACATAGCCTGATTTTGGGGCAGCGAACAGCCCTAGCTGTCACACCCGCCTCGCAGGCGGACTCTTAAAGCTGCCCCCTTGCCCACCCCCCATTGGGCCAGTACCGTCGCAAAATGAGTTGGCCCCAAAATACTCCGCCCCGCAAGGATATCGATGCCGCAGCTGGGATCGATATCAGCGACGATTTTGAACGCTTTTCTCAGCGCAACGATATTTTCACCCGCGCCTTCTGGGATCCAAAGGTCAAATCCAAACACACAGATAAATTCTTTGCCTCCTACCGAATGGAGGCGGCGCCTCGCCGTGGGGATGGCTTCAGCCAACGCGACTTTGCCCTGCGCAACGCCGCTTGGCTAATTTCAGATGTGATTTCCAATCGACGTGGCGCAGACGGCATCCGAGAGGGTTTCCAGGCCACCATACAAAGCGACACCCCCGTGGCATCAGACCCGGTCGAAATCGACGACCCCACCAGAATGAGCGCAGAAATCAAGCGGATTTCAACGTTCTTTGGCGCCGACCTTTGCGGCATTACCGACCTAGATGAACGCTGGCTCTACAGCTCGCGCGTGGATACCCGCGATTTCTCAGAAGCACCGCATGACCTGCCCGAGGGGCTCAACAATGTCATTGTTCTGGGGCATGAGATGGAGGCTGATCTAGTCGCCACCTACCCCTCTGCTCTGGCGGGCGCGGCTACGGGGCGCGAATATAGCCACGAGGCTGCGGTGGTGATGCAGCTCGCTGCCTATATTCGCAATCTCGGCTACGAGGCCGTTCCGTCAATGAATGACACCGCACTGGTAATCCCCTATGCGGTAAAGGCGGGTCTGGGTGAATATGCCCGTAACCAGATGGTGATCACCCCCGAATTTGGCCCCCGCCTGCGGTTCTCGAAAATCTTCACCAACCTGCCGCTGACCCATGATGCGCCCAAACCCCAAGGAGTGCGCGCCTTTTGTGACATTTGCACCAAATGCGCCGATGCCTGCCCGGTCAAGGCCCTTCCCTTTGGCCCGCCCCAAGAGGGCGGTAGCAATATCTCAGCCATCAAGGGCGTGCGAAAATGGACATCGGACGCGGAAAAGTGCTTTTCCTTCTGGGCCAAAATGGCCTCTGACTGCGCTATCTGCATGCGCGTTTGCCCCTTTAATCGCGACTATTCCAAACCTCAACACCGGCTCTGGCTGCGACTGGCGCTGTCTCGTTTTCGCAAGCTGGCTCTGCGCCTAAGCAGAGGCCACGGCGCCCGCGTCAAACCCGGCGCCTGGTGGCAACAAGACAATCAAGGCCCGTCCTAAGGGCCCTGCTTTACCGGCCGCCACTGTGCAACTGCGCACAAAAGCGGTGATCTCTTGGGTGTTTTGCCGAACTGGATTGGCCTCTAGCTGTAGTGCATCGCCACCGCTCACAGGAACAGCCCCATGTCACTCAGCCCCTCTACGCCTCGATCGATCCTCGAAACACGCCAGGCCCGCCCCACGTTAGAGGGGGCAGGCGTCAAATTGCACCGCGCCTTTGGGTTTCAGGACCCCAGCGAACTGGACCCCTTCCTGCTGTTCGACGATTTTCGCAATGAAATCCCTGCCGATTACCTCCAGGGCTTTCCCTGGCACCCCCACCGCGGAATTGAGACCATCACCTATGTGCTTTCCGGCGAGGTTGAGCATAGCGATTCCCTTGGCAACACGGGCAACCTTGGTGCGGGGGATGTACAATGGATGACGGCAGGCTCTGGAATCCTGCATCAAGAGATGCCACGCGGAAATGCGGCTGGTCAGATGCACGGCTTCCAGCTCTGGGGCAATCTTCCAGCGGATCAAAAGATGTGCGCACCGCGATATCAGGATGTTGCCGCCCGTGAAATCCCCGAGATCACCGATGATGATGGCACCCATGTCCGGGTCATCACCGGCGAGTTTTGGGGCAAACGCGGCCCCGTGGATGGTATTGCCGCGGACCCACAGTATCTCGACATCTCTGTCCCTGCCGGAGTGACCAAGCGCTTCAAGATCGACACATACAGACGCGCCTTTGCCTATATCTTTGAGGGCGCGGGTGCCTTTGTCGATGCTTCCGCACCTCAGGGAGTCTTGTTGGAAAAGGAAGTGGCAGGCCAAGAGGTCAATATCCGCGATCTCTCTGGCAATCGCACTTTGGTGCGCTTTGGCACTGGGGATGAGATAACCGTTCAGGCTGGTCCCGAAGGTCTGCGGTTCCTGCTAGTGTCTGGCGCGCCGATCCAGGAACCCGTTGCTTGGCACGGACCCATCGTCATGAACACAAAAGCAGAGCTGCAACAGGCCTTCAAAGACCTGCGCAATGGCACCTTCATCGCACCTGCGCATTAGCGCCCATCGCGGCTCAAGGAGGCCTCTGCCCCCCAGGAGAGGGGGGCACCCGCCTGCCTTAGAACACTGAAGGCCAGCTTTGAGGGTGTGGCTTCTACGGGCCGCTGCAACACAGGGGCAGACCTGCCCTTCGCAACCATCTCAACGCCTTTTTGTCCCCTGGCAGCCCATACCCAAATTGGCAGTGACCGTCGCATTGCCAGTTTCTGAGAAGACTCGCGCGGGAGCGCCCCTTTTGGTCACGCTAAAGCGGCGGCTCAGGTGGTCACAGATTTGCGCACCATATCCCAATAGACGCTTTCCACCTCATCCAGCGACAAACGCCCGCCGCTACGATACCAGGTCATCACCCCATTCAACATCGCAATCACAGCCAGCGTGGCGATCTTGGTGTCCGGCAGGGTGAACTGCCCGGCCTCTACACCCTGTTTCAGCACCGTTTCCAGCGCGTCCTCATAGGCCCGCCGCAAAGCCTCAATGGTGGCAAAATTCTCATCGCTCAGGTTACGTAGTTCCATATAGGCGATAAAAACCTCGTCAGATCGCTGCATGTGAAAGCGAATGTGAAACCGCACAAAACTTTCCAGCAAAGCCAAGGCATTCTCGGGCTTATCCAAAGCCTGCCAGGCCGCCAGAACCTCTCGCATGTGCCCCTCCATCAGGGACAGCAGCAGACTTTGCTTATCAGGGGTGTAGTTATACAAAGCCCCTGCCTGAACCCCAACTTCCTTGGCTATCTGGCGCATTGAAACCGCCGCATAACCTTGTTGCGCGAACAGTTTCAAGGCCGCACTGCGAATGCGCGGGCCAGTGATATCAGAATGTGAACCTTGCGTACGTGCCATAGGGTCAGGATAACTGAACATTCGTTCAGAAAAAAGACCTTACGAAAAGATACATTCCCCCAAAGTCCCTGAGGGCCGCAAAAAGAGGCAGATCGAAATTCTGGCCCCAAAGGGCTGCGCTGCCTTGTACCCTGCGCAGTGATTGTGCATCAAGGGGGAGGCCAAAGGAAAAACACATGACCTACTCCCTGCCTCTGCCCCTAATCTGCGCCAGCCTTGGCCTTGCCGCTCTTGCAGGCTGTAGCAATGACCCTGAGCTGAAGAACCAACTCACACCTGAGCTGCGCAATGCAGACTACCCGACATTGTTGCCCATAGAGGAGCTTGCTCCCGTGCTGCCAACGCCCGCAGAAGAAAGCACGCAGCTGGAGAATACCTTAGACGCGCGCGGCAACAGCCTACAGCGCCGGGCAGAGGCGTTGCGCCGCGCGACAAACTAATCAACTACGCCCCTCCCCCTGCATCCGGTTTTTCGGACTGTCTCTCCGCCAGCGCCTAGATCAGCACCGCCTCTGCTTAGATCTCACATTGTTACTGGGCCTGCCGCTACTGGGCCTGCCGGGGTGGATCTGGTCTTTGGGATGATCAAAACCAATGCAGAACAGGGACATTATGGTCGGGTTTCTCACCTCCCATTTACCAGTGCCGTTGCACCCTTTCCTTGAACCCGCTAAGGCGAGGCAACGCAGATGAAACAAAAAGGATCTCCAGCTATGACAAAACCGCTTCGTCTTGGGATTGCAGGTTTGGGTACAGTTGGCGTCGGGGTGGTAAAGATCATCCGTCGTCAGGCTGAACTGCTGGAGATGCGTACGGGGCGCCCGGTGGTGATCACTGCGGTTTCCGCGCGCGACGCAACCAAAGACCGCGGTGTTGCGCTCAGTGGCTATGCTTGGGAAAATGATCCCGTCGCTCTGGCCAAGCGCGATGACGTCGATGTTTTTGTCGAATTGATGGGCGGCCATGAAGGCGCTGCCAAAGAGGCTACCGAGGCTGCTCTGGCAACTGGCAAAGATGTTGTCACCGCCAATAAGGCGCTGCTTGCCATTCATGGTCAGGCCCTGGCCGAACAGGCTGAGACCGCAGGTCAGGTGATCCGGTTTGAAGCAGCTGTGGCCGGTGGCATACCCATTGTCAAAGCCCTGACCGAAGGGCTGGCAGGCAATCAGATTACCCGGATCATGGGGGTAATGAACGGCACCTGCAACTTTATCCTCACCCGGATGGAGGCCACTGGCGACGGCTATAACACCCTCTTTGAGGAATGCGGCCGCCTTGGCTATCTTGAAGCCGATCCCAACCTGGACGTCGGTGGCATTGACGCCGGCCATAAACTGGCACTGCTGTCCGCGATCGCCTTTGGCAGCAAACCCGCCTTTGACGATGTGGTCTTGCAGGGCATCCAGCGTATTGCCATCGACGATATTCGCCATGCCGCTGACATGGGCTACCGGATCAAATTGCTGGGCGTGGCACAGCGTACTGCGCGCGGGCTTGAGCAGCGGATGACCCCCTGCCTGGTACCGGCTAACTCTCCGCTGGGTCAGCTGGAAGGCGGGACCAATATGGTGGTGCTCGAAGGCGACGCTGTGGAACAGGTTGTTTTGCGCGGCCCTGGCGCCGGCGAAGGCCCCACCGCCAGCGCTGTGCTCGGCGATATCTGTGATTTGGCGCGGGGCCTGCGCATTGCCACCTTTGGCCAGCCCGCCGCCACCCTGCAAGATATTCCTGCGGCCCAAACCGGCTTGCCCGCGCCCTACTATCTGCGCCTTTCCCTACAGGATAAACCCGGCGCCCTGGCTAAAGTGGCCAGCGCACTGGGCGACGCAGGGATCTCGATCGACCGCATGCGCCAATACGGGCACTCTGAGCCCACAGCGCCAGTGCTGATCGTCACCCATAAATGCACCTCCGCTGCCCTGGACGTGGCAGTCGAAGCTCTTGCACAGACGGGTGTTGTGGATGGGGATCCCGTCGCTCTACGGATCGAAGAACTGTAGCTTTTTCAACAAATGGCAATAAGGCGCGCAAAATATGCTCCCCTGAGGGCACAACGCGCGCCTTACTAACCAAGCCCGCGCTATCTTCCCTTGCCCGCCCCCCCTGCAAAAGGCTATGCGACAGGCAACCCGCCCGGATTTAAACAGGATATTGAGTATGACCTCCTCTGACGCCCCCTTCCACGACCGCATGCTGTCTCTGGGCCTGGCCCGAGTCGCCGAACAGGCCGCCCTGGCCTCTGCCTCGCTGATCGGGCGTGGTGACGAAAAAGCCGCAGACCAAGCGGCTGTGAACGCCATGCGCGAACAGCTGAACCTGCTCGACATCAAAGGTGTGGTGGTGATTGGCGAAGGTGAGCGCGACGAAGCGCCAATGCTGTACATCGGCGAAGAAGTAGGCACTGGCAACGGTCCTGGCGTCGATATCGCGCTTGATCCACTGGAAGGCACCACGCTGACCGCCAAAGACATGCCCAACGCATTGACAGTGATTGCCATGGGTCCACGCGGCTCGATGCTACACGCCCCTGACACCTATATGGACAAGCTGGCCATTGGCCCGGGCTACCCGGAAGGCGTCGTCTCCCTGGATATGTCTCCCCGTGAGCGGGTAGAGGCCCTGGCCGCCGCCAAGAGCTGCGCCCCCTCTGACATCACCGTTTGCATTCTGGAACGTCCCCGCCACGAGGCGATGATTGCCGAGGTCCGCGAGACAGGCGCCGCGATCCGTTTGATTACTGATGGTGACGTGGCCGGCGTGATGCATTGCGCTGAATCCGCGACCACCGGTATCGATATGTATATGGGTCAAGGAGGGGCACCCGAGGGCGTTCTGGCCGCTGCCGCGTTGAAATGCATGGGCGGGCAGATCTTTGGCCGTCTGTTGTTCCGCAACGATGACGAAAAGGGCCGCGCTGCCAAGGCCGGCATCACCGATCTGGACCGGATCTATGCCCGCGATGAGATGGTGACACAGGATGTGATCTTTGCCGCCACTGGCGTCACCGGTGGCTCGCTCCTGCCCGAAATCAAGCGGCAGCCTGGCTGGGTCGAGACCACCACGCTTTTGATGCGCTCAAAAACTGGTTCTGTGCGCCGCATGTCCTACCGGACCCCCGTTTAAGCGTCCAGCCCAGGCCCGCCTTTAGAAAAGCGACTTGCGCCGCTGCCTCAGGCGGGGATATTTTAAGCCAAATGAAGGGCTGGATCCATTCGGGTCCGGCCTTTTTCCATAGATGAGGTAAAGCCATGAGCTTTCTTGGGGTTGAAAACTCGCTGACTGGGCGCCGCTGGCTGGGACTTGGGATTGATCTCGAACGCGCTGCCGAACATATGATGCAGCAAACCGACCTGCCTGCACCGCTGTGTCAGGTTTTGGCCCGTCGCGGTGTTCCGACCCATGAAGCCCAGGGCTTTTTAACCCCCCACCTGAAAGACCTGCTGCCGGACCCGCGCAGCATGAAAGACATGGAGCTGGCGGCGGAGCGCTTTCTACGAGCGGTGGAAAAGCGCCAACGCATTGCGATTTTTGCCGATTACGACGTGGATGGTGGCAGCTCGGCGGCCCTGCTTCTGGTTTGGCTGCGCGCCATGGGGATGCAGGCAACGCTTTATATTCCAGATCGCATTGATGAGGGCTATGGTCCCAATGACGACGCCATGGCTGGGTTGGCACGCGACCATGATTTGATTGTCTGCGTCGACTGCGGCACGCTTTCACATGGGCCAATTGCGGCTGCCAAGGGCGCCGATGTCGTCGTCCTGGACCACCACCTCGGTGGTGAGACCCTGCCGGACTGTGTTGCGGTGGTAAACCCCAACCGTCAAGATGAGGATGGCGAGCTCGGCTATTTCTGTGCCGCCGGGGTTGTGTTTTTGATGCTGGTGGAGGTGCGCCGTCAGGCCCGTGAAAAAGGGCTGGGCACCGGGCCGGATCTGATGGGGTTGCTGGATCTTGTGGCGCTGGCAACAGTGGCTGATGTCGCCCCGCTGGTTGGAGCCAACCGGGCACTGGTGCGCCAGGGGCTGAAAGTTCTGGGCGCCCGTCAACGCCCCGGCCTGGTTGCCCTGGCAGATGTCTCGCGCATGGATGCGGCCCCGTCCACCTATCACCTTGGCTTCTTGCTTGGGCCCCGGGTCAATGCGGGAGGACGCATTGGCAAGGCCGATCTGGGCGCCCGGCTTTTGGCGACGGACAGCCCGCATGAGGCTGCAGCCCTAGCGGAACGCCTAGATCAGCTGAATACGGAACGGCGCGACATTGAAAATGCGGTGCGCGCCGCGGCCATGGAACAGGCCGAAGCACGAGGGTTTGACGCGCCTTTGGTCTGGGCTGCAGGTGAAGGCTGGCACCCGGGTGTTGTCGGCATCGTAGCCTCACGCCTAAAAGAGGCGGCAGGCCGCCCGGCGGTGGTCATCGGTCTCAATGACGGTGAGGGCAAGGGATCGGGCCGCTCTGTCAGCGGCATTGATCTGGGTGTTGCCATCCAACGCACTGCGGCAGAGGGGCTGCTGATCAAAGGCGGAGGCCACAAGATGGCCGCAGGCCTGACCGTCGAGGAAAACAAGCTGGAGGATGCCATGGAGCGCCTCAGCGATCTTTTGGCAAAGCAGGGCGCGGGCAGCCTGGGACCGTCCGATTTGAAACTGGACGGTATGCTTATGCCGGGCGCTGCAAGTATTGATCTGATCGAACAGATCGAACAGGCAGGCCCCTTTGGCGCCGGGGCCGCTGCGCCACGTTATGGCTTTCCAGATCTGGCCGTGCGCTTTGCCAAACGCATCGGGGAAACCCACTTGAAGCTTTCTTTGACAGATGGCGTCGGCGGCAATTTGGACGCCATTTGCTTTGGCGCCTTTGATACAGCCCTGGGGCCGCGCCTGTTGGAACATGGTGGCGCGCGATTCCATTTTGCCGGTCGCTTGGAAATCAATAGCTGGGGCGGGCGCCAAAGCCCACAACTCCGCCTAGAAGATGCTGCAGAAGCCAATTGAGCTATATTCAACCCCTTTAAAACATGGTCAAAACCCCAAGATTCAAAAAAACATCTTCCGAAGGCATTTTTATCTTGCGGCCTGGGCGCAGAGAAACTAAACACCGCTCCACAGCAAGTGGCCCGTTCGTCTATCGGTT
>CAJXIL010000022.1 GCA_913054455.1 uncultured Roseobacter sp.
ACATCATCGTTGAAAACGGCGGCATGATCCCACTGGTTCACCGTGGTCGTCTGTCTGCCCACGCCAACTCCCTGGGTGGTGTTGTGCTGAACGTTTGGGACAGCGAACTTTGGAACGTTGCCGACTGGCACCGCATCAAATAAGCGGAGCTAGCCCAACAGAGGCCCCGGTGTTCTCACCGGGGCCTCTTGCCATTGGCGCCATGTTCCGTTCTATCGCTGGACACGCTGGTCAAAGGCCACAGCCCTTCGCGGCATTGTCCTCTTGTCCAAATCAACTATAACACATTGCAAAAGGCGCACGTTCCATGCTGACCTTTACAATCAGGCGACTGATCCTGTCGGTTCCGACACTGCTGTTCATCAGCCTGGTGATTTTCCTGCTGCTCGAGCTCGCCCCAGGCGATCCGATGGCGCAGGTTCCTCTGACAGTCCCCCCTGAAGTAAAAGAAAAAATGCGCGAGGCCCTGGGCCTTGGCCAACCCGCCCCGATCCGGTTCTGGAAATGGCTGGTACAGTTCTTCTGGATTGAACCCCAGGTTCTGGTCGACCACTATTTTGGCACCACTTTCTCGCAGGGTGATCTGCGCGTCATCTCTTGGCAGACCCGTTCGCCAGTGATGGATATCGTTATCCAGCGGATGCCCCAGACCCTATGGGTTGTTGGCACCGCCTATGTGGTTGCCATCATCATCGCCCTGCCCATTGGCATCTATTCCGCCTACCGGCAGTACAGCTGGTTTGATCAGCTGGGTACCTTTGTGTCGATGGTTGGCTTCTCAGTCCCACCGTTCTTTTCGGGCGTGCTGGTCATCGTGATCTTCTCGGTGCAGCTGGGTTGGTTCCCCTCGATCTATGACACCACCCATGTGGTCGATAGCTGGGATAGTTTTGTTTACCAGATGAAGCAGATGATCATGCCGGTCATGGTTCTGGCCTTGCAGATTACCGCACAGCTCAGCCGCTTCATGCGCGCCTCAATGCTGGACAACCTCAATCAGGACTATGTACGTACCGCAAGGGCCAAGGGCCTGAGCGAATATGTCGTGGTGATGGTCCATGTATTGCGCAACTCGATGATCCCCGTGGTCACTGTGATTGCCCTGGGCATTCCATCCATCTTTGGCGGCGCGATCATTACTGAACAGGTGTTCAAGGTGAACGGCATTGGCCAGCTTTTGATTGGCGCGATCCAGGCCAATGATCTGCCGATGGTACAGACACTCACCTTTATTTTTGCCATCCTCATCGTGCTGTTCAACCTGATTGCCGATGTGCTTTATGGCATTCTAGACCCGAGGATCCGCTATGACTGAGCTTAGCAATCCCATCCCCAGCAAGCCACCGCGCAGCCAGTGGCTGGATGTCTGGGATCAGTTCAAATCGCACCGTGGCGCCTTGATGGGGGGGATTCTTTTCCTGCTGATCGTGGCCTCAGTCTATCTGGGACCGCTGTTTTGGGACCTTGAAGCCACCCATATCGACATCCGCGCTCGCAACCAAGGTCCCAGCTGGGCGCATCCCTTTGGAACTGATCAACTGGGCCGTGACATGATGGCCCGGATGATGGCAGGCGGCTCGACTTCAGTCTCCGTTGGTCTTACGGCCATGGCGCTGGCCTTGTTTCTAGGCTCCTTTATCGGAGTTCTGGCAGGCTTTTTCAAACGGCTCGATGGCCCGCTGATGCGCCTCACGGATCTGTTCTTGGCATTGCCCCTACTGCCGTTGCTCCTGGTGATGATGCTTTTGTTCCGCGAGCCGCTCAATGCAGCCTTTGGACCGGAACAGGGGATCTTTATCCTCATCGTGGGCGCCATTGGGGTGACATCCTGGATGCCCACTGCACGCATTGTGCGCGGCGATGTTCTGGCGATCAAAGAGCGTGAGTTTGTTCTGGCAGCCCGTTCTATCGGGACCTCCAACAATGGCTTGATCACCCGGCATATCCTGCCCAACGTGCTGTCACCCATCATGGTGTCGGCCACTCTGGGCATTGCCACGGCGATCATCACCGAAAGCTCACTGTCGTTCCTTGGCCTGGGCTTCCCACCGGACTTTCCGACCTGGGGCCGTTTGCTGTTTGATGCCACTGATTACCTGCAACAGCACCCGGAACGAGTGTTCTGGCCTGGCATGGCGATCTCTTTGACCGTGTTGAGCGTGAACTACCTCGGCGACGGGCTACGCGACGCCCTGGATCCAAGAATTCGCGGTCGCTAAACGAGCTCGCAGCTCAGACTGCGCTATAGCCTTAGCTCGCTGAGACATATTCAAATAAGAACATAACATTCGGCCGCCTCTTCGGGCGGCCGTTTTTGTTTTCATCTGCCTGCAACAGTTGGGAATACCGTCCCAAAGGCAGTCCGCAGGCAGTAACTCCGTTCTTGCCAATGCCTGGTCTAAGTGAGGCTTTCCCCTTGTCTGCTGCGAATTTTGCTCTCATTTCGGGAAATAATTCCAATTCGCGGCAAAACGGGAGCATGCGATGTTTGAGACACTCGGTTTTGAAGAGACCAGCCCACGGCTGGCTTCGCTCTATTTTTCCCTCGCCCTTGGGCTCGGGTTTGGGGTGCTTGCGCAGCTCACTCGGTTTTGCTTTCGCCGTGCCTTGATCGGTGAGGACCGCCGTCAGGCCGCAGGCATTTGGGCTCTGGCTCTGGCTGTATCGATCCTGGGGACCCAGGCCACCGTGACACAGGGCTGGATCAGCTTTGAGGGACACCGGTTGCTGAACTCCGAGCTGCCGCTGCTGGCTATTGCTATCGGTGGGGTGATGTTTGGGATTGGCATGGTGCTGACCCGCGGCTGCATCTCCCGCCTGACCGTGCTCAGCGGCACCGGCAACCTGCGCGCCCTGCTCTGCGTTGGAATCTTTGCAATTGTTGCCCATGCAACGCTCAAAGGCGTGTTGGCTCCCCTGCGGACCTCATTGGGGGCATACACCGTTCACCTGGGGGACTATGCCAGCCTCGCAGCCCTGCCCGGTGGCGCCCCGCTGTGGAGCGCCCTGATTGCCCTGCCCGCCCTGTGGTTGGCCCTGTGCTCACGTAACTCGGCATTAGGGCTGCTGGGCGGCGCACTGATTGGGGCCCTGGTGCCACTGGCCTGGGTAACCACCGGCTTTGTTCTTTATGACGAGTTCGACCCGATCGCCATGGAGAGCCTGTCCTTTACCGCCCCCATGTCGGAGGGCCTGTTCTATGTCATTGCCTCCAGCGCTGTCCCAGCGGGCTTTGGTCCCGGTTTGATTGGCGGTGTCTTGGTCGGCGCGCTCATCGCCGCCCTGCTGCGTGGCAGCTTTCAATGGCAGAGCTTTGACAGCCCGCGCCAGACTGGACGCTACATGCTGGGCGCCAGCTTGATGGGCTTTGGCGGGGTGCTCGCCGGTGGCTGTACCCTAGGCGCCGGCCTTGCAGGGATCTCTACCTTAGGTCTGGCAGCGCCTTTGGCCTTGGGATCTATTGCCCTGGGTGGGATTCTGGCCCATCGGGTGTTGCGCGACGCCCCTAGTGGAGCTTCTTTTTCACCCGCTGGATCGCCCACCACACCAGTCCAACAACCGGCAGAGTAATAATCGCCGTCATCATCCCCTTGCTCTGGCCCAGAGCCTGCGCGAGGGGGTAAGCAAGGTAAGAGGCCAGGGAAACCGCGTAGTAGCTGATCGCTACCACCGAAAGGCCTTCGACTGTGTGTTGCAGTCGAAGCGCCAGATCCGCCCGCCGGTCCATGCTCGCCAATAGGGCCTGATTCTGCGCACTGCGCTCCACATCGACGCGGGTCCTGAGCAACTCTCCGCCCCGTCTGGCCCTATCTGCCAGAGTGCCAATGCGTTTCTCGGTGGATTTCACCGTGCGCATGGCGGGCTCATACCGGCGCAGCATGAACTCCGCAAAGGTCTGAAAGCCGCCGTGGCGTGTTTCCCGTAACAGGCTGATCCGCTGATTGACCAAGGCCTCATAGGCACCCGTGGCCCCAAAGCGAAAGGCCGAACGTGCCGCCATAGCCTCCAGCTCAGCTGAGACCGTCAAGAGCTGCGTCAGGGTTTGTTCTGCAGGCACCGTATCAGAGGTCATCTCAGCCATCATTTCGCTCAGATGTGTGTCCAGCGCGCCAATATCCGGGCTGAGCCCACGCGCCCGGGAAAACCCAAGCATCGACATGGCCCTATAAGTCTCAATCTCACAAAGCCGCTGCACCAGTCGGCCAATGCGCTGCGATCCGGTAGCCGCATTGGCAAAGAGCGCAAACCGCATATGTCCGGCCGGGTCGATGCGGAAATCCCCGGCGACCACAGCGCTGTCATCCAGTACTTCGGCCACTGCCAGGCTTTCGGGGACAAACCAGTCCTTAAGAGATGACTTGATCCGCTTGTTCTCCGGGCGCGGCAAGATACGGATCATCAAGGAGGTCACGCGTTGACCTGGCGCTTGCTCAAGCCAGTCCGTTGGGAACACATCAAAATCCGCCGGATCATAGGCGCGTTTAGAGATGCCATCGCCATAAAGCGTGTAACTGACAAATTCTGTGTGCTGCTCCCATTTCAACGTATAGCGCCCCAGCTGTGCCGAGTGATGCGTCGCCCCTGGTTGCGGATGTGGCGCGCCGTGACGATCCAGTAGCGCCATGAGGTGTTGCAAATCTTGCGCCCGATCCCTGTGCACAGCCTCTTTGGGCTGTTTCACCGCCAGATAGATCACCGTGCTGGGACTTTGCATCGCCGGAAACGGTCGGGCGTGCAGCTCATTGGCCAGGGAGTACCGCAGAGGGTGGTCAGGGATTGGGGGCATGGCGTGAGGTCTCCAAAAATGTGAAACCAGCATAGGGAGCATGAAAGCCCCTGTACAGAATTCTTTTATTTCAACAGGTTAGCAGGATACAATGGTATACCAACTCTCCCCCCTATCTCCCGGAGTAATTGAGTCCAAATGAAATAGGAGAAAAGAAAAAGGCGCGCCGGATCTCTCTGGCGCGCCTTTTGTCTTGGGTTTTTGGGATCTTTTACTGAATCATGGTCAGCAATTGATCAAGGCTGGCCTTGGCGTCGCCGTAGAACATCCGGGTGTTCTCCTTAAAGAACAGTGGGTTCTCGATGCCGGAATAGCCGGTGCCCTGGCCGCGTTTGGAAACAAAGACCTGTTTGGCCTTCCAGCATTCCAGAACCGGCATGCCGGCGATCGGGCTATTGGGGTCTTCCTGGGCCGCCGGATTTACGATGTCGTTGGAGCCAATAACGATGGCCACATCGGTTTCCGGGAAGTCCTCGTTGATCTCATCCATCTCCATGACGATATCGTAAGGAACCTTGGCCTCGGCCAAGAGCACGTTCATATGCCCTGGCAGACGACCAGCCACCGGGTGGATGGCAAAGCGCACGGTCTTGCCCTTGGCGCGCAGACGGCGGGTGAGTTCCGCCACATTCTGCTGCGCCTGAGCCACAGCCATACCATAGCCTGGGATGATGATGACAGAGTCGGCCTCGTCCAGCGCAGTTGCAACGCCATCGGCATCGATGGCCACCTGTTCGCCCTCGACCTCCATCTGCGGACCCGCAGCGCCACCAAAGCCGCCCAGGATGACGCTGACAAAGCTCCGGTTCATCGCCTTACACATGATGTAAGACAGGATCGCACCGGAAGAGCCAACAAGAGCGCCCACAACGATCAGAAGGTCGTTGCCAAGGGAGAAACCAATCGCAGCGGCAGCCCAGCCGGAATAGCTGTTCAGCATTGAGACAACCACTGGCATGTCGGCGCCGCCGATGCCCATGATCAAGTGATAACCGATGAACAATGCGGCCAGTGTCATGATAAACAGCGGGAAGAAACCGCCGGTGTTGAAGTACCAGATCAGCGCGATCAGCGACAGACCAGCGGCACCGGCGTTGAGCATATGACCACCGGGCAGTTTCACCGCCGAGGAGGTCAGTTTGCCTGCCAATTTGCCATAGGCCACAACCGACCCGGTAAAGGTCACCGCGCCAATGAAGATGCCGAGGAAGAGCTCAACCCGCAAGATCGCTACTTCGACGCCGTCCTTCTTGGCCAGCAGCTTGGCAAAGCCGTCCAGCGCCTGTTTCTGTTCGGCGTCCATGGCCATGACACGGCCCAGTTCGATATGGGCGATGAGGCCGACAAAGACCGCCGCCAGACCAACCAGCGAGTGCATCGCGGCGACCAGCTCTGGCATCTGTGTCATCTGGACCCGTGTGGCCAACTGATAACCGATGACGCCGCCACCGGCGATCAGCACGATGGACAAGAGCCAAAGCCCGGAGCCCGGGCCCACGAGGGTAGCAAAAACCGCCAGCGCCATGCCGACAATCCCGTACCAAACCGCGCGTTTGGCGCTTTCTTGGCCGGACAAGCCGCCCAGCGACAGGATGAAGAGAACAGCGGCAACAACATAGGCCGCAGTGGTGAATCCATATTCCATCTCAGTGTCCCCCTTAGGATTTCTGGAACATGGCAAGCATGCGCCGGGTGACGAGGAAGCCACCAAAGATGTTGATACCGGCCATAAAGACCGACAGGGCTGCCAGCAGGATCACCAGGAAGCTGCCCGAACCGATCTGCATCAAGGCCCCCAGAATGATGATCGAAGAGATCGCATTGGTCACCGCCATCAGCGGTGTGTGCAGGCTGTGCGCCACCCCCCAGATCACCTGGAAACCAATGAAGACCGAGAGCACAAAGACAATGAAGTGCTGCATAAAGCTGGCCGGAGCCACCAGTCCAACTGCCAGCAGCAATGCGCCGCCCACAGCCAGCAGGGTCACCTGGTTCTTGGTCTGCGCCTTAAACGCAGCCACTTCTTCAGCGCGCTTTTCTTCTGGCGTCAGCTCTGGTGCCACCTCTTTGGGCTTGGCGGCGATCGCCTGCACCTTTGGCGGCGGCGGTGGGAAAGTGATTTCGCCACCATGGGTAACGGTGGCGCCGCGAATGACGTCATCTTCCATGTCGTGATTGACCTGACCGTCCTTTTCAGGAGTCAGATCTGCCATCATGTGGCGAATATTGGTAGCGTAGAGCGTCGAAGACTGCGCCGCCATGCGGGATGGGAAATCAGTATAGCCGATAATGGTCACGCCATTTTCGGTGACGATCTTCTCGTCCATAACGGTGAGCTTGCAGTTGCCACCCTTTTCCGCCGCCAGATCGACAATGACCGAGCCGGGCTTCATCGCGGCGACCATGTCTTCGGTCCACAGCTCAGGAGCCTCGCGGTTCGGGATCAGCGCCGTGGTGATGACGATATCCACCTCTGGCGCCAGTTCACGGAACTTGGCAAGTTGGGCTTCGCGGAACTCAGGGCTGGAAACCGAGGCATAGCCCCCGGAAGAGGCGCCATCGGCCTGCTCTTCTTCAAAATCGAGATAGACAAACTCGGCGCCCATCGATTCGACCTGTTCGGCCACTTCGGGGCGGACGTCAAAGGCCAGAGTAATCGCGCCAAGGCTGGTCGAGGTGCCAACAGCGGCAAGACCTGCAACACCAGCGCCAACCACCAGAACCTTGGCTGGGGGCACCTTGCCCGCCGCCGTGATCTGACCGGTAAAGAAGCGACCAAAGTTGTTGCCCGCCTCGATCACTGCACGGTAGCCCGCGATATTGGCCATGGAAGACAGTGCGTCCATTTTCTGAGCGCGTGAAATGCGTGGCACCATTTCCATAGCGACCACGCTGGCACCCTTGGATTTGGCCAGTTCCAACCCTTCTTCGTTCCCACCAGGATTAAAGAAAGAAATCAGGGTCTTTTTAGAATTCAGCCGCTTGAGCTCAGCCTCATTGGGCTGACGCACCTTAGCGATAATGTCGGACGCCTTCCACAGAGCGGCAGCGGTTTTGATGATTTCAACGCCAGCCTCCTCATAGGTGGCATCACTAAAGCCGGCCGCCTGGCCCGCACCGCTCTCAATGGCGCAGTCATAGCCCAGTTTCTGCAGCTGACGCGCAGAATCTGGCGTCATGGCAACACGCGCCTCGCCGTTGATCACCTCTTTGGGTGTTCCAATTTTCACCTTGTCGGTCCCCCTCGTCCTGCCCGCCCCAGCATTGTCCGGGTACGGATCGCAAACATTATGACTATCTTGCGCAATATTTTTGCGCAACGGTTTCGCTGCGTCGCCGCATATCGCTGCCGCGCTGCCGCATTTCTGCACCACTCAACAAAAGTGGCGTGGATTCTGCAACCGGCCTTTAAGGTGACGCTACAACAGACAGGCTTGGCTTTGCCATCTGTTACAACCTCTCCCCCACCAAAGCGGCCTTAGGCCCAGCGCCGAACTTTCTGCTCATAGCGCGCCCAGTCGGATCGAAAGACCCGCCGCATTCGGTTTTCTTCGCCGATGATGAACCGCTTTTCCAAGATCCAGGTCAGTACCGGGATCAGAGGCAGCGCCAACACGGCATCAAAATACAGGACCAGCCCCGCCAGAACCAAAACATCCCCCAGATAGATCGGGTTGCGGCTGCGGGTAAAGATGCCCGATTGCACCAGCCTGCTTGGAGTCTCATGGGGCATGAGCGTTGTCTTCTGACGTCGCATTTCAGTAACCGCCAGCGCCATCAGCACCAGCCCGCCCCCCACAAACAACCCACCAAGCAGATCCGCCCAGACCGGGCCAAAGTCCAACCCCATGGGCAGATAGTGCGCCTGCCCCCAGGCCAGAGCAACAAAGCCCGCCAGCCAGACCGGTGGAAGGTCGATCCATTTCATGTCATGTCTCTTTCCTCAAAGCCGCAAAGTAAAGCTATGCGGCCAATTTGCGGCACCTTCCCCAGATCCCCGGGCAAGGTCCAGCGCTTCAGCAAATACCGTCTCCATAAAAGGACAGTGTGCTCGTTTTTAAAGCCATATCACAACTTCGTTCCCCGCACGCTCTCCAGCTTGGCCCCAGGCGGTAAAATCGACTGCGGTGAGTGGGTCAAATTGACCTACTCCCACTCCATCTCTTCATAGACCCGGCCAGCGTTCTTGGTCGCCAACTCCTCAAAGGTGTCCAAGCTCCGCCACTGCTCTTGATCGACATAGTACGCGCCCGCCAGATCGCCACCGTCCTCAATATGAGCGCCAATCTTGCTGCGTAGATCGGTCAAATAGTCCAGCGTGTAGCGGCGCACCTGATCCAAGTTGGTCGGATGACCATGGCCCGGAATGACATAGGTGGGCGCCATTGGCTCCAACTTTTCGACCCAGGTCTCAATCCAACAACTGGTACAGGTATGGGGAAAGATCGGCAACATGCGCTCATGAAAGGCAATATCGCCCGCGATCATGATCTTCCATTCGGGAATCCAGACCTGCACATCGCCGGGGTCATGGGCGGGGCCCAGATGGAGCACCTGGATCTCTACCCCGCCAAGGTTCAGGTCATAGCGGTCGTCAAAGCTGAGGTTGGCATGCTCCATACGGCTGTCGCCAGCCCGATCCTTGTTATAGGCCCGCATGCGTTGCAGGATGAAATCACCGTTCTTCTGCGTTTCCGCAATGGCATCGGCATGGCCAAGAATATCAACACCATGATCCCGCCAATAACCATTGCCCAGCACCGCGTGCCCCTGACCATTCTCGTTGATAACCAGAACAACGGGCTGATCCGTCACCGCCTTGATCTCAGCATGCAAGGCCGAGGCCAACGCATTTGAGGCGCCGGAGTTGATCACCAGGACTCCCTCCCCTGTCACAATGAAGGAGAGATTGTTGTTATGCCCCGCATTTTCATAGGTTGGCGGCGCGGTGGCTCCGATTGCAGAGAAAACATGCGGGATCACTTCGACCGGCTTGGCGTAGAGCTCGGACTGCGGATACTGATCCGCAATGTCCTCACTGCTATACGCAGCCGCAGGCAGTCCCAAAGCAAACCCAGATAGCAAGAGCGCCTTTAGTGCAGTTACCTTCATGTCATCCTCCCAATTGATCCGCTCAAATAATTCACACTTGCGAATATGATTGTAAATAGGCTTTACGCTCCGCCGCTGTCTCTGTGACGGAACGGCGCGCTTGCACCGTTCAGACAGGCAGATACCCTGCCCCAAACAGGAGGAAAGACAAATGGATTTGAACGGGAAACACGCATTGGTCACAGGCGGCGGCACTGGTATCGGGCTTGCCATTGCGCGCGCTTTGGCAGAACAGGGCGCGCAGGTGACCATCACCGGCCGTCGCCAGGAAGTGCTGGAAGAGGTGGCGACGCCAGGGCTACACCCCATGGCGATGGATGTGCGCAACGAGGAAGACATCATTGCCAAAGTCGCCGCAGCCGTCGAGGCCCGTGGCCCGATCCAGATCTGCGTTGCCAACGCCGGTGTCGCCGAGGGAAAATCCCTGCATAAAACCACTATGGAATTCTGGCGCAATATGATGGCGACCAATCTGGATGGTGCCTTTTTGACCATTCGCGAATGCCTGAAATCCATGCATCAGGCCGACTGGGGCCGGATCATCACTGTAGCCTCGATCGCCGGTCTGCGGGGATTGAAGGGCGGTGCATGCTATAGCGCCAGCAAACACGGGATGATTGGTCTCACCCGCGCCTTGAGCGAGGATTACATGGGCAGCCAGATCACAGCCAATGCGATCTGCCCCGGCTATGTGGATACCCCGATTGTAGATCGCAACATTACCTCGATTTCGGCCCGCGCCGGCATCAGCGAGGATGAGGCGCTCAAAGTCATGGTCAACGCCAACCGCCATCAGCGTCTGATCGAACCCGAAGAGGTGGCCGCAGCCGCGATGTGGCTTTGTGGTCCCGGATCACAGTCGATCAACGGCCAAACCATCGAAATTGCAGGCGGCCAGACCTAATGAAGCTGGCAAGATGAACAGGTCCGAGTTCAACAAGTACTGTGCCACATTCCCTGCAGCGGAACATGTGGTGCAATGGGGCAATTCCGATGTCTGGAAAGCAGGCGGCAAACTCTTTGCCGTCTGCGGCTGGGCCGATGGCAAAGATGCCTTCACCTTCAAGGCGGGGGAGATCGGTTTTGAGGTCTTGCAAGAACGCCCAGGTGTGCGCCCGGCCCCCTACCTCGCCTCACGCGGGATGAAATGGCTGCAACAGTTTGCCGATGATGGCCTCTCTGATGCGGAGCTGCGCGATTGTATTGCCCAATCCTACCAAATGGTCACGGCAGGGCTTTCGAAAAAGAAAAGAGGCACGTTCGGCATCCCAGATCCTGCCCCAAAGGCCTGAGGCGCCACAGAGGGGGCGGAGAGAGGCACTGGACAGATCAATTTGGATCGGATACGAAATGCAAAAAGCTTTAAGCTTGAAGTAAATTATGATCCAGCGAGGCCCCTATGACTGATTTTGCTGCCACCAAGGCGATGTTCGACCTGCCCGAGGGGATGATCTACCTCGATGGGAATTCTCTGGGGCCCCTGCCCAAGGCCACCAAGGATCGTGTGTCCTCGATGATTGAGGATGAATGGGGCAAGATGCTGATCACTGGCTGGAACAAAGCCGGCTGGATGCAACAGCCTGGCGCTATCGGTGATCGCATCGGTCGGCTAATCGGCGCAGAACCGGGCCATGTGATGATGGGCGACACCCTTTCGATCAAGGTCTATCAGGCGGTCGCCTCAGCGCTGGAACTGAACCCAGACCGTCGGGTGGTACTGTCGGACAACGGCAATTTCCCATCCGATCTCTATATCGTGCAGGGGCTGCTGAAATCCCTGGGCGCAGACTATGAGCTGCGGGTGGTGAACCCAGAGGACGTGGCCGACAACATTACGGACGAAATAGCAGTCTTGATGCTCACCGAGGTGGATTACCGCACAGGCCGCAAACACGATATGAAGGCGCTGACCGAATTGGCCCACACGCAGGGGGTGGTGACGGTTTGGGATCTAGCCCATTCCGCCGGTGCCCTGCCGGTGGATCTTGCCGGATGCAACGCGGATTTTGCCGTGGGCTGCACCTATAAATACCTCAACTCTGGTCCCGGTGGCCCGGCCTTTATCTATGTCGCGCCTCGCCATGTGGACAGCGCCCGCCCGGCCCTTTCAGGCTGGCTGGGGCATGAGGCGCCTTTTGCCTTTGATCTGGACTACCGTCCCGGCACCGGCATTGAACGCATGCGCGTAGGGACACCGCCAATGATCCAGCTGGCCGCACTTGGGGCCTCGATGGATATCTGGGATCAGGTAGACATGCAGGCGCTGCGGGCGCGCTCCATCGCGCTGTGCGACCGCTTCATTGCCGGAGTCGAGGCCAGCTGCCCTGAGCTGACCCTGGCCTCGCCCCGTGATGGCAACACCCGTGGCAGCCAGGTCTCCTTTGCCTTTGAAGACGGCTATGCCGCGATGCAGGCGGTAATTACGCGCGGCGTCATTGGTGATTTCCGGGCGCCAAATATCATGCGCTTTGGCTTTACCCCGCTCTATATTGACGAAGGCGATGTCGACGGCGCCGTTGCGATCATTGCTGATGTGATGAACAACCGGCTGTGGGACAAACCCGAATATAAAATCCGCGCGGCCGTTACCTGATGGCGATGCCTGGCACAAAGGCTCTGCCCCTGTGCCGACCCTTTGGCTGGGTGGCGCTCTGGCGCCGCCTGGCCCAATGCGGGACGTTAAATAAGAGGATCTCCACCTTTCCCTGAACATTATACCTACAAGGAAAAGGAGGGATCCCATGAGCGATTCCAAGACCACAGCACCAGGCTGCCCGTTTAACCCCGCCGAGGATGGCGCCCAGATGGATTTTGACGGGCGTATGTCCTATGGGGACTACTTGTCACTGGACACGCTGCTGAACGCCCAGAAAACCTGGAGCGACACCCATGACGAGATGCTCTTCATCATCCAGCACCAAACTTCGGAACTCTGGATGCGGCTGGCGATCCACGAGTTACAGGCGGCGCGGGACCGGCTGATCCAGGGCGAGGCCAGGCAGGCCTTTAAGATGTTGGCACGGGTGGCGCGGATCTTTGAGCAGTTGAACTCGGCCTGGGACGTGCTGCGCACGATGACGCCCTCGGATTACACCGCCTTTCGCGATGCCCTGGGGCAAAGCTCTGGTTTTCAGTCGCATCAGTATCGGCTGATCGAGTTTATGCTGGGCAACCGCAACAAGGCGATGTTGAAACCCCATGCCCATCGCGCAGATTTGGTTGAACTGCTGGAGGCAGAACTAGCCCAGCCCTCGCTTTATGATGTGGCGCTCAGGGCGCTGCATCAGAGTTTTGCCCTGCCAGATGCTGTGATCCATCGAGATCTGTCGGCGCCCTATCAGGCCAGCGCGGCAGTTGAGGCCGCTTGGTCTGAGGTCTACCGTGCGCCTGAGAAACACTGGGAGCTGTATGAGTTAGCAGAAAAACTGGTGGATTTTGAGGATTACTTCCGCCGCTGGCGCTTTAATCACGTTACCACTGTGGAGCGCGTGATCGGGTTCAAACGCGGCACCGGCGGCACCGGTGGGGTGAATTACCTCAAACGCATGCTGGAGGTGGAGCTGTTTCCCGAACTTTGGCACCTGCGCACCACACTCTAATCTTTGGGAACAAGAGCCAGGGGAGGCTCCCGCCCGTCGTGCGACATCAAAGATGTCGGCTCCCGTTGGGCCCGGCGCCGCGCTCACGCGCGGCGCGGTAGCGCCCTATAGCCAACCCTAGACAGAGAACAGAACCGTTGGTTCGCGCCATAGGTTATCCTGCCGGGGTCAGCCCCTGTGCACAGAGTGCAGCGTAGGTTGCAACGCCCATGCGGTAATCATCGTAGCTTTGGGCGGTGTGTTTGACCCCTTTTAGACAAGCGCAAAACAAACGCCCCATGGCATCAGCATCGGCGGTCAGGACAACTGCGCCCTGCGCGGCCTGCTCCCGCAACCACTGCGCATAAATCCCCTGCAGCTGGGCCTCCCCCTGATCTATCATATCGCCAGCCACATTCATCGTGGCCTCAAACAGCTCCATCCCATGGGCCGAAGACATCATCGCCTCCATGGTCTCACCGCCATGAGCCCCAAAGGCCTGGGCAAGGCGCTGCGACAAGGAACCCTCCTGTGCCAAAGCTGCTGTGACCTGCCTGCAAGCCTCATCGTAGTAGCTCTCGACAAGGGCCCTAAATATGGCCTCTTTATTCTTGAAATGCAGATAGAGCGCCGGGCGTGACATGCCCGCGCCCCGCGCGATGTCATCCATTGAGGTCTTGCGAAAGCCGTAAGCAGAAAAACCCGCCCAGGCTGCGGCAAGAATGGTCTGTGTCTTGGTGTCAGGTGCAGAAAACGTCATGACTTCGCTTCTGACAGTATTGCGAAATATTGTCAATTGACACGTTGACATATTACGTGCATTTTGTCAGAAATCCCGGACCCAGCAAAGAGGCCAGTCCCATGTCAAAAACACTCCGTATCAATGGCAAGACGCATCAGGTGGATCTGCCAGATGATGTGCCTCTGCTCTGGGTTTTGCGCGATGAGATTGGCCTCACTGGCACCAAGTTCGGCTGCGGCGTCGCGGCCTGTGGCGCCTGCACCGTGCAGGTAGACGGCGAAGCCATGCGCTCCTGCCAGCTGAGCCTTGGGGATGTTGAGGGCGAAGTGACGACTATTGAGGGGCTCGGCACCCCGGACAATCTGGCCAAAATCCAGGCCGCTTGGGTCGAGCATCAGGTGGCGCAATGCGGCTATTGCCAGTCTGGCCAGATCATGCAGGCCGCCAGCCTTCTGGCCGAAAACCCTGCCCCCAGCGACGCCGATATTGACGATGCGATGCAGGGAAACCTGTGCCGCTGTGGCACCTACCCGCGCATTCGCGCCGCCATCCATTCCGCCGCCAAAATGATGCAGGAGGCCTGATCCCATGGCCAGCTTGAAAAAAATTGCCCGCCGCAGCTTCCTCGTCGGTTCGGCCGCTATCTTGGGCGGCGTTGCCTTTGGCACCTATAAATACCACCAACCCGCCCCCAACCCTCTGGAGCCGGGAGAGGGCAAGGCCGTGCTGAACCCCTTTGTGTTTGTGGACCAATCCGGTGTGACCCTGATCGCCCCAAGGGCCGAAATGGGTCAGGGGGTGCACAGCTCTTGGGCGGCGCTGATCGCCGAGGAACTGGATGTGGACCCTGCGCAGGTCACCGTGATCCATGGCCCCGCCGCCAAGGCCTATTACAACAGCGCTATGATGGCAGAGGCCCTGCCCGGCCGAGGCTACAACGCCAGCGATTTTCAGCATTCCCTGGGTCAGGTTGTAGGGAATTTCTCCAAATTTCTTGATCTCCAGGTTACCGGGGGCTCCTCCTCGATGAAAGACGGGTTTACCCGGATGCGCCTGGCCGGCGCCAGCGCCCGTGAAACCCTTAAAGAAGCCGCAGCGCAACGGCTTGGCGTCGCCCGCGCCCTGCTGGAAACCAGGGATGGCCAAGTCCTGGCCCCCGGCGGTGTCACACTCTCCTACGCAGACTTGGCCACCGAGGCCGCCACGGTTGACCCGCAAGAGGCCGAGCTGCGCCCAGCGGCACAATGGAAATACATCGGCAAGCCGGTTCCGCGTATCGATATGCTGGCAAAGGTCACTGGCACCGCTGGCTTTGGCGTGGATACCCGGATTGACGGAATGAAGTTCGCCGCCATCAAACAGAACCCACATTTTGGCGCGGGCATGCGCAGCTTTGACGCCTCAGCCGCCAAAGACATGGCTGGGGTTGAGGAGGTTATTGATCTGGGCGATGCGGTTGCCGTTGTAGGCTCCAACACCTGGCTCGCACAGCAGGCAGTGGATGCTATCGAGGTGGACTGGGAACCTACAGCCCAGCCCGAAACCACCGATGCGATCTTTGCCGAGATTGAAGCGGCTTTTGACGATGTCCCCAATTCGACCATGCGCGATGACGGCGATGTGGACAGCCTGCCCGAAGGGGCTGAGTTGATCGAAGCCGAATACCGCCTCCCCTATCTGGCCCACGCCACGATGGAGCCGATGAATGCCACCGCGCTCTACACCGGGGATGCGCTGCAGATCTGGGCGCCAAACCAGGGGCCAACGATTGTGCAGAAATCCGCCGCCGCGCTCACTGGTCTGGATGCAGAGGCGGTGACCGTCAATACAACCTATCTGGGCGGGGGCTTTGGCCGTCGTATCGAGGTGGACTATTGTAACCGCGCCGTTCAGATCGCCCAACAGATGAAAGGCACCCCGGTGCAGCTGACCTGGTCGCGCGAAGAAGATATGCAGCACGACTATTACCGCCCCGGCGCCATCGGCCGCTACCGCGCTGCCGTCAAGGATGGCAAGGCCGTTATGGTGCACGGCAAGATCGCGGCCCAATCCACCACCCAGGAAGGCGCCGGGCGGATGCTGGGTCTTCCCATGTCCGGCCCCGACAAAGGCCATGTGGACGCGGCCTTCAACCAGCCGCTGGCGATCCCGAATTTCCGCGTCGAGGGCTATATCGCCAAGCCAATGATCCCGGTTGGGTTCTGGCGCTCGGTGGCAGCCTCCTTCAATGGTTTCTTTTCGGATAGTATCGTAGACGAGATGGCCCATAAGGCTGGACGTGATCCGCTGGAGTTCCGTCTGGAACTGGCCCGCGCCGAATGGGAGCCCGCAGCCAAAGTACTGGAAACTGTCCGCGACATGTCGGGCTGGAGCGGCAAAACGCCCGAAGGCATCGGTCGCGGCGTTGCCTTGGTCTACAGCTTTGGCACCCCGGTAGCTCAGGTCATCGAAGTCGCCGATCGTGACGGCGACATAGCCATCACCAAGGCCTGGACTGCCGCAGATCTGGGCTTGGTTGTGGATCCGCAAAATACCGAAGCACAGCTGTTCAGCGGCCTAGCATACGGGTTATCAGCAGCCTGTTTTGGCGAAATCACCTTTGACGGAGGCGCAGTGGAGCAGGAGAACTTCCCCGACTACGACGCCATGCGTATGCCCAGCATGCCCGCCGTCGAGGTCGCAGTATTGCAACAGCAAAAACACATGGGCGGCGCCGGAGAGCCCGGCACTCCGCCTGCGGCTCCGGCATTGGCCAATGCGCTGTTTGACCTCACCGGAAAACGTGCGCGCGAATTGCCTTTGAATAAGCACTTCAGCTTTTTGTAAGCCACGCCTAAACAAGACCATGTAACAAAAAGCCCCCCACCGAAGGCAAATCGGCGGGGGGCTAATTATTTGACTTCCGTTAAGATAAAAACCGGCGGTTAGTCCGCGCCCTGTAAACGGCAATGGACATCATGCCAACCACGCCGCTCTCCACGGGCGATTGCCTCTGCCGCCTCGGCATCAAAGGTTTCGAGGAAGGCTGTCATGGCCTCCAAATCCAGCCATTCGCCTTCGAGTTCGCGACCAAAGCAACCGCTCATCGAGCTGTTGAACTCGATATCGGCAAAGTCTCCCTCGCGGGCGGGGTTTGGCTGGGCAGTCAAAAAGGGCTTACCCTGGCGCACCAATTGAAACGCATCATAGCCAATCTCGCTCATCATGGAAATGAGGTCATTGCGATCCAGATTCACTTCAAACGACAGGTATTGCGGCAAAGGCAGGTCTTTGGTCAAAGTAGAGAGCCCTGCCTTTTCAAAGCCCTCAATGTCGATCTTCAAATAGCGAGAAGCGCCGTGACGCTGCACCAATGTCGACAAGGGCATGGTTGGCACCCGAATGATTTCGAACTCATTCTCCTGCGTGGCCTTGCCCTGCTTGACGAAAGAGCTCCACTCGCTGTGGCTGTTAACGTAAAACTCAAGCGAGCTGACCTTATCTGAAACGCCAACGCCTTCGACCACCACATTGCCGGCAGCGATGTCATCCGCAAAGCGGTCATAGAGTTTCTGAGCAAGCGCTGGGTCAGCCTCAATCGCAACGACACGAAAGCCTTTTTTTAAGTAGAATGCTGTATCGTCACCATTGTTGGCACCGATGTCGAAAATTAGGTCGCGCATTCATTCGTCTCCAAAAATTTCGTCTTTGGCAATGTATGGCACAGCTCACAAAGGAAACCAAACACGCAAGTTGCAACCTCTGGAAAAGATCTAAGCGCGGACCAAGCGCCACCACGTTGGCGCCAAATCCAGATCGGGACCCAGCCCAGCCGCATGGCCGATTGTCAGCCCGCTTCCTGCAAGCCGCCAAGCTCATTCGCCCCATTGGCCCAGGCGTGAACGGCCGTGCCAAAGGCCTGAAACAGCGGCCTGGAAACCGGATCGTTGTTGGCGTCCCATTCCGGGTGCCACTGCACCGAAAGGGTAAAGCCAGGCGCGTCACGCACATAGATCGCCTCGGGCGTGCCATCAGGGGCATGACCGTCGATCACTATCCGCGCGCCCGGTGTTTTGATCCCCTGGCCATGCAGGCTGTTGGTCATGACCTCCTCAGCGCCAAAAACCCCGTTGAACACCCCGCCCGGTGTCATTTTCACTGGATGGCGCAGGGCAAATTTCTCTTCCAGACTGCCGTCGGGGGGCATGCGATGGTTCATCCGCCCCGGCAGGTCGCGGATCTCGGGATAGAGCGAACCGCCCATGGCCACATTGACCTCCTGAAAGCCCCGGCAGATGCCAAGGAAGGGCTGACCGCGTTCTACACAGGCCCGCACCAGCGGCAGAACAATAGCGTCACGGGCGCGATCAAAGGCGCCATGCGCCTCCGTTTCTGCTTCGCCATATTCATTAGGGTGCACATTGGGACGCCCGCCAGTAAGCAAAAAGCCGTCAAAGCTCTCCAACAGTTCCTCAACCGACAAAAACCGCGGATCCGAAGGGATCAGCAGCGGCATACAACCGGCGACCTCGGCTACAGCCTCAGAATTCATGGTGCCGCCAGCATGTGCCGGGTATTGATCGTTGAGCAGATAAGAATTGCCGATAATGCCGACTTTGGGACGCGCCATGGGGACTCCGAGTGTGTTAGAACATGAGAAGGCTAAGGCCTCGCCCCGGATCCCGCAACCACCCAGACCCCTAGATCGCGCGCAGGCTGCTGTTCAATTCTGCACGTCGTCACGTCATCGGCAAGATGCGCAGCAAAACTGGGCAGATCGGAAACACTGGTTGAGCTCAAAATCAAAAGGGACGCCGCACGCTGCGACGTCCCTAGAAGAAGTAGTATTTTGCCCGCGAATTAGATTTCGCCGATCAGCCCTGCCGCCTCGATCCCCGCCATGGCGGCAATTGCATCGTTGTCAGAGGTATCGCCGGTCACACCAACAGCGCCAATGACCGCGCCGCTCTCGTCGCGCAGCAGAACGCCACCGGGCACTGGGATCACTTGGCCGCCGTAGACGCCGTTCACCGCCGCCATGAAATAGGCTTGGGCTTCGGCCCGCGCCATCTGCGCGGTGCCCGCCATACCCAGCATTACAGCACCGTAGGCCTTGCCATGGGCAATGGCAAAGCGGCCAGGTGCTGCACCGTCTTCACGGGCAAAGGCCTGCACATGCCCTCCCCCATCCAGCACCACGGCAGAAAGCGGTTTCAGACCCATTTCACGGCCCTTGGCCAGGGCCGTGTCGATGATCATTTGGGCGGATTGCAGGGAGATTGTCATGGTCGGTCCTTTTGGTCAGGATCAGGAATAAAGACAGGGCAGGAAACGCCCCGCCCCGGTCTTCATCCGTATGTTAGCTGGTTGCCTTAAGTTCAAGACGGCGAGCATGCAGCACGGGCTCTGTATAGCCGGAGGGCTGGATGCGGCCCTTAAAGACCAAATCGCAGGCTGCCTGGAAGGCAATGCCGTCAAACCCCGGCGCCATCGGCCTGTAGCTGGGATCGCCCGCGTTTTGCTGATCCACTACGGCCGCCATTTTTTGCATTGCCGCCATCACCTGAGCCTCATCCACCACCCCGTGGTGCAGCCAATTGGCCAGGGCCTGACTGGAGATGCGACAGGTGGCGCGGTCTTCCATCAGACCGACATCGTTGAGGTCAGGCACTTTTGAACAGCCAACGCCCTGATCCACCCAACGAACCACATAGCCCAGAATACCCTGGGCATTGTTTTCAATCTCGCAGGTGATCTGTTCGTCAGACAGGTTCTGCCCCTGCATTACCGGCACGGCAAGCAGATCCTCCAGGGTGCCTCGGGGGCCACCCGCACGCAGCGTGTCCTGCTGCGCCAGAACATCAAACTGGTGGTAATGGGTCGCATGAAGCGTGGCGGCGGTTGGCGATGGCACCCAGGCGCAGGTGGCACCCGATTTGGGGTGGCCAATCTTAGTGGCCAGCATCTCTCCCATCAGGTCCGGCATCGCCCACATGCCCTTACCTATCTGAGCCCGCCCTTTAAGACCACAGGCAAGACCGATATCGACATTGCGGTCCTCGTAAGAGGCGATCCAAGCGGTGTTCTTCATCTCGCCCTTGGGCAGCATGGCCCCTGCCTCCATCGAGGTGTGGATCTCATCCCCGGTCCGGTCCAGGAAGCCTGTGTTGATAAAGGCCACGCGGGATTTGGCGGCGCGGATACATTCCTTGAGGTTCACGCTGGTGCGGCGTTCTTCGTCCATGATGCCAATCTTGACCGTATTGGCAGGCAAGCCCAGCGCGGCCTCGACCTGGTCAAAAATACGGCAGGCAAACTCCACTTCGTCGGGGCCGTGCATCTTGGGCTTCACCACATAAACCGAGCCATGCAGTGAGTTGCCGCCCGCAGCCTGCAGGTCATGCATCGCGATCATCACGGTGATCATGGCGTCCAGAAGACCTTCGCCCGCCTCCCGGCCTTCGCTGTCCAGCACCGCTGGGTTGGTCATCAGATGACCTACATTGCGGATCAACAGCAGCGAGCGCCCTTTGAGGCTCGCTGCACCTCCAGCGGCAGTGGTATATTTGAGGTCTTCGTTCAGAACGCGCGTAAAGGTCTTGCCGCCCTTGGTGACCTCCTCGGCCAGGCCCCGCTTCATCAGGCCCAGCCAGTTGGAATAGGCCACCACCTTGTCCTCGGCATCGACACAGGCGACCGAGTCTTCGCAGTCCATGATGGTAGAAAGCGCGGATTCCAGAGTGATGTCATTGATGCCAGCCGCATCAGTGGCACCGATATTGCCTGCGGCGTCCACTTCGATCACCGCGTGCAAACCGTTATTTTTCAATAGCACCCGCGTCGGCGCACCAGCTGGTCCAACATGACCTGCAAATTGGCCCGCGTCACGCAACGCAGGCGTCAGTGCACCCTCCGCAACAGAGAGGTCAGTGATATCGCTCCAGGAGCCGCTTTGCAGCGGGAAGGTCTCGTCGAGAAAATTCCGCCCCCAGGCAATCACCCGGGCACCACGCGCCGCGTCATAGCCTTTGCCCGCGGGCAGATCGCCCATGGCATCGGTGCCATAAAGCGCATCATAGAGGGAACCCCAGCGGGCATTGGCAGCGTTCAGCGCAAAGCGGGCATTGGTGATCGGCACCACCAGCTGTGGACCCGGCGTAAATGCGATCTCAGCGTCGACATTTTTGGTCTCGATTTCAAAATCACCGCCTTCGGGCAACAGATAGCCGATCTCACGCAGGAAAGCGGTATAGGCTGCCGCATCCTGTGGAGTCCTCCGGTTCTGCACATGCCAGGCATCAATCTGCCCCTGCAGATCGGTGCGTTTCGCGAGCAGGGCGCGGTTCTCGTCGCCCATGCCATTTACCAGTCCGGACAGGCCAGCCCAGAACGCCGCCGCCGATACGCCAGTGCCGGGCAACGCCTTGCTTTCAATGAACTCTGCCAGCTCGGATGCTACCTGCATCCCTTCGATAGTGCGCATCTGGCTCATTGATTTTCTCCTTACCCGGTTGTCGATCCAGTTTCCGGATACAGGAAAAGTTTCCTATCGGCAACAGATGCGGTAATATTATTTTACCAGTTTCCGCAAGGCTGTTTCAAATTTTCCCATCAAGTTTTGACCAGCTTCAAAACTTGCGGGGAAATACCCGCTGGTTTTGCTCGCATTTTCCGCGTCATGTGCTTGCCCGGCTCTGCGCCATTGCCTACCACTGGGGCAACCAATAGATCAAAGCCCCCGACCGCCCCCGTGGTCGCGGTGAGATGAGGATAGCGTGATGACGACAATAGCAGCCCAGGCCGATGCAGAAACCTTTTATCTGAAGGACTATACTCCCTTTGGGTTTGAGGTAGACAGCGTTACGTTGACCTTTCGCCTGGCCCCCCATGCGACGCGCGTGCTGAGCCAGATCCGCTTCACCCCCAAACCGGGCGCTGCGGATCCACGCTTCTTCCTGCATGGCGAAAAACTCAAGCTGATCTCAGCCAAAATCGACGGCGCGGAGGTCTCGCCCGAGGTCACGCCCGAAGGCCTGACCTGCAACGTGCCTACAACCCCATTCCTCTGGGAAGCAGAGGTTGAAATCGACCCGGCAGGCAATACAGCGCTGGAGGGGCTCTATATGTCCGGCGGCATGTATTGCACCCAGTGTGAGGCCGAGGGCTTTCGCAAGATCACCTATTACCCCGACCGTCCGGATGTAATGTCCACCTTTACCGTGCGCATTGAGGGCGAGGAAGAAGTGCTCTTGTCCAACGGCAATCCGGTTTCGCAGTCCCAGGGCCTGGCCGAGTGGCACGATCCCTGGCCCAAACCTGCCTATCTGTTTGCACTGGTGGCAGGCGATCTGGTCAATCACCCCGATACTTTCACCACGCGTTCCGGCAAAGAGGTCGAGCTGAACATCTGGGTGCGCCCAGGTGATGAAGACAAATGCGCCTTTGGCATGGAAGCGCTGAAGAAATCCATGACCTGGGACGAAGAAGCCTATGGGCGGGAATATGATCTCGACATTTTCAACATCGTCGCGGTGGATGACTTCAACATGGGTGCGATGGAAAACAAGGGGCTGAATATCTTCAACTCCTCCTGCGTTTTGGCCTCGCCCGAGACCTCGACGGATGCCAATTTTGAGCGCATCGAAGCCATTATTGCCCATGAGTATTTTCACAATTGGACCGGCAATCGCATCACCTGCCGCGACTGGTTCCAGCTCTGCCTCAAAGAGGGGCTGACGGTATTCCGTGACGCCCAGTTCACCTCCGATATGCGCTCTGCCTCGGTGAAGCGGATTTCTGATGTCATTGATCTGCGCGCCCGCCAATTCCCCGAAGACCAGGGGCCGCTATCGCATCCTGTGCGCCCGGAAGAGTTCCAAGAGATCAACAACTTCTACACCGCCACCATCTATGAGAAAGGTGCCGAAATCATCGGCATGCTGAAACGCCTGGTGGGGGACGCGGCTTACCGCAAGGCGGTTGACCTCTATTTTACCCGCCATGATGGTCAGGCCTGCACTATTGAGGACTGGCTAAAGGTGTTTGAAGACAGCACTGGTCGTAATCTGGCGCAGTTCAAGCGCTGGTACTCCCAGGCAGGCACGCCGCGCCTGAAGGTCGCCGAGAGCTTTGCAGAGGGCACCTATACACTCACCTTTGAACAAAACACCGCCGCGACGCCCGGCCAGCCCGACAAAGATCCGCGCGTGATCCCAATTGCCGTAGGCCTGTTGAATGACAATGGCGATGAGGTACAGCCAACCACGGTGTTGGAGATGACCCAGACCAAGCAGAGCTTTACCTTTGAAGGGTTGGCCAGCAAGCCTGTCCCCTCGATCCTGCGGGAGTTTTCGGCACCGGTCATTCTGGAGCGCGAGACCAGCAATTCTGAGCGCGCCTTTCTGTTGGCCCATGACAGCGACCTATTCAATCGCTGGGAAGCGGGCAATGCCCTCGCCCGCGAGGCCCGCATTGCCATGGTGCTCGAAGGAGCCGCCCCAGACGCAGCCTATCTGGATGCGCTGCAACAGCTGGTACGCGACGACAGCCTGGACCCGGCCTTCAGGGCATTGATCCTGCAACCGCCCAGCCAGTCTGACATCGCCCAAAGCCTGCATGAGCGCGGCCATGTACCTGACCCACAGCAGATTTACGACGCGGCCGAGACCTTCGCCCAGACCCTGGCGCAGCAATTGGCTGACAGCCTGCCTCGACTTTATGCCGACACCGCCGTGGACGGTGCCTATCAACCCGATGCGGTCAGCGCCGGCAAGCGCGCTCTGAACGGGCGTATTCTGTCCTTGCTGACCCGTCTTGATGGCGGTGAACAGGCCAGCCGTCAGTATGAATCGGCTGACAATATGACCCAGCAATATGCCGCCCTGGCTGCGCTATTGACGGCCGAAAAGGGGGCGACACAATCGCAGGCCTTCTTTGAACAATGGAAAAATGATCGTCTGGTGATGGACAAATGGTTCGCACTGCAGGTTGCTGCCGCCGCGCCAGAGGCAACCGCCCAAACTGCCGCTGGTCTGACAGAGCATGCTCTGTTCACTCTGAAAAACCCCAACCGGTTCAGGGCGGTGATGGGCGCTTTGGCCGGCAGCCACGCGGGCTTCCATCATGCGAGCGGTTCGGGCTACCAATTGCTGGCTGATAAGCTGATGGCGCTGGACAGCCTGAACCCACAGACCACGGCGCGGATGTGCACGGCCTTCCAGACTTGGAAACGCTATGACCTGGAACGTCAGGTCTTGATCCGCGCCCAGCTCGAGCGGATCAAAGCCGCCCCCAAGCTGAGCCGCGACACCAACGAGATGATCAGCCGTATCCTGAATGCCTGAGGCCCCCGAAACACCAGAACCCGTGACCGCCTCGGTCACGGGTTCACTGCAACCACCCTTTCATTTTGAACGGCAGGGCAGATCAGTGCACCTTGTTGTGGCCGTATCCCTGTGGTCTGCTGCTCTCATGCTGGGCGGCGCCCTGTTGCAGATCACACCGGGCATTCTCATTCTGCTCGCCCTGCCGCTGCTGCCCGGCCTTTGGGAACTGTGGCGCAACCCCAGCTCTGGCATAACCCTAACGGAAGATCAGATTTTCTGGTTTACAGGTGCGCGCAGCACGGGCTTGCCTCTGCCTGAGATTGCATTGCTGCGGCTTGACCGGCGCTGGGATTTTTCCTTTCGCGCAACACTGATCCTACGCAATGGGGCGACTATTCGCCTGCCCCAACCTGCGCTGCCCCCGGTTCACCTGCTCGAAGACCAGCTGAACGCACGGGATATTCCCAGCGAGCGGCACCACTTTACGGTTATCTAACGGTAGCAGCCCGCCTGCCACGCCATTTCCCAATTGTTAACGGCAATAACCCCATCGCCGCCACGATTGCGCCGCATTGAGCAATCATTTTGAGCCTTACCGATAAGCTGCCAACCTGCAGGATTTTGAATGCTCAGACCTCACTCTCAACTGTGGACGCACCTCTCCAGACTGCAGAAGGAGTTTCCCGCATGGATCTCTGCCAGTTTTTTAGAGGACGCCCCCCGCCGCCAAGCTGAGCACGGGCTCCACCAAAATCTCGCTGGCGAGCACCCCCCCGCCTCCGCGACGCAGCCGCTGACTGCAGAGCGCCCGAAGGCTGTGGCGAAACAGCCGGATAGCCAAGAGGACGTAGAGAGCTATGCCGACAGGCTCTTGATCCCGATCCAAGATGAGTGCCTGGACAGCCAAAACAGACAGTCCCTGCAGGACAAAGGCCAGTTCCTGGCGCGGCAAGAACGCTGGCCCGAGCTGTCCCAACTGATCCAAGCCGCCGACCAGGCCCATAGCCGCACCACGAGTGGCCAGCCCGAAGCAGACCTCCTCGCCTTTGGGGCCCGCTCTGATGTGGTAAACGCGGTGGAACACGCGCTGCAAGATCGAAACCATAAGTCAGGCGCTTTTCATGTGGCCCCTGGCGCCAAGCAAACCCGCAGACGAAAATCTGGCGAGAACCCGATCCTCATTGATGGGGTCATGGCCCTGGAATCCCTACGCCAGGACCACCCACAGGACATTTACCTACAGGCTATCGTGGCTCTGTCCCATATAGACATCGCCTGGATCTGGCGCGGTGCCGCCGCCGAAACCGCCGCAAATCAGACCCGGCAAGAGGCGCATCTGCGCCGCGCCGCTGCCCACTTTGAACGTGCGGCGGCTTTGCTGGCCCCCCTAAAAGAACAGAGCCATGAGAGCGCCTTCTTATCGGCTGCAAAATGTGCGCTTTTTGCAGGCCAGAACGCAGATACTGTCGATGTCGCAGATGCCTATGGAGCCCTGATTGACCAGGCCCCAAACAACCCACGCCCTATGCGCGCGCTTGGGGCGCAGATGCTGCCGCGGGCCAATGGGTCCTATGCCGCCCTGGAGCTGGAAGCCCGTCGCACAGCTGCACGCACACAACAACAATGGGGCGCAGGAGGATACACCTGGGTCTATTTTGATGCCATGGCCATTGATGAGCAGGCCTGTGCCCGGGTCGACACCAAGTTTTTCTTAGATGGGTTGCAGGATATCCTTTGCGCAGACCCAAGCCAGGAAATGATCAATTTACTTGCCGCTTATTGTGCCATCACCCTGCCCAATAGCCTAGGGATCAACGCATCGGCTGACACCAATCGTCTTGAGATTTCCAAAGCCGCTAGTTGGCTGGTACGTAGCCACCTGCGCGAGCTGCATCCGCTGATCTGGGCCCATGCCTGCGAAGGCTTTGATAACAATGCCCGGGTAACCTCGCTGCGCCGCTTCGCGGCCCATGGTCAAGCCAAGGCCCTGCAATGCATTGCTGACATCTTCCGCGACGAACTCGACAGCGGCCACAAGATCGCTTTTTCGCCAGACGGGTTTGATCTGATCCCTGCCTAGCGGGCTCTATCCCGCATTTCCACTCTAAAGAGATAGCCCCGTTTCATCTTTCCTGAAATATTCCAGGGGTGAGCGCCAAAGGCGCGAGGGGGCAGAGCCCCCTGCCCTTCTGATCCGCCAAAGGGCTGCCGCCTCGCTCGGCCCTCCACCTCTCAATAAGCAAGCGATCCCCTTAGGTCTTCTTGAAGGCATCCATAAGCGCCGCTCCCAGTGCCCCGGTCTGGGGGCTGTCAGATTTGGGGGAAGATGACAGGCCACCTCGTTTTGACCCGCCCCCTTTGCCTGCTCCCTTGCCGCCTCCACGCGGGGGGGCTCCACGCCCCTTGGCGCCGCCCCCCGTGGCAGAGCGCGCGTTGCGGTCCTCGCGGGCAGAGGCACCGCCATCCTTGCGCATGGTCAGCGCAATCCGCTTGCGCGCAACATCCACCTCGGTCACCGTTACCTTGACCACCTGGCCTGTTTTCACCAACTCATGGGGGTCTTTGACAAATTTGTCCGCCAACTGGCTGACGTGCACAAGACCATCTTGGTGCACGCCAATATCCACAAAGGCCCCAAAGGCCGCAACATTGGTCACGGTGCCCTCCAACACCATGCCCGACTTCAAATCCTGCATGGTTTCAACGCCTTCGGCAAAACTGGCCGTCACAAAGCTGGGACGCGGGTCACGTCCGGGCTTCTCAAGCTCTGCAAAGATATCGCGCACCGTCGGCAGACCAAAACTCTCATCGACAAACTGCTCCGCCCGCAGCCCTTTCAAAGCGGCATCATCGCCCATGATCTGGCGAATGTCGCGCCCGCAGGCCGTAACCACCTTGCGGGCGACACTATAGGCTTCCGGGTGCACAGAGGAGGCATCCAGCGGCTCCTTGCCATCGCGAATGCGCAGAAATCCCGCACATTGCTCAAAGGCCTTGGGGCCCAGACGCGCCACTTTCAGCAGCTCCCTGCGCGAGGCAAAAGCGCCATTCACATCCCGGTGCGCGACGATGGCCTCCGCCAGTCCCGGCCCCAGCCCCGAAACATGGGCCAACAGCGGTGCCGAGGCCATGTTGAGATCGACCCCCACACCATTCACCACGTCTTCGATCACCGCCTCCAGCGATTTGGACAGCTTATGCTGATCGACATCGTGCTGGTACTGGCCAACACCGATGCTTTTGGGTTCGATCTTGACCAGTTCCGCAAGCGGATCCTGCAGCCGCCGCGCAATAGAGACCGCACCGCGCAGCGATACATCCAGATCCGGAAATTCCCGCGCGGCCAGTTCCGAGGCCGAATAGACCGAGGCTCCAGCTTCCGAGACCACCACCTTCGTCGGCTTCTTAACCTTGGCAGGCAAGTTATTGATTACCTCCGCCACCATGCGTTCGGTCTCACGGCTGGCCGTGCCATTGCCGATGGCAATCAGCTCCACCCCATGTTCCGCGATCAGTTTCAGAATGCTGACCTGGGCGCCGCGCAGATCATTCTTTGGCTGAAAGGGATAAAGGGTCTCGGTGGCCACCACTTTCCCGGTTGCATCAACCACTGCAGCCTTGACGCCGGTGCGAATGCCCGGGTCCAGCCCCAGCGTCGGTCGCGCACCGGCTGGCGCGGCAAAAAGCAGGTCCTTGAGGTTGCGGGCAAAGACCTGGATGGCGTCATCTTGCGCACGGGCCCGCAGATCCGCCATCAGCTCCAGCATCATCGACAAGGACAGCTTCACCCGCCAGCACCACCCCGCCACCTTGCGCAGCCATTTGTCACCAGCCCCTGCGCCGCCAGCCCCCAGTTCCGCCGCCACCATGGCTTCAGCTCGGGCCACGCCCTCGTCTGGTTCAGGGCCAATATCCAGCGTCAAAACGCCCTCATTAGAGCCCCGCAACATCGCTAAAGCCCGGTGCGATGGCACATCAGCCCAGCGCTCATTATGATCAAAATAGTCGGAAAACTTGGCGCCCTCATGTTCTTTGCCCTCGATCACCCGCGCCGTAAGCCGCGCCTCAGACTGCAAAAACTGTCGCAAACGCCCCAGCAACCCGGCGTTTTCGGTCATCCGTTCCGTCAGAATGTCGCGCGCGCCGTTCAAGGCTTCCTTGGTGCCAGGTACCGCCTCAGTGATATAGCCTGCAGCCAGCACCTCAGGCTCTGCCATGTGATCGGCCAAAATAGCCTCTACCAGTGGCTCCAGCCCGTTTTCACGGGCGATCATCGCCTTAGTGCGGCGCTTGGGCTTATAGGGCAGGTAAATATCTTCCAACTGGGCCTTGGTCTCGGCTTTGGCGATCAAAGTCCCCAGTTCATCGGTCAGCTTTTCCTGGCTCTTGATCGAGTCGACAATTGCAGAGCGGCGCGTTTCCAACTCGCGCAGGTAAGACAGCCGTTCCGCCAAGGTGCGCAGTTGCGTATCATCCAACCCCCCTGTGACCTCTTTGCGGTAGCGCGCCACAAAGGGCACTGTCGCACCTTCATCCAGCAATGTTACCGCGCTGGTCACCTGTTTGGGCGCGGCGCCAATCTCACTGGCAATTCTCTGGGCAATACGGGCGGCTGTATCCAAGACGCGTCCTCTTATTTATCTGTGCACATTGTCTGCTCTGAGCCAAAAGCTCGCTTGGGCGATCTTCTTAGCCCCGCCGCAGGCCGCCGCCAAGTAAAAGCTTGCGCCGCCAGGCCAAGAGCTGCCCCACATTTCGGCCAGACACCCCAGCGGCCAGCCCGCAACACCTGCGGGCATCGGCAGAATCTCCACTACCACTTGCCCCGCTTGCCCGGCTGGCTTAGAACGCCAACTAAACGCGATTATAGGAGCCAGTGCGAGATGCTCGACCTGACATATGAACTCCCCAAGCCCAAGGTGATTTCGGGCGCCAAACATGACTGGGAACTGGTCATCGGTATGGAAGTCCACGCCCAGGTCAGCTCCAACGCAAAGCTGTTCTCGGGTGCATCCACAAAATTTGGTGCCGAGCCGAACTCCAACGTCTCCTTTGTGGATGCCGCCATGCCTGGCATGCTGCCCGTCATCAACGAATACTGCGTCGAACAGGCCGTGCGCACCGGGCTGGGCCTAAAGGCCGAGATCAACCTCTGGTCCGCTTTTGACCGCAAGAACTATTTCTACCCCGATCTGCCGCAGGGCTATCAGATCTCGCAGCTCTATCACCCCATCGTGGGCGAAGGCGAAGTGCTGGTGGAACTAGGCGATGGCACCGCGCGTTTGGTGCGAGTTGAGCGTATCCACATGGAACAGGACGCGGGCAAATCGATCCATGACATGGATCCCAACATGTCCTTTGTCGATCTCAACCGCACAGGCGTCTGCCTGATGGAGATCGTCTCGCGCCCTGACATCCGTGGCCCCGAAGAGGCCGCCGCCTATATCGCCAAGATCCGCCAGATCCTGAAATATCTCGGCACCTGTGATGGCAATATGCAAAACGGCAACCTGCGCGCAGATGTCAATGTCTCGGTCTGCCGTCCTGGCCAGTATGAGAAATATCAGGAAACCCAGGATTTTGGTCATCTGGGCACCCGCTGCGAAATCAAGAACATGAACTCCATGCGCTTTATCCAGCAGGCCATCGAAATCGAAGCGCGCCGCCAGATCGCCATCATCGAGGCCGGTGGTTCGGTTGATCAGGAAACCCGCCTTTACGATCCCGACAAGGGAGAGACCCGCTCGATGCGCTCCAAGGAAGAAGCGCATGACTACCGCTATTTCCCCGACCCCGACCTGCTGCCGCTTGAGATCGAACAGGCCTGGGTGGATGATATCGCCGCCAACCTGCCCGAACTGCCAGACGCCAAAAAGGCGCGTTTCATCACTGATTTCAAGCTCAGCGATTATGACGCCTCGGTGCTGACCGCCGATGTGGAATCCGCCGCCTATTTTGAGGCCGTGGCCGAGGGCCGCAATGGCAAACTCGCCGCCAACTGGGTGATCAATGAGCTGTTTGGTCGCCTGAAAGCGGATGAGGCCGATATTGCCAACAGCCCCGTCACGCCACAGCAGTTGGGCGGCATTGTCGAGCTGATCTCAGCCGAGACCATTTCTGGCAAGATCGCCAAGGATCTGTTCGAGATCGTCTACACGACAGGTGGCGACCCTGCCCAGATCGTCGAAGAGCGTGGCATGAAGCAGGTGACAGACACTGGCGCCATCGAGGCCGCCCTGGATCAGATCATCGCCGACAACCCCGCCCAGGTGGAAAAAGCCAAACAGAACCCCAAACTGGCAGGCTGGTTTGTTGGTCAGGTGATGAAAGCCACCGGCGGCAAGGCCAACCCCAAGGCAGTGAACGAGCTGGTCGCCAAAAAGCTGGGCTAAAGCCTAGAACAGATGAAATGACAGAGGGTGGCCAAAGGGTCGCCCTCTTATATTTTCAAAGATAGGAAAGCGCCCTCCCGTGGGGGAGGTCGGGCGCTGTCCGGCCTATTGGCGGCCTACTTCAAATTGTCCAGCACCCACTTGACAAGCCCCTCAACCCCCTCTTCGGTTTTCTTCTTCGCAACGCCCGCAATCACCTGCCCGACCGCCCTGCGCGGAGCGGCTGATTGCTCCCAATACAGCCGCAGCGAGACCGCCACTTGAGCCAGACGATAGTCGATGTTTTTGCGAAGCTGGCTCTTCATTGCTGGACTTACAGCAACAAACTCTCGTCTGATCATCCCGTCGAGATCATCAAACAGCTTTTCGAAAACTGCGATTGTCTCTGGCGCCATTGCAACGTGGCCTTCCGGCAGCTCGTGTTTGATCTGCTCCAATCCACGCCGCAAATCTTCCATCAACTCGCCAAGTTTGGTCTCCTCTGACGAGCGAATGTCACGCAGAACCCCAAAGCGGAGCAACGTCGCAGAGAAATGATTGTGGATTTGATCCAGTAAATTTTGCAGGGTCCGCTGGAACGGAATATTCAACGGGCCAAGCTCTGCAACGGTGTCCGAATTCTGCGCATAGCCCTGTAGGATTTCACCGCAATCAATGATCCACCCCACGTTCAACTGATTGAGCTGCCGCGCCTTGGAAACCTCTTCCAGCACCTCCTCAAAATACGTCAGGATACCGCCCGCGCCTTGCAACCCGCGCCCTTCCCGATCCACCCCGCGCAAAAACGTTTCAATCTCCCGCCTCTGCTGATCCATCGCCGCTACAAAAGCCGCGACCGCCTCAGGGTCTTTGAGCTGTTTTAGATCCTCGGCGAAGGGCAAGAGCTCCATAAGGCGCCGGATCTCGTCAAAGCCGAACTGCCCAAGTGCCGCATGCAACAACGTTGTTGCCTCGGAAAGCGTCGTATCGGTGACGCGATAGCTATATGTGTCCTCAATCTTTGCAATAATCCCCGCCACGTGGATGGCGTCCTGTTCCTTGCCTTTCCCCCAATCATCGGGGTCGATCAGCGCGATGTCGTGCATCAACTGCCAATGGCTGTCCCAATCCCCCGTCAGGGGACGGCCCGCAAGAATAGCATCATACCAGCGGATCCAAAAGGCGTGACCGGGGGCGGGTTCCATCCAGGTCCGGCCTGTGGTCCAGGCCTCAGCGATTTCAGGGGGCATTTCCTGGGGCCACAGGCGCAGTCTGCGCAGGTCGGCTCCCTGCTCCAGCTCAAGAATATCCCCCCTCAGCAGCGTCCAAGAAACGGCAGAGGCGTAGGAGGCGGCGTAGGAAGCAGAGGCGTAGGAGGCGGCGTAGGAAGAGGAGGAGGAGGAGGAGGAGGAGGAGGCGTTGACGGCGTAGGAGGCGGCTTTGGCGGCGTTGGCGGCGCAGGAGGCGGCGTTGGCGGCGTTGGCGGCGTAGGAGGCGACGTAAGAGGCGTCGGCGGCGTCTCTGATATCGGTGGTTGGCATTTTGACTGCTACCACCGATATCAACAGGCTGCGGGACAGGGGCAGAACTGTCAAATCACGTTTGCGCGCCCAGTCCCGTGGCATCTCTACCGCCCAGACCGGAAACACCCGAAGCGCCGCGCGGGTGGCGAGGCTGACGCCCCATTCATAGCGACGCTCCTTTGGCAGCTTTTCAAGCCAGGTCTTAAAACTGTCCCGATCTACAATTTTGCTGACGTCCAAATGCGCGGTTCCTTAGCAATGCCTGCCTAAATACTGCAACTCTGCCCGCCAGCCCCGGTTGATGCAAGCCTGCCCTTGACCCTTGCGCCGCGCTGCCCCAGCCTGCCGCCAGATGTGACAGCCACAGGAAAACACAATGAAAACCCCATTCGACCAAGAGCTTCAGGACCGGCTCATCCGCTATGCTGCCATCGACAGCCAAAGCGATGAGAATTCGCCCTCCTCGCCCAGCACCGCGATCCAGTTCGACATGTCGAATCTGTTGGTGGAAGAGCTAAAAGGGATCGGCGCGCAGGATGTCACCCTGACCGACTATGGCACCGTGCTGGCCACTGTTCCGGGTAACACCGATGGCCCGACGGTTGGCTTTCTCGCCCATGTGGACACCGCGCCACAGTTCAATGCTGCGGGGGTAAAACCCCGTGTGATCAAAGGCTACAACGGCGGCGATATCACCTTCCCCGACAATCCCGACCTGGTGCTCTCGCCCCAGGATCATCCCTATCTGGCAGGCAAGGAAGGCCACGATCTGGTCACCGCCTCGGGGCTGACGCTGCTGGGGGCGGATGACAAATCCGGGGTCTCTATCGTGATGACCCTGGCGCGCCACCTGATTGAAAACCCCGATATCCCCCATGGCCCGATCCGTATTGCCTTTACCCCGGACGAGGAAATCGGCCGTGGTGTGGATGCCAAGCTGCCGCAGGATCTGGGCGTGGATTTTGCCTATACGCTGGACGGCAGTGATCTGGGCGAAGTGATCTACGAGAGCTTCTCGGCGGATCGTGCGGTTGTGACCATCAAGGGCGTGTCGATCCACCCTGGTTGGGCCAAGGAAAAAATGGTCAATGCCGCGCATCTGGCCTCCAAGATCGTGCAAACTCTGCCGCAGGTGACGATGACACCGGAAACCACCGACGGGCGAGAGGGCTTTCTACATGTCACAGATATGAACGGTGGCTCGTCAGAGATGGAGATCAAACTGATCCTGCGCGATTTTGAACGCGATGGCCTGGCGGCCAAGGGCGCGTTGCTGCGTAGTGTTTGCGCGGCTGTTCAGGCCACCGAACCCCGTGCCGAGATCACCTGCGAGATCTATCCGCAATACCGCAACATGCGCTATTGGCTGGAAGAAGACATGACCCCGGTCGATCTGGCGTTGGAAGCCTGCCGTACCAATGGGATCGAACCGATCTCTGTGCCGATCCGCGGCGGCACGGATGGATCACGCCTGACAGAAATGGGCGTGCCGACGCCAAATATCTTTTGCGGGATGCAATGTGTCCACGGCCCCCTGGAATGGGTTTCGGTACAGGATATGGCTGCCTCGCTGCAGGTCTGCCTAACCCTGGCGCAGCTGGCGGCAAAAAAGTAACCTGTCTCAGCACCCACCCTTCAGTCGCTTCCCCTGGGCAGCGACTGACCTACACCAGGGTCAGCGAAGCCAGACTTGACCCCCCGCCTGCATAGGTTAAACCTGCGCCGGAAGTCAGGAGACCGCAATGCAGGCGTTTGAGTATAAAGTTGTTCCCGCCCCCCACAAGGGCACCAAGGCCAAGGGCGTCAAGACCGCAGAGGCGCGGTTTGCCAATTCCATCGAGATCACCCTCAATGAAATGGCCGCTGAGGGCTGGGAGTATCAACGGGCAGAACTCTTGCCCTCGGATGAGCGCTCTGGCCTGACGGGTTCCACCACCAATTGGCGCAATGTACTGGTGTTTCGCCGCGCGCTGCCAGAAGCGGCTGGCGCAGCGGCGCAGCCCCTTGCTGCAAGCCAGGCACCCGAAGGCAATGCGCCAGTAGTGCAAGCGCCTGGAGCTGTTGTCGCCCCGACTGCCCCCCTCACCGCCACCGCTGGTGATCCCGAGGCACCATCGGGGGTCACGCCGGTGCCCGGTCCGGGAGCTGCCAGCATGCAGGCCGATGATGGCGTCGAAGAGCTGAGCCCGGTCTCAGGCATGACTGCCGCACTAAAGGCCCGGGCCAAGCAACACTCCGCAGACGACGCATAGGCGCTGCGCCCAGTTTCCAGTTGCATCATCGGGGATTAACCTGGGCTTTTTGCAGCCCAGGCAAGGCCAAACAAAAGCTGCGAACAAATCAGTCGCAGCCAATTTCCAGCGCCAGCGCGTGAATGCGCGGCACAATGTCTCCTAGCGCCTTATGCACCGCCCTATGCTGTTGCAGGCGGTTTTGCCCGTCGAAGGCAGCGGCGCGAATTCTCACGTTAAAGTGACTCTCACCGCTGCCATCATGGCCCGCATGGCCAATATGGCTATTGCTGTCATCGACAACCTCTAGCTCCGTTGGTTCAAAGGCTTCCCGCAGCCGCTGCTCCATCTCGACACGAATGCTCATATTCCGCTCATCCTCATTTTTATTTCTCGCACCCCCTTCTATCTGACGCCCCTTAGACTAAACTGCTGCCTCCGAGTCGAGTAGCTGCGTCGAGAAGGTGCACCCCATGAGTAAATCAGATCCTTTCGGTTTCGATATGT
>CAJXIL010000023.1 GCA_913054455.1 uncultured Roseobacter sp.
GCCATGGGGATTTCTCTCCGGTCCGGTTGAAATTGGGGGGATGCCTACGCCCTCATGCGCGCCCGCGCAAGGGTTCTGCACTGCGGCATATCGCAGGGCGCTACCGGATTTTGCGTCATCGGAGTTGTAAAAAGGCTTGCAAATAAGGGTCGTGCGGCAATCAATTCTTGTTACACTTGTTTCTATGTTTTTCGCATTTGTGATTGGGAAGGTCGCATTTGCCGGGCTGTCTTGCGCTTTTGGCCCGGTGCTGAGCACTGGCGACGGCCCTTGGCTGGCTTCGATTCTGATCGAAAATCGGAACGATGACCAGGGACGGATGCCCTCATGGAGCCTATTCCACGGGCGGGCGGGTTAGACCAGTGTGTTCGTGGAGCCGGAGCGAGGTAAATGGCCGAGAAAATGGAGCGGGGAGTTTGGGCTCTAAGACCTATCTTTACCCGCGTAGGGCAGGCAGGGCTATGAGGCGCAGACCGGGCAAGACTAGCAAGCGAGCTGCCTGGTGCGTGCGCGGCAGGGCGCGCCATCCTGCGCGCCGGGCCGTTTTGTGATTGGCCATTCCGGCCAATGCCTCTCTCAGGCGCCGTTGTCCTGGGTGGGGACGGCTTCGGCCAGGGCTTCAAATGACTGGCCCGAGGCCATGAGGCAGGTCATGCCGGTGGGCATGGTCACTGTGATGGTCCAGCTGCCGCTTTCGGCCGAGGCAAAGGTCTCCATCACCATGCCCTGTTGGCCAATGCCAATGGCCTGGCGGCTTTCGCCGTATTTCGATGCGAGGCGCTCGACAACAACGTCGCGTGGTGCGCAGTTGCGGCCCTGGGCCAATGCGGGAGAGGCAGCCATGAGGCTCGCGGTAAAGCCCAGTACAGACAGGCCAAGTGCAGTTCTAAACATCGTCTTCTCCTTGGGTTTTACCCTATGCGGAACGGCTGACCTGAGAGAGAGCGGTCACGTGACCTCTCTTTCGAACCGACCAGATCAGGACCGGATTCAATTGACGTAATGGTTATGCAGGCCTTTGGCCCAGTCTTCCTAAAGGGCATTTTGCCCGCGCCGAGACAGATCAGTGTGTGAACCTAGGCCCTTAAAATAAGGGTTTTGATCCCGATGAGGTCTCCGACCAACATGGCCGCTGCGATAAATAAACTGTGCCAAGGACACTTTGAAAAAGAGTTAATCCGCCGGCCCTGGCTGACTGAAGTCGAAACCTGAGAAAAATATCCTTCTTTCGACGCAGCTTAGCACTGTGCCAAATTTGTGTCGCAGGGTCGTTTCTGCGATGCGGCATGATTGCGCTTGAAAGTTTTCACCCGAATCTATACCCGTTTGCGCAACAAAATAACCTGGAGGCTTCCTGATGGATCCGCGCACACGCCCTTATCGTTCGGTACTCTACATCCCCGGCTCCAAGCCACGCGCCCTTGAAAAGGCCAAGACGCTGCCCGTGGACGCGGTGATCTTTGATCTTGAGGACGCGGTCTCGGTTGAGGAAAAGGAAAATGCGCGTGATACGCTGGCGGCCGCGCTGGCGGAGGGCGGATATGGCGCGCGGGTGCGTATCGTGCGGATCAATGGCTTTGACACTCCCTGGGGCAAAGAGGACGCCAGGGCGGCCGCTGCGATGGACTGCGATGCGGTGCTGCTGCCCAAGGTATCGAGCCCGGCAGACCTGGACGCACTGGCCGAAATCACCGGCGACAAGCCGCTCTGGGCGATGATGGAGACGCCGCGCGGTATGTTGAATGCAGCTGAGATCGCCGCCCATCCCAAGTTGCAGGGGATGGTCATGGGCACCAATGATCTGGCCAAGGAGCTGCAGACACGGTTCCGTGCCGATCGCCTGCCGATGATGGCCGGGCTGGGCTTGTGCCTGTTGGCTGCCAAGGCCGAGGGTCTGATCATTGTGGACGGTGTCTACAATGCCTTCAAGGATGACGAGGGTCTGCGGGTGGAGAGCACCCAGGGCCGTGATATGGGATTTGATGGTAAGACCCTGATCCACCCAGCGCAGGTCGCAGTTGCCAACGAAGCCTTCGCCCCCAGCGAAGCAGAAATTGATCTGGCCCGCCGTCAGATTTCTGCCTTTGAAGAGTCCGAGGCCTCCGGTCAGGGCGTGGCAGTGGTGGACGGTAAGATCGTCGAAAACCTGCATGTGGTGACCGCCCGAGAAATTCTCGCAAAAGCGGATGCAATTGCCGCGCTTTCCGCCTAGGTGTTAACCAAGTTAACATCTTAGGGAGACTGACATGACACTTCTGGTTCTAGGCATCCTGCTGTGGTGGGGCGCGCATCTGTTTAAGCGATTGGCCCCGGGCATGCGCGCGTCCATGGGCGATAAGGGCAAAGGTCTTGTCGCCATTGCTATCGTGGCGAGCGTCGTTTTGATGGTGCTGGGCTACCGGTCGGCTGAGAGCTTCGAGCTGGGGCTTTACCCGCCCTTCCTCCGGCATATCAACAATCTGCTGGTGCTGCTGGCGCTCTATTTCACCAGCCCTGGCCCCTCCAAAGGCGCGATCTTTTACAAGATGCGCCACCCAATGTTGTTTGGCTTTTCGCTCTGGGCGATCGCCCACCTGCTGGTCAACTGGGATCCGGCCTCCTTTGTGCTGTTTGGCGGTTTGCTGATCTGGGCCCTGGTCGAAATGGTGGTGATCAACCGCGCCGAGCCTGACTGGACACCGAATCCCAAGGGCAGCATTGCCAAGGATGGCATGTTCTTGGTGGCCTCTGTGGTGCTGCTGGCGGTGATTGGCTATGTGCACGGGATGATCGGTCCCTCACCCTTTTCAGGAGGCTGAGCCATGAAACTCTACCGTTTTTTGAGCGAAGACGACACATCCGCCTTTTGTCACAAGGTGACCGATGCGCTGAACAAAGGGTGGGAGCTGCATGGCAGCCCCACCCAGACCTTTGACCCTGTCAAAGGCATCATGCGTTGTGGTCAGTCCGTGGTGAAAGAGGTGGATGGCACCTATACACCCGAGACAAAACTGGGAGAACACTGATGGCCAAGACCCGCGCGGCAAAAACAAATTCCGGCCGATTTTTCGAAGACTATGCCCTGGGGGATGTGATCACCCATGCGGTGCCCCGCACCGTTTCGGGAGGCGAGCGCGCCATGTATCATGCGCTCTACCCGGCGCGCCATGCGCTGTATTCTTCGGATGAATTTGCCCGCCGCTCTGGTCTGCCCAAATCGCCGCTGGATGATCTGGCGGCCTTTCACATCGTGTTTGGCAAAACGGTTCCTGATGTGTCGCTGAACGCGGTGGCCAACCTGGGCTACGCCGAGGGGCGCTGGCTTTTGCCGGTCTACGAGGGTGACACGCTGCGCTCGACAAGTGAAGTGATTGGCGTCAAGCAGAACTCCAACGGCAAATCCGGCGTGGTCTACGTGCGCACCAAGGGCCTGAACCAGCGCGACGAGACTGTGATGGAATATGTCCGCTGGGTTATGGTGCGCAAAGGTAATCTGGACGCGCCAGCCCCCGAAACCGTGCTGCCGGATCTGGCCAAGGTCATTCCTGCGGATCAGCTGGTGGTGCCTGCGGGTTTGGATTTCAGCAGCTATGATTTTGATCTGGCTGGCGAGGCGCATCGCTGGGGGGACTACGCAGTTGGCGAGACCATCAACCACGTGGATGGCGTCACCATTGAAGAGGCCGAGCATATGCTGGCCACGCGCCTGTGGCAAAACACGGCTAAGGTGCATTTCGACACGACTGCCCGTCCCGATGGGACCCGGTTGATCTATGGTGGCCATGTTATCTCGATGGCGCGGGCGCTCTCCTTTAATGGGCTGGCCAACGCGCAGATGATTGTCGGTCTCAACGGCGGCGCCCATGCCAACCCCTGCCTGTCCGGTACCACCATCCGCGCCTGGTCCGAGGTTCTGGACAAGGCCGATACCGATGCCCCTGGCGTTGGTGCCATTCGCCTGCGTCTCGTGGCCACCAAAGGTGGCGAACCCTTTGCGTTGAAAGGCGAGGATGGCAAATACCTGCCTGAGGTCCTGCTGGATCTGGACTATTGGGCCTTGATGCCAAAGTAACGCCCATGGGGCTGAACCAGGTTCTTTAAGCAGGCCAGGCAGACAGCTGCCTGGCCTGTGGTTTTTTCGAAGGTGATCACAGCTCTGTGTTTGTCCTACATCAGGGGTGACGACAGGGCATCTTCTTGCCTAGAGTTTTTGGATGAGGTTCAAAGCCCGACTCTTTGCTGCTGTTTTACTTGCCTTGCCCTTGCCTGGTTGGGCCTGTGATCTGGCGCTGGTGCTGGCGGTGGATGTTTCGGGTTCGGTAGATGCTACTGAATACCGTATCCAGATGGACGGGCTGGCAGCGGGTCTGCGTGACGGGGTGGTGTCGGAGGCCTTGGTAAATGCCCAGGCGCAGGTGACTCTGATCCAGTGGTCGGGGCGGGCGCGGCAAGAGATTTCCATCCCCTGGACGCCAACCCGCACCTTTGAGGAGGTCGAGGCTCTGGCCAGTGCGGTGGAGGCCGCCCCACGTCCCTGGCGTAATTATTCCACCGCGCTGGGAGAGGCGCTATTGCTGGGGCTCAATCAGATTACAGAGGGGCCGAATTGCAAACGCGGGGTAATTGATCTCTCTGGGGACGGGCCCTCAAACGAGGGGGTGGAACCTGCCACGCTGAAGCCTCTGATGCGGCAGGTCGATGTCACTGTGAATGCCCTAGCAATCGAGCAAAGCGAGCCGGAACTCACGGCCTATTTCTACGAACATGTGATCCAGGGGGAGGGGGCCTTTGTCGAAACCGCCCATAGTTTTCGCGACTACCCGGAGAAAATTCGTCGCAAATTGGTCCGTGAGGTGGCGCGCAAAACGGCCCAGACCCTGCCCATCCTAGAACCCGTTGATCGCGCGTTGCTTTTGCTTCGAAACCGCCCTCTAAACCGCGACTTTCGGGGGGAGGAGCAGGAAATCGTTCTAGGGAGGGCTGATTCTGCAAAACAATTTTAGTAAGACATTTTTGTGATCACTGGGTGGTTACCTGTGATCACGAAATGTGTTTTTTTGCAAAACAGGTCAAATAACCGCAGAAATTTACCCGCTGTTTGCGTGACAGGACGTAAAAATCCGCTAAAACGTCGTCAGCTAACTGGAAAGGAGCCAACATGGCCGATGTAAATCGGGGCAATCGCCCGCTTTCGCCGCATTTGTCGATCTATCGCCCGCAGATGACCTCGCTATCCTCGATCCTCACCCGGATCACAGGCAATGCGTTGATTATCTCGGTGATGCTGATTGTCTGGTGGCTCCTCGCGGCGGCGACTTCGCCTGCCTATTTTGCCACTGCCAACGGAGTGATGACCTCCTGGTTTGGCGACATCGTGCTGACGTTGTCGACGCTGGGCATCTGGTATCACTTCCTCGCCGGGCTGCGTCACCTTTATTTTGATGCGGGCCACGGGCTGGATATCGAAACAGCCGAAAAACTGGGCTGGGGCATGATGATCGGTTCGGTCGTCCTCACCGTAATCACCGTGATCGTGGTTTAAGGAGCAAGACATGCGTTATTTGACCGCTCGTAAACGCGCTGTTGGTAAGGGCGCCGCAGGCACCGGCACCGAACATCACTGGTACATGCAGGTGAGCGCCGTGGCGTTGGCCTTTCTGGTTCCGGCCTTCATCTATATCGTTGGATCCGCCATAGGCGGCACGCAGGAAGAGGTCTTGGCCACTTTTGCACGCCCCTTTCCGGCAATCCTGACCGGGCTCACGCTGTTTGTTGGCGTGATGCATTTCAACAAGGGCGCGCAAATGATGATCGAAGATTATGCGCGTGGCTCGATGCGTAAAGCGCTGATCATGTTTGTGATCGGCCTCAGCTACGCCACAATCGCCACTGGGGTTTTTGCCCTGGCCAAGATCGCGCTGTAAGGGACAAAAGAAATGGCTGCATACGAATACGAGACGCATGACTATGACGTCGTGGTCGTGGGTGCCGGCGGTGCCGGTCTGCGCGCAACTCTTGGCATGGCCGAACAGGGCCTGCGCACTGCCTGTGTGACCAAGGTTTTCCCAACCCGTTCCCACACGGTTGCGGCGCAGGGCGGTATCGCCGCCTCGCTGAGCAACATGGGCCCGGATAACTGGCAGTGGCATATGTATGACACCGTCAAGGGCTCTGACTGGCTGGGTGATACGGATGCGATGGAATACCTCGCCCGCGAAGCCCCCAAGGCGGTCTATGAGTTGGAGCACTATGGTGTGCCCTTCTCCCGCACCGAAGAGGGAAAGATCTACCAGCGTCCCTTTGGCGGTCATACCACCGAATTTGGCGAAGGCCCTGCCGTGCAGCGGACCTGTGCTGCGGCGGACCGGACCGGCCACGCCATCCTGCACACGCTTTATGGTCAGTCGCTGAAGAATAACGCTGAATTCTACATCGAATATTTTGCCATCGATCTGATCATGTCGGATGAGGGCGAATGCCAGGGTGTTGTCTGCTGGAAGCTCGACGACGGCACCATGCATGTCTTCAACGCCAAGATGGTCGTTCTGGCCACCGGCGGCTATGGCCGTGCCTTCTTCTCGGCCACTTCGGCCCATACCTGCACCGGTGACGGTGGTGGCATGGTGGCCCGTGCCGGTCTGGCGCTGCAGGATATGGAATTTGTCCAGTTCCACCCCACCGGCATCTATGGCTCTGGCTGTCTGATCACCGAGGGCGCACGCGGCGAAGGCGGTTATCTGACCAACTCTGAAGGCGAACGGTTCATGGAGCGCTATGCGCCCCAGTACAAAGACCTCGCCCCGCGCGACTATGTTTCGCGTTCGATGACCATGGAAATCCGCGAAGGCCGTGGTGTTGGCGCCGATGGCGACCATATTCACTTGAACCTCAGCCACCTGCCTCCCGAGGCCCTGGCCGAGCGTCTGCCGGGGATCTCTGAAAGCGCCAAGATCTTTGCTGGTGTTGACGTCACCAAGGAACCCATCCCGGTTCTGCCAACGGTGCACTACAACATGGGCGGCATTCCCACCAACTATTGGGGCGAAGTGCTGAACCCAACGGCGGACAACCCAACGGGTGTTGTGCCCGGCCTGATGGCCGTGGGCGAAGCCGGCTGTGCTTCGGTGCATGGGGCAAACCGCCTTGGCTCTAACTCGCTGATTGACCTTGTGGTCTTTGGCCGCGCTGCTGCCATCCGTGCGGGTAAGACCGTGGATGCAGAAGCCCCCAACCCGGTGCTGAACCAGGCCTCGGTCGACAAGGCCTTTGATCGCTTTGACGGCTTGCGCAACGCCAATGGCGGCATCGCGACAGCCGATCTGCGTCTGGAAATGCAGCGCACCATGCAGTCCGATGCGGCAGTGTTCCGCACGGACAAGTCGCTGAAAGAGGGCGTCGAGAAGATGACCGTGATCGCGGGCAAAATGGATGACCTCAAAGTCACCGATCGCTCGCTGGTCTGGAACTCGGATCTGATGGAAACGCTGGAACTGGCCAACCTGATGCCAAACGCCCTGGCCACCATCCATGGTGCCGAAGCTCGTCGCGAAAGCCGTGGTGCCCACGCGCACGAGGACTACAGCACCCGCGATGATGAGAACTGGCGCGTGCATACCGTCAGCCGGGTTGAAGGCGAAAAGGTCGATCTGACCTATCGCCCTGTCATCCTGGACCGTCTTACCACCGAAGACGAAGGCGGTATCAGCCTGGCGAAGATCGCGCCAAAAGCGCGGACCTTCTGATATGGTTCGGCTCTGGGATACCAAAATGGCGCTGCTGGGCTTTACGGCCCTGCTGTTGTCGGCCTGTGCCGACCGCCAGGTATCCCAGGTGCCCCTACCATGGGACTTTCCACTGATGCCCGGCGATGCGGCGCTGTGGGAGACTCTGACGATTGAACAACAGCGACGTGCCTTAGCCTTCCTGTCGGATGGCTCCACCATTCGGTCCTCATTGATCGAGGACTATTAGAGTGGCGGCTGCGCTGGATATGCCCGTGCCCGCCGAATGGCAGGCTCTTGGGCTAACGCCGGGGCTTAGCCTGCGGGTCTTTGGCATGCGGCGGTCTGGCAATCACGCCATTTTGTCCTGGCTGCAGCGCAATGCGCCGGGCGGGCGCTCAGTGTTTTTGAACAATTGCAAGCCAGGCACAGATCCTTTGCGCAATTCACGCGGGATCGAGATCAACGGTGCACATGCCTCGCAGAACAAAGCAAAACGCAACCTGTCTGCGGTGACGCAGGAAGCCGGTGATGGCGCCCTGTTTCTGGTCTCTTATGAAGATACCAGCCCAGCAGAGTTTGATGTGTCGCGGCAGCCTTCTGGCATCTTCGATGAGGCACTGTTTTCACATAATGTGCTGATCTACCGGAGCTTTTTGAACTGGTCGGCTTCGTTGTTGAAGAAGATCCAGGGCAATCCTGGCTTCACGCTGGTACGGCGCAACGGCATCGTTTTGCGTACTATGGACAGCTATATCCGGCTGTTGGGGCTGGTGCGTAAGGCCAAGGAATCGGGGCTGGTCGCCATCTGCTATGACCGTTGGGTGCGCAGTTCTGACTACCGTGCTGAACGGTTGCAGCAGCTCGGGCTGACAGCGCATGACAATAGCCTTGGCGCGGTGCAGTCATATGGCGGCGGCTCTTCATTTCAGAAACAGGCCAGTTCGGCGGCCGAACTGGAAACCGACAAGCGTTGGCAGCAGATGCGTTGCGATGCGGAATATCAGGCGCTGTTGCATCTGGCGGCGCGGGACAGGGCCTTGCTCGACGAGCTCGACGGGCTGTTCCCGGAGGATGCCGCCTTTTTGAGAGCTGTCGCCAAAACCCAGCCATTGCCGCGGGGAGAGAGCCTATGACCGCTTCCCTCTGCGCCCCATACCAAACATCTGCCGCAACTGCGGCACCACTTGAGTTTCGGAGGGGCCTTTGGGTCCAGCCGGTCCATCCGATCTCCTGTCAGTCGGGGGCGCTGGCCCTTGGCGTGACAGGCAGCTAAGCAAGGAGAACGATCTATGGTCGAATTCGCACTTCCGAAAAATTCCAAGATCACCACGGGGAAGACGTGGCCCAAGCCCGACGGCGCGACCAATGTGCGCAAGTTCAAGATTTACCGCTGGAACCCGGACGACGGCAAGAACCCGCAGGTGGACACCTATTTCTTGGATATGGACAAATGTGGTCCAATGATCTTGGATGCGCTGATCAAGATCAAAAACGAGATTGATCCAACGCTGACCTTCCGCCGGTCCTGCCGTGAAGGTATCTGTGGCTCCTGCGCCATGAACGTTGACGGCATCAACACGCTGGCCTGTATCTACGGGCTGGATGAGGTCAAGGGCGATGTCAAAATCTACCCGCTTCCCCATATGCCAGTGGTCAAGGATCTCATTCCCGATCTTACCCATTTCTACGCGCAGCATGCCTCGATCATGCCCTGGCTGGAAACCAAGACCAACGCCCCCGCAAAAGAGTGGCGTCAGTCCATTGAGGACCGAAAAAAGCTCGACGGTCTCTATGAATGCGTGATGTGCGCCAGTTGCTCGACTTCTTGTCCGAGCTACTGGTGGAATGGCGACAAATATCTTGGGCCAGCAGCGCTGCTGCACGCCTACCGCTGGATCATCGACAGCCGTGATGAGGCAACGCCAGAGCGTCTGGACCAGCTGGAAGACCCCTTCAAGCTTTATCGCTGCCACACCATCATGAACTGCACCAAGACCTGCCCCAAGGGTCTGAACCCGGCCGAGGCAATCGCCCATATCAAACATATGATGGTTGATCGCGCCGTCTGATCTGCCGGGGCCTTCTGGCACCAGACTGTATGATTTCAAACCCTCGGGCAGGAAACTGTCTGGGGGTTTTCGTTTCACAAAGAGAGCAATCACGGCAATTGCCCTGCACTAAATGCATGGCGAGACTGCATTTATATCCGGTGTCCTTTGACTTTGAAGCGCCTATGTTCTGGCTAAGGGAGAGGTTTCAAACCGATCAGGATACGAGACGATGAAGACCGTAGAATTTCTGCCCAACACAGCTGCCGAGGCCAAAGCCAAACAGGCGCTGCAAGATCTGGACCAAGCCTGGGCCTATTACACCCCAGAGGCACTGACCCAGAGCAAGGACAGTGAAGCCACCGAGGGTTTTGTGCCCTATTACGACGCAGCCTGATAAGGGGACTGCGTTATTCAGAAACCTCCGACCTCCCTCGGGTCGGAGGTTTTTGTTTGAGCTGATGACAGGGAGGCGGTAGAGCGCTGATATGCCTATTCTTCTGTTGCTCCTGATCACTGGCGTTTTTGCCTATTTTATCTACCGTCGTAAAACGACCACCCTGACTCGTGACTGCCGCTGGCGTCAGGAACGGAGCCGGAACCAATGGCGTTGCAATAGCTGTGGTGCGGTGCAGTCCGGCACAGCAGATCCCCGCGATTGTTTGCGGGGGCGGCAGTAGCACTGGGGTCTTCAGTAGGGGCTCTGGGCGCCCTGACGGAGGCGTGAGTGCATGGCGTGATCAGGCTTGCGCTGGCTTTTGAAAAAGGGCCTAGATGGACCAAACAATGGAAGGTTCATACATGGTTCAATCATCCCATGAGGCGCCAGGGGATGCCGGGGCGCGCCGCGCTGTCAAACCGGTGATCTGCTATCCCAATTCGACACTGCCGGTACCGGATCTTGCGTTGTACCGCGCTGCCCGAGCGGGTGCCACAAAGACGGGTGAGGTATTAGTCCCTGCCCGCGATGCGGCCTGTTTCGAGGTGCCTGCTGGGCATTTCTTTCGGATCACTTCGGTTGAGGGGCCGCAGGTGGGGGATTTGAACTTGTGGAACCGCGATAGCCTGTCTGAGCGGTTCTATTCCGGCAAGACCCGCGCCCTGCATGGCACCCATATCACCACGGGCGAGCGTATGTGGACCAGCTTCCCCGCCATGCGCCCTATGGCGACCATCATCGAGGATAGTCTGGACTGGTACGGGATGGATGAGTTTGGCGGCTCGGTGCATGATGTGATTGGCACCCGCTGTGACCCCTACACGGGAAACCTGCTGACAGGCAGCCAGTACCACCATTGCTGTCATTCCAATCTGACCCGTGCCCTGGCAGATCACATGGGCGTAAGCACCGCAGAGGCGGAACCCCATGTGCATGACGTGCTCAACGTCTTTATGTGTACCGGGTTCACCCGCGACACTGGGCAGTACTTCATGAAGCAAAGCCCGGTTCGCCCGGGTGATTTTCTTGAGTTCTTTGCTGAGATACCATTGTTGGGCGCTTTGAGTGCTTGTCCGGGCGGGGATTGTTCGTCTGAACACTCCAGCGATACAGCGGCCTGCTATCCGCTGCTGGTGGAGACCTTTGCGCCTCAAGAGGGGGCGCTTGTGGGCTGGCACAGCCCAGACCTCAATGGCTACGATCAGAGTCATGGTCGGTAAGAGTTGACAGGAAAAGGTGGGGCTCCCGCGTAGGGCTTGCTGCATAAAAAATGCAGCGCCCCCCTTGGGCCAAGCAGCGCGTCGCATTGGCGACGCGCTGCGGTTGCGCAGAACGCAGGGTTTGGTCAGAGAAAAGACAGGCCACACAGAAAAAGGGCGGCCCATTGGCCGCCGCTGTGTCATCAAATCTTACCAGATTGGGGCCTGACCGGTTTAGGAAAAGGCCGCCTCCAGAGCGATCTCAACCATATCACCAAAACTGCGTTCGCGCTGCTCTGAGGGCAGAGCCTCGCCGGTGCCAAGATGGTCGGAGACCGTCAGCACAGCCAGGGCGCGGCACTGATAACGTGCGGCCAGGGTGTAGAGCTCTGCGGCTTCCATTTCGACGCCCAGAATGCCGTGTCGCACCATCTGTTCATTCAGGTCGGGACGTTCATCGTAAAAGGTATCGGAGGAATAGATGCCCCCCACATGGATGCCAATCTCGCGCGATTGTGCCGCCTGAGCTGCAGCCTGCAGAAGGGACCAATCCGCCGCGGGGGCAAAGTTCACGTCCTTGAAAATGCTGTGTGATGGAGAACCAACGGTGGATGCTGTCATTGCCAGAATAACATCGCGCAATTTGACCTGTGGCTGCATTCCGCCACATGACCCAATACGGATCAGTGTTTTTGCACCAAAGTCGCGGATCAATTCATTTGCGTAGATAGAAAGGGAGGGCATTCCCATGCCGCTGCCCTGAATTGTAACCCGATGACCATTCCAGCTGCCAGTATATCCCAGCATTCCGCGGACTTCGTTTACCAGCTGGGCATTTTGCAAAAAATTCTCTGCTGCCCATTTCGCCCGATATGGGTCGCCCGGCATTAGCACAGTTTCTGCAATATCGCCCTGTTGAGCGCCGATATGAATAGTCATGGTTTTCTCCCGTTCTGGAATCAGATTTCCAGGTCAGAGATATCCATACCAGAGGTGATAGCAGAATGCACCCAATGGGGTTTGCGCCCGCGGCCACTCCAGGTTTCCTCTGGATTGCTGGGATTGCGATACTTTGCAGCAGCTTTTTGCTTTTTGCCGCTGGCCTTAGACTGGCCTGCAATTTCATCCAACGAGAAGCCATATTTGGCAGCGGCCTCTTCGGCGGCCTTAATGGCTTCCTTGCGCTCGCGCTGTTCTGCCTCTTTCAAGGCATCATCAATGCCGGCTTTAAGTTCCAGAAGCTCTTTTCGGGACATTTCCGAAAGATTAAGGCTCATATTGACACTCCAAAGTTCAGATATCGCACGCGAATTGTTGCGTGATATGTCTTAATGCCAAAACTAATTGAGATTTCCAGTCAAATTTTCAATTTGGCAGGCGTTTTTGGCAAAATGAAGCGCTGCAGCAATCTATGAGGGTTGTGATAGTTTAATAATATCCGCCATGATTGTGTTTAATTCAAAATCCTTTGGCGTATAAACACGGGCCACTCCCATTTGGCTTAATTTTTCAGCGTCTTCATCAGGAATGATACCGCCGACGACGACGGGAATATGGCCAAGTTCAGCCTCCTGCATGCGCTGCATTAAGTCTTCGACGAGCGGCAGGTGGCTGCCCGACAGAATGGAGAGCCCAACAACATGTGCCTCGTCATCCTGTGCCTGGCTGACCAGTTCTTCGGGGGTCATGCGAATACCGTCATAGGTGATATCCATACCGCAATCGCGCGCACGGAATGCGATTTGTTCGGCGCCATTTGAATGGCCGTCCAAGCCGGGTTTGCCCACCACAAATTTCAAGCGCCGACCAAGTTGATCGGAGACGGTATTGACCGCTTCGCGCAGATCCTCCAGGCCTTCGGTCTTGTTGGAGGGGGAGCCGGAAACGCCGGTGGGGCCGCGATAGGTCCCATGCACCTTGCGCATCTCTTCTGCCCATTCCCCTGTGGTTACGCCAGCCTTAGCGGCCTTGATCGAAGGCACCATGATATTGTTGCCGTCGCGCGCTGCGGTGCGCAGATCTGCCAGAGCGGCTGCCACGGCGTCAGCATCGCGCGATGCACGCCAGGCATTCAGGCGGGAGATCTGTTCCTGCTCCACAGCGGGATCTACCACCATGATGCCCCCATCTTCGGTCTGCAGGGGCGAGGCCTCACCCTCCGTCCAGCGGTTCACGCCGACGACAACGGTCTCGTTGCGCTCAATGCGGTTCAGCCGTTCGGCGTTGGAATCCACCAAGCGGGACTTCATGTATTCAATGGAGGCGACCGCGCCGCCCATGGATTGCAGGTTGGCAAGCTCGGCGCGGGCGCCTTCTTTCAGGGCTTCGACCTTCGTGTCGACCGCCGGGTTGCCTTCAAACAGGTCGTCAAACTCCAGCAGATCGGTCTCATAGGCCAGGATCTGTTGCATCCGCATGGACCATTGCTGGTCCCAGGGGCGGGGCAGGCCAAGGGCTTCGTTCCAGGCGGGCAGCTGCACGGCACGGGCGCGGGCCTTTTTCGACAGGGTGACGGCCAGCATCTCAATCAGGATACGGTAGACGTTGTTCTCCGGCTGCTGTTCCGTGAGACCCAGTGAGTTTACCTGCACGCCATAGCGGAAACGGCGGAACTTGGGGTCCTCAACGCCGTAGCGGTCGCGGCAGATCTCATCCCAGAGATCGACAAAGGCGCGCATTTTGCACATCTCAGTGACAAAACGGATGCCAGCATTCACAAAGAAGGAAATCCTCCCAACCAGAGCCGGGAAATCCTCGGGTGCAATGCGCGGCTTCAGCTCATCAAGAACCGCCTGGGCGGTGGCAAGGGCAAAGGCCAGTTCTTGTTCTGGCGTCGCACCTGCCTCTTGCAGGTGGTAGGAACAGACATTCATCGGGTTCCATTTGGGAACGTTGGTGTAGCAATACTCGGCCACATCCGCGATCATCTTGAGGCTTGGCTTGGGGGGGCAGATATAAGTGCCCCGGCTCAGGTATTCCTTGATCAGGTCGTTTTGCACCGTGCCCTGCAACTTGGAAACATCCGCGCCTTGTTCCTCAGCGGCGGCAATATAGAGCGAGAGCAGCCAGGGCGCCGTTGCATTGATGGTCATCGAGGTGTTCATCTGCTCCAGCGGGATTTGATCGAACAGGCTGCGCATATCGCCGAGGTGACCAATAGGGACACCCACTTTACCCACTTCGCCGCGCGCCAGTACATGGTCGCTGTCATACCCCGTTTGGGTGGGCAGATCGAAGGCAACAGAGAGACCTGTTTGCCCCTTGGCGAGGTTGGATCGGTAGAGCGCGTTCGAGGCCTTAGCAGTGGAGTGGCCGGCATAGGTCCGGATCAGCCAGGGACGATCAGTTTTGCGGTCATTCTGCATCTGCGACATGGAGAGCCTCGCGTTGTCTAGTCGGTAATTATATTTCGTCAGCGAGATCTAGACTGCAATTTTCGACCGATGTCAATTCGCTGCGTTGCGGCAATTGCTCTGTCGCAACAAAAAGCCTGTCTTTGCTGAGGCAAAGACAGGCTTTGGGAGAGTTCGATTTGGCACGGAAGCGCGCGGCGCCGGCACAGGTACGGGTTAGTTATAGGTATATGTGCCGATTTTGCAGACGTTGATCCCCTGGGCGACCAAGACGTCGTCATCGTCAAAAATGGCCTTGAAGTCGAACTTGCAGTAACCAGTGCCATCGTCAAAATCGATGCGAACAGATTGGCCGGGGCGCAGCACGTCGCGCCCGAGAATGTCCTCTTCCCAGGAATCAGTCCCTTTGTTGGACCCGTAGAATTCCATGATGGTGTAACTTGTATTGTTCACGATGGTCACACGCCGGTCGAGCGCTGCTGCGGGCAGAGCAACCACTGTGGACAGGATCGCAGCAAAAGCGGTTGTTAAAATAGTTCTGCGGTTCATGACGATCATTTCCTCTTGTTGTTGGTTCTCTGGGCGCGTTGGCCCTTGGCGTGCACCGTTAGCCTATCACAAAGAGGTGATGCGGCGGTAATGGGTTTTGAAAAAGTGAAATCTGTTGCCTTCTCGCAGTTTGCTTTTCCCTGCGTGGTATTCCCTGTAGGCTTGGTCCATGACGCGTAGTGTTGAGCTTCCGCTTTGGCTATTGGTGCTGATCCTGCTGTTTGCGGCAGTGACCTTTGCCTCGCATTTTTTGTTCCCGTCGGTGCGCTGGTTCTTCCGCCGCCGGTTTGAGCGCGCCGTCGCGCGGCTGAACAAACGGCTGGAGCGGCCGATTGAGCCCTTCAAGCTGACCCGTCGCTATGACATGATCCAACGCTTGATCTATGATCCAGAGGTTGCACGGGAGATTGCACGCCATGCGGCGGCCGAGGGTATTCCTGACAATGTCGCGTTTGAACAGGCCCGCCGATATGCCCGCGAGATCGTACCGGCCTTTTCAGCCTTTGCCTATTTTGGCTTTGCCATTCGAGCGGCGCGCTGGCTGTCAAACGCCATCTACCGTGTGCGGCTTGGCTATCAGGATCAGGCCGCGCTGCGCCAGCTTGATCCCAACACAACGCTGATCTTTGTGATGAACCACCGCTCCAATATGGACTATGTGCTGGTGACCTATCTGGCGGCGCGCCGCTCAGCGCTGTCTTATGCGGTGGGGGAGTGGGCGCGGGTCTGGCCGCTGTCCCGTCTGATCCGGGCCATGGGCGCCTATTTCATAAGGCGAAAATCTCGCAATGACCTCTACCGGCGGGTGTTGGCCGCCTATATGCGCCTGGCGACCCAAGGTGGGGCGGTACAGGCCATGTTTCCAGAAGGCGGCCTGAGCCTGGATGGCGCTTTGGCCGAGCCAAAACTGGGGTTGTTGAAATACATCGTTGAGGCGGGGGACCCCTATGGAGCGGAGCCGCAGGAGCGCGATGTTGTCTTTGTTCCGGTGGCCTTAAACTACGACTGGGTTCTGGAAGACAGCGTCCTGACATCGGCTGCCCGCGCCGGGGAACGGCGGTTTAAGGCCCGAATCGGTGTCATTATGGCGCGTATCCTGCGCCAGTTCTGGTTGTGGCTGACCGGCCGGTATCACCGTTTTGGTTATGCTGCTGTTAACTTTGGCCGCCCTTTAAGCCTGCGTGATTTTGCGGCTGGGCACCTCAAAAACAGCGAGGTAGACCCGGGCCACGAGGCTGCAGGCGGTTCTGAACAGCAAACATCTGTTGATCTGACAGCGGATCTGGCCAGCGAACTTCTGGCTCGGATTGGGGCGGCTGTGCCGGTTCTACCCGTCCCTCTGGCGGCTTGGCTCTTGCTCCGCCACGGAGGGATGCGGATCGAAACGCTGCAGCATCATATGGAGGCGCTGCAAAAGCAGATGCTCCCAATTGTTGTGCATCATCACAGCGCCAGTTTGCGGACCTCTGCAGAAGAGGCACGGCGCATTCTGCTGATGCGTGGAATGGTGGTGGAGCAAGATGGCCTCTTGGTGCCGGTGCGGGCGAAACAGGATCTGCTGCACTACTACGCGAATTCCATTGCACATCTGGTTCCAGAAGGGCCGTTGGGCCTTGGGGTGGTGGGAAATGCTGCATCTGCATCAGATCTTTCTGCATCTGCAAGGTCATAAAATTACAAAATGACCCCGGTAGGGGGTTGCAATGTTACCTTGCTGTTTTTATTCCTCAGGGAGCAGCCGCGATTCTGCATCGCAGCAATGACCTTTCAAAGAGGAGGCCACCATGGCTTTGGACACACAAACCGGACCGCTGTCTTATGAGGCTCCCGAAAAGGACCTGTATGAGGTCGGTGAAATGCCCCCCATGGGCTATGTTCCCAAGCAAATGTACGCTTGGACCATCCGCAAAGAACGCCATGGTGAGCCTGACAGCGCAATGCTGCAGGAAGTGGTCGACGTCCCTGAGTTGGACAGCCACGATGTTCTGGTTCTGGTGATGGCCGCAGGCGTGAACTACAATGGCGTTTGGGCCTCTTTGGGCAAGCCGATCTCGCCTTTTGACGGGCACAAGGCCCCCTACCATATCGCCGGTTCCGATGCCTCGGGTATCGTTTGGGCGGTTGGTGACAAGGTTAAGCGCTGGAAAATCGGCGATGAGGTTGTCATTCATTGCAACCAGGATGATGGTGACGATGAGGAGTGCAACGGTGGCGACCCGATGTATTCCCCCAGCCAGCGGATCTGGGGCTATGAGACACCTGATGGGTCTTTCGCTCAGTTCACCAATGTGCAGGCGCAGCAGCTGATGCCACGTCCCAAGCACTTGAGCTGGGAAGAGGCCGCCTGCTACACGCTCACACTGGCGACCGCCTACCGGATGCTGTTCGGCCATGAGCCCCATGATCTGAAGCCTGGCCAGAATGTTCTGGTTTGGGGCGCCTCGGGTGGTCTGGGCTCCTATGCCATCCAGCTGATCAACACCGCTGGCGCCAATGCCATCGGGGTGATCTCAGACGAGAGCAAGCGTGATTTTGTTATGGGGCTGGGCGCCAAAGGCGTGCTGAACCGCAAGGATTTCAACTGCTGGGGTCAGATGCCAACAGTGAACACCCCCGAATACGCGGCCTGGTTCAAAGAAGCGCGCAAATTTGGCGCTGCCATCTGGGAAATCACCGGTAAGGGCAACAATGTCGACATGGTGTTTGAACACCCCGGTGAGGCGACCTTCCCGGTTTCGACCTTTGTCTGTAAAAAAGGCGGCATGGTTGTGATCTGCGCCGGCACCTCCGGTTTCAACCTGACCTTTGACGTGCGCTACATGTGGATGCACCAGAAGCGTTTGCAGGGCTCGCACTTTGCCCACCTGAAACAGGCTGCTGCAGCAAACAAGCTGATGGTTGAGCGTCGTCTGGACCCCTGCATGTCTGAAGTCTTCTCTTGGGCGGACCTGCCAGATGCGCATATGAAAATGCTGCGCAACGAGCATAAGCCCGGTAACATGTCGGTTCTGGTTCAAGCGCCTAAAACTGGCCTGCGCACTCTCGAAGAAGTTCTTGAGGCGGGGAACTAAGTCCATCGACCTGGGTGAGTAGCCCACAATCCCAAATTCTCCGGGCGGCGCACTCCTTTTCGAAAGGGGATGCGGCGCCCGGTTCTGTTTTGCGGGTAGACTTGGGATCTGCAGGTTACAGTCGGCCTGTATAGGCAGAATTAATCAACGAGCGCTTGTTGCGGCACTTTGCAATCCTTGAATAGCAGGAAAAGGCAGCTTTTCTGGGTGGAGTTTGACACGGTGGCCTTAGGATATTGTCTGTATCATCAACGATTTCGTTGACCTGAGGCCCCTTCGTGCAGCAAAAGGGAAAGCATAGGAGGAGGATTGTTCCCGCGCGGCCCTGAGGGCACGTGTGCTGGGATGCATTGCTTCGAGAGAAAAGTGACAAGTGAAGCGATGACGACCAAAGCGGCATTGGACAAGATACTGACGGCATTGGATGCCACGCAGACCCTTGAGGGGCTGCAAAGTATCATTGAAAGTATTTGTAAGGTCTTTGCCATCGACCACGCAATGTATCATTGGGTCGATAGCGCTGGGGACCACTATTACTTTGGTACTTACTCAGAAGCCTGGACCCAGCAGTACCAAGAAAAGAACTACACGCGGATCGATCCGGTTGTTATCGGGTGCTATCAGCGCTTTCACCCGGTGGATTGGCGGCGTCTTGATTGGTCAACCAAGCCCGCGCGCGAGTTCTTTGACGCAGCGATGGAGCATGGGGTTGGCAATCAGGGGTATTCGATTCCCATTCGCGGCCCCAATGGTCAGTTTGCGCTCTTCTCGGTTAGCCATCATTGCGACGATGCCGCCTGGGATAAGTTCTGCGACCAAAATAGCCGGGATCTGATCCTGATCGGGCATTACTTTAACCGTAAGGCTCTGGAGTTTGAACCTGATCGGGCGCCCGAACAGGCGCAGCCTCTGTCGCCGCGCGAACTGGATGCGCTGACCCTCTTGGGGATCGGATACAGTCGGGCACAGGTGGCAAAAACCCTGTCTATTTCCGAGCACACCCTGCGAGTCTATATCGAGAGTGCTCGCTTCAAGCTGGGCGCGCTGAATACCACCCATGCAATTGCCCGTGCGGTGAGCTGTGGTATGGTTATTATCTAACGTCTAATTTCAAATACTTGCACTTAGCGGCGTTAATGTTTCCCCTTTAACGGTCCCATGAGACTTGGGGAGACTCGCTTTGAGGGCGTAGGCTTCCCCTGTATTTCTAGCAAAAGGGGACTAATGAAATGCTTCGTTATATCTACGCTCGTGACTTGAACACCCAGGCAGATTTGGCGCATTCGATGTTTGTGGATCGTGCCGATCAGTTCCAAACCCGGCTGGGCTGGGAGGTGCATGTGGATTCCCGAGGGGAGGAGCGGGATCAGTATGACGCGCTCAACCCGCTCTATGTGATCTGGGAAATGCCTGATGGTCGCCATGGGGGCTCGATGCGGTTCTTGCCGACAACGGGGCCTGTGATGGTAAATGATGTCTTTGACAACCTGACGGGCGGCAACCCGATCTGTAGCCCGTTGATCTGGGAATGTACCCGTTTCTGCCTGTCACGCGAGGCTGGTGGCAATGTTGCCGGGGCGCTCACGCTGGCTGGGTTGGAGATTATGCGCAATCTTTCCATCCCGCATTTTGCCGGGGTGTTTGACCGTCGGATGGTGCGGATCTACCGAAGCCTTGGCTTCAGCCCTGAGATTATCAAATCGGCGGGCGTGGGGCGCGATCGGATCAGCCTGGGTCTGTGGGAATATGATGCTCAGGCCTATCAGCGGGTGGCGCAACGCGCGCAAATCACGCCGGAAATGTCCCAGCTGTGGTTTGACCGCTCCTTTGGCAGCGCCACCAGGGAGGCTCCGATGCGCCTGACCGCATGATTGTGGCCCTGGTATGACCAATGAAGATCAGCAGAAGGGGTCGGTTGCGCTGGCGTCGCCGACCCCACCGGGATAGGGTCGCGCCATGACAGATATGACCATACAATTCTCTGATGACCAGGCCGTTGCGTTTGACAGTGTTTCTGCTTTGCTGCGCCAGGCTGGTGTCGATATGGAGGATGGTCTGTTGCAGCCCCCGATGGGGGAGGCCGGTGTCATGGCGGTAATCGGCAAGGCGGGATCCGGCAAGACGCTCTTGCTGGCCGAACTGTATAAAACGCTTGAGAGGGCCGGGGTCGAGGTGGTTTCCGGCGATTATGAAAGCCGCAAAAAGACAGGGCGGCGAAGCCTCGCGATCCTCGCCCCGACCAATAAGGCGGCCAGCGTTTTGCGGCTGCGCGGAGTCCCCGCCACCACTATTCACCGCATTCTTTATACCCCTGTCTATGACCCGGAATATGAGCGCATCGCCGAATGGCTGGCGGGCAATGGCGAACAGCCCGAGATTGAGGGCCTGACCGAAGAGGCTTTTGCGCGGGCTGCTGCTTTCTACGAGAAAAACAAATCTATTCCTGGCGCGCTTGCCGCAGCGGGCCTGCGGGGATCTGATTTCATTACGGGGTGGAAACGGCGCGAAGATCCGCTGGATATCGGCTTTGTTGATGAGGCCTCCATGCTGGATGATCGCCAATTTGAGGATCTGAAAGAGATCTTTCCCAATCTGGTGCTCTTTGGCGACCCGGCGCAGTTGGCTCCAGTCAACCAATCGGGGTCGATGGTGTTTGAAACCCTGCCAAAGCCCCGCCAATTGGTGTTGCATCGGGTGCACCGGCAGGAGGCAGATAACCCGATCTTGGATCTGGCTCATGCACTCGCGGATCCAGAACTGGGGTTTGAAGACTTTGAACGGATGATCGAAGAGACGGCGCGGCGGGACGAACGGGTTGTCTGGGGGCAACGGGTCGAGGTCGACCTGATGGCGCGCAGCCCGGTTCTGGTCTGGCGCAATGCCACTCGTATCCGGCTGATCAATGCTTTTCGTACGGTGCATGGCGCACCCGAGGATGCCCTGGTTGAGGGCGAGCCCTTGATCTGTGACGGGTTGGAGCTGCCGCTGAAGCACCGCAAGAAGCGGCTTGACCTTGAGGCGCGCGGGCTGATCAAGGGGGCGCAAGTGGTCTATCTGGGGCCAGGGCGCAAACCGGGATTTTCGCGTCTACACGTGATGGGGGCCGAAGATCCGCAGGTCTCGGCGGCCTCGATCGTGAAAATCGAAAAGCCGGATGAGGAAGAGCCTTTTATTCCCTATGCCGCCCGCATGGGGGCAACTTTTTTGCACGGGGCGGCGGTGACAATCCACAAGGCGCAGGGGTCACAGTGGGATACGACCCAGGTCTTTGCACCTGACATCTACGCTGCGGCGCGTATGGGGCGTGTCGAGGCGGGACAGCCATTGTGGAAGCGTCTGGCCTATGTCGCTATCACCCGCGCCCAGGAACGGCTGATCTGGGTGGTGCGAAATCGCCTCGCTAAACCAACCGGTCCCTTGCGTGTGGATGATCTGAAAGCGGCCCCAGCGGCAGCTTTGACTTTGGAAATGCAAGAGGAGGCTCCGCTGTTATGAGCAGTTCTGGACGTGCAAAAACCATTCTGGTCACGGGCGCGAGCTCTGGCATTGGGCGGGCGGTGGCGCAATTGTGCCTCGCGGAGGGCTGGCAGGTGGGGCTGCTGGCGCGTCGGCGAGATGCGCTGGAAGAGGTTGCCATGGGCTATGCAAATGCAACGGTGTTGCCTGCAGATGTCACAGACGCCAGCGCAGTGGATCACGCGGTGAACCAATTTGTCATGGCGACAGGCCGGTTGGATGTTTTGTTCAACAACGCTGGCATTTTCACCCCTGGTGGCACCATTGATGAAATCGCGCTGGAGGATTGGTACGCCTCAGTGAACGTGAACCTCAACGGTATGTTTTTGGCCGCACGGGCAAGTTTTCGTCAGATGCGTCGGCAGACCCCTCAGGGCGGGCGTATCATCAACAATGGCTCTATTGCCGCCCATGTGCCCCGGCCGGGATCCGCGCCCTATGCTGCAACCAAATCGGCGATTACGGGCCTGACCCGCAGCCTGTCGCTGGATGGGCGCCCGTTTGATATTGCCTGTGGCCAGATTGATATCGGAAATGCGGAAACACCGATGGTTGCTGATCTGAAAGCCCGACAGGCTGACACTGCGCCTGAGGAGGCTCCGATGCCGAGTTTTGCAGTGGAAGATGCGGCCAGGTCGGTTCTGCATATGGCGGAGCTGCCGCCAGAGGCCAATGTTCAGTTTATGACAGTGATGGCGACCAAGATGCCCTATATCGGGCGGGGTTGATTTTACAGCGGGGCGGGCCCGGCGCCGCGCTGGCGCGCGGTCGCAAAGCGGCCCTTGAGTCTGGTTCAAACCCAGGCCGTTCTTAACGGACGGGGGGAACTCGCTATTGCCGCAACAGACGGAAGGCGGCAGAGGCGCCCCAACCGGCCACGATGGCGATGGCCAGCGACATCAGCCCATAAAGGAAGGGCTGCTCGCGCGACATACTGTAGAGAAACCTTTCGAGACCTACCTTGCGCACGTCGATGTCGGTCTCAAAGCTTGAGACAACCTGACCTGAGCGGGTGAGGAAAATCCGTGCGGTGTAGTGGCCTTCGGTCAAATCGGACGGCATATCGATGGCGCTGCGGAACAGGGTCTGCTGGTCCACGGCCACGGTGTTTTCACGTAGGGAATAAAGTCCTTCATCTTCGCGAATACGAACAACCGCATCTGCGAATTCCTGAGCATTTGCGATATTCATCGCGGCCCCGACCGAGCGAATGGCGCGGGCAATCGAAACCCGGTAGCGCAGGTCCTCGGTGTCCGTGATGACCTCCTGAAAAGGGGCGCTTGTGGCGATGGCATAGAAGCTAGGAGCAGAGTCAACGATGACGCTATCAGTATTGACCCAGATCCCCAGTTTCTTTTCTTTGCGCCGAACCGTCACGGGGGAGCTTGGCCCTGAGACCGCAACGATAACCTGAAGGGGCGGCCCTTCGGGAATTGGTGTTTCGCGCTTGACCGCGCCGAAGATCAGGATCTCTGACCCGTCAAAGTCGGCGGTGATGGCCACACGGTCCTGGCTGAGGCCCAGGACGACTTCCTCTTCAAGGGCATGAGCTGATGTGGCCAGGCTGAGAAACACAAAGATGGCCAGAGAGCCGACGAGACGTGCAAAGCGGATCATCGTCAGTGCCCTCCCGCTGCGCCGAGGGAGTAAAGCTCATCTGGCATCAGCAGAAGATCCAGCCCTAGTTTGGCGCAGACCAGCATCACCATCAGTGCCAGCAGGATGCGCAGCTGTTCAGCCTTGAGATAGACGCCGATCCGGGTGCCGATCTGAGCCCCAATGACGCCACCCACCAGCAATAGGACGGCCAGGACGATATCTACAGTGTAGTTGGTGGTGGCATGCAGCATGGTGGTAAAGGCAGTAACAAGAATGATCTGGAACAGCGAGGTCCCCACGACCACTTTGGTTGGCATGCCCAGGATGTAGATCATCGCGGGCACCATGATAAAGCCGCCACCGACCCCCATGATTGCGGCCAGAATACCAACGGCAACACCAACCATGATTGGCGGGATGACTGAGATATAAAGCCCAGATGTGCGAAAGCGCATCTTAAAGGGCAGGGCATGCACCCAACCGCGCTGTCGTCGGGGAGCGGGGCCGCTTCCTGCGCGTTTGGATTTGAAGATGGCATTAAGGCTCTCGATGAACATCAAGGTGCCAACAATGCCCAAAAACACCACGTAGCAAAGGGTAACCAGCAGATCGACTTGGCCGAGGCTTTTGAGGTAGTTGAACACCACCACACCGAGGCCAGCACCGATCAGGCCTCCGACCTGCAAAACCACCCCCATCTTGATGTCGACTGTGCGCCTTCGGAAATGTGCCAGAACGCCGGAAAAGGACGAGGCGACAATTTGGTTGGCCTCGGTCGCAACGGCGACCACCGGCGGAATGCCGATAAAGAACAACAGGGGGGTCATCAGGAACCCGCCTCCAACCCCGAACATGCCGGACAAAATCCCGACAATCCCTCCGAGGCCCAACAGGAGGAAGGCATTGACCGAGACTTCGGCGATGGGGAGATACACTTGCATAAACCCGTTAGAGCGCAGCGCTGCGGGAAAATCAACTCACTATGCCGCTCTGCAGCAGGCAGGACTGATTTGTCAGAAAAAACTGGACTCATCCTGCGATAACGGGAGCAACGCAAAATGCAAAAGGCCCGCGCCCTGGGGGACACGGGCCTTTTGGCGTTTTTTTTGGCGCCTTAGCGTTCCTTTACATAGGGCTCACCACCGGCACGCGGGGGAATGGCCTTGCCGACAAACCCGGCCAGGATCACCACGGTTAGGATATAGGGCAGGGCATCCATGATCTGCACCGGCACCACAATGGGGCCCAGTTCAATATTCTGGAACCTGAGGGCGACAGCCTGAAGCAGGCCAAACAGCAGGCAGGCGCCCATGGCCTGCCAGGGGCGCCATTTGGCAAAAATTAGTGCCGCAAGGGCGATAAAGCCACGCCCCGCAGTCATGTCTTTCACAAAACCTGCCTGCAAAGCGGTGGCCAGATAGGCGCCAGCAACCCCGCAAAGCAGGCCGCAGATGGCAACTGCGGCAAAACGCAAGCCAACAACAGAGACACCTGCGGTGTCCACCGCTGCCGGGTTTTCACCGACCGCGCGCAAACGCAGGCCAAACCGGGTGCGATAGAGAATCCACCAGGTTGCAGGCACCGCCAGAAACGCTAGGTAGACGAGGATTGAATGCCCGGAGATCAGCTCGGAATAGACCTGCTGTACAGGGTTTGCGGCCTTCATCAGTTGGGAGACTGGCGTGCCTGTGGCCTCTGCATCCTGCGGGCCAATGGCAAAGGGCCATTCCAGACCTTCAAAGCGACCGCCGCTCAGCAAGGAGGGAGTACGTCCCCCCTGCTTGAACCAATCCTGCGCAATCAGCACGGTTAGGCCGGCGGCCAAAAAGTTAATCGCCACGCCAGAAATCAACTGATTTCCACGGAAGGTGATCGACGCCACCCCGTGCAGCGCCGCTAGCACCAGAGAGGATCCGATACCTGCCAGCAGCCCTAGCCAGACATTGCCGGTGCTGGCCGCAATGGCTGCCGAGAAGAACGCCGCCATCAGCATCTTACCCTCAAGCCCGATGTCAAAGATGCCGGCGCGTTCGGAATAAAGCCCAGCAAGACAGGCCAGAAGCAGCGGAGTGGCCAGGCGCACGGTGCTGTCAAGCACCTGGATTAGAGTGAGAAAATCCATCAGCTCGCCTCCTTGCGGAAGGCTAGGAAGATCTTTTCAAGCGGGATCCGCACCATATTGTCTAGCGCTCCGGTAAAGAGGATCACAAGCGCTTGGATCACCACGATCAGTTCGCGCGGGATCTTGGTCCAAAGCGCCAGTTCGGCTCCGCCTTGATACAGAAAGCCAAACAGGATTGCCGCTAGGAAAACGCCAAAGGGGTGGTTTCGCCCCATCAGGGCCACGGCAATACCGATAAAGCCCGCACCTTCGGTTGCGTTCAGTACCAGACGCTCTGCCTCGCCCATAACATTGTTGATCGCCATCATTCCGGCCAGAGCACCAGAGATCATCATGGCGATGATAGTGATCTTGACCGGTGAGATGCCGGCATAGCGGGCGCCAGCTTCGGATTTGCCAAAGCTGCGGATTTCAAACCCCAGCGACGTGCGCCAGATCAGCAGCCAAACCGCCAGACAGGCGACAATGGCCACCAGCAGGCTCACATTGGCAGGGGCGGATTTGGAAAAGGCTATGCCCAATGGGGCGAGCAGCTCATGTAGCGAAGGCAGATGCACTGCCTCGCTGAAACGGGCCGAGGCTGGATCCATCGAGCTGGCAGGTTTAAGCACATTGACCAGCATGTAGTTCAGTACTGCCGCGGCGATAAAGTTGAACATGATGGTGGTGATGACAATATGGCTACCGCGTTTGGCCTGAAGGTAGGCTGGAATTGCGGCCCAGGCGGCACCAAACAGGCCTGCACCCAGCGTGGCAAAGAGCAGGGCCAATGTCCAATGTGGCCAAGGGATGAACAGACAGACCATCGCCACGCCGAGACCACCCAGCATCGCTTGACCTTCACCACCGATATTGAACAGCCCGGCATGGGCTGCAACGGCCACGGCCAGACCGGTGAACATGAAATTGGTGGCATAGTAGAGTGTGTATCCCCAGCCATAGCTGGATCCAAGCGCGCCATCGACCATAAGTTTAACTGCAGCGACCGGATCTTCGCCAATGGCAAGGATCACCAACGCCGAGAGGCCAGCGGCAAGGAGCAGGCTGATCAAGGGGATCAGGACCACATCGGCCCATTTAGGCATTTTTTCCATTTACGCGGCCTCCCCCGCGATGCCGGCCATCATCAGGCCCAGCTCTTTTTCATCGGTCTGATCAGCAGCGCGTTCGCCCATGATCATGCCGTCAAACATCACCGCCACGCGGTCAGCAAGAGATAGAATCTCTTCCAGCTCGACCGAGACCAGCAGGATCGCTTTGCCCTGATCACGCAGTTCGACGATCTGTTTGTGGATGAATTCAATCGCTCCAATGTCAACGCCGCGAGTGGGCTGGCCGATCAGCAGCAGCTCGGGGTTTCGCTCGATCTCACGAGCGACCACGATTTTTTGCTGATTGCCACCAGAGAAGTTCTTGGCTGCAAGCCAGGGATCTGGGGGCCGCACATCAAATTTTTGCATCTTGGCTTCGGTATCGGCGCGGATCGCCGCGTTATCCATCAATACGCCGCGCTGGTATTCAGGGGCGTGGTGATAGCCAAAAGCGGTGTTTTCCCAAGCGTGAAAATCCATGATCAGACCCTCGCGTTGGCGGTCTTCGGGCACATGGGCCACATGGGCCGCACGACGGGCGCGGGCATCAGAACCCGAACCGCGCAGCGGCAGATCTGCGCCGTTGAGGCGGATTGATCCTTCGCCGCTGCGCATGCCACCCAGCACCTCCAAGAGCTCTGACTGCCCATTGCCGGCCACCCCTGCAATGCCGAGGATTTCCCCGGCGCGGACTGTGAGGTCGATGCTTTTGACGCGTTCAACGCCTGCCTCGTCCACCACCCGAAGCTTTTCAATTTCAAGCACGGGTTTGCCAGGTTTTGCCGGAATTTTATCCACTTGTAACAAAACTTTGCGTCCTACCATCAGCTCTGCCAGGTGCTCAGGGCTTGTCTCAGACGTTTTCACCGTCGCGGTCATCTGACCCCGCCGCATCACGGAAACCGTGTCAGTTGCTTCCATGATCTCGCGCAGTTTATGGGTGATCAGGATGATGGTTTTGCCCTCGGCCCGCAGCCGATCCAGAATGCGAAACAGTTGGTCTGCCTCAGCTGGGGTCAGCACGCCGGTTGGCTCATCCAGGATCAGAATATCGGCCTGCCGGTACAAGGCTTTCAGGATCTCAACCCGCTGCTGCATGCCAACGCCGATTTCATCAATCCGCTTGTCTGGGTCGACGTTCAGCTCATATTCTGCGGCCAGTTCTTTCAGGATCTTGCGCGCCTTAGAGAGCGAGGGTTTAAGCAGACCACCGTCTTCTGCCCCCAAAATGATGTTTTCCAGAACGGTAAAGTTCTCCACCAGTTTGAAATGCTGAAACACCATACCGATGCCGGCCGCGATGGCTGCCTGGCTGTCGGGGATCTCAGTCTGTTTGCCGTTGATCCAGATCTCACCTTTATCGGCTTTGTAAAAGCCGTAAAGGATGCTCATTAGGGTAGATTTACCAGCACCGTTCTCACCAATGATACCATGAATGGTACCTGGGGCGACGCTGATAGAGATGTCTTTGTTTGCTTGAACGGGACCAAAGGATTTTGAAATGCCTTTGAGTTCAATGGCGGGGGCGGTCAATCGGGCTCTCCCATGCCTGAAAATCCGATCACACGCTGTAGCCTGCCCTCTGAAACATCAGCAAAATACTGCCCGCGCATCAAGCGCTGGCCGTCCTTTGAAAAATCGACAGTGGCGCGCAGATGTCCATGATGTTCGCTGATGTCGACCACCTCAGCCCTGGCGCCGGGCATCATTTCTGAAAACTGTGCGATATAGTCCAGATAGGCGGCCAGACCTCGGATCGGGTCCGGCGCGTTTGGATCGGAATAGTAAAAATCGGGCCCGATGGCAGCATCCGTTATAGAGGCACGCGTATCGGGCGATGGATCGCCCCAGGCCGAAAACAATCGATGAAGACATGTCGTCATGGCCTGGGGCTTTCTTGCTTAGAACTTCAGCGCAGGGCAGCTATTGTCCGCATAGTAAGAGACAACTTCGATCTCGCCATCGATGATCTTCTGACGGGCCGCATCCACAGCAGCCTTCATCTCGTCGTTGACCAGTGCGGCATTGTTGTCATCCAGAGCATAGCCAACACCCTCTTCGGCGAGACCCATTGCAAACACACCTGTTTCCAGATTTTCGCCGGCTTTCATGGCCTCATAGACGGCAACATCAACACGTTTAAGCATCGAAGTCAGAACTTTGCCTGGGTGCAGGTGGTTCTGGTTGCTGTCAACGCCGATCGACAGGATGTTCTCGTCGGCGGCGGTCTGCAGCACACCAACACCGGTGCCGCCAGCCGCAGCATAAATCACGTCTGCGCCCTGGCTGATTTGCGATTTGGTCAGCTCAGACCCCTTTACCGGATCGTTCCAGGCCGCCGGGGTGGTGCCGGTCATGTTGGCGATGACTGTGGCATCTGGGTTCACGGCCTTTACGCCCTGGGCATAGCCGCAGCCAAAGTGACGGATCAGAGGAATATCCATGCCGCCGACAAAGCCCACAGTGTTGGACTTTGACGCCATGGCGGCCATCATACCCACCAGATAAGAGCCCTCGTGCTCAGCAAAGCCAATCTGACGGATGTTGGGCGCGTCCAGCCATGTCACGTCGATGGCGACGAATTTGGTGTTAGGATAGTCAGCTGCCACCGAGGAGAGCGGATCTGCCATGGCAAAACCCATGGTGACAACCGGGTTGGCGCCGGCCTCGGCAAAGCGACGTAGGGCCTGCTCACGCTGGGCTTCTGCTTGCAGCTCGATTTCACGGAAGGTGCCGCCGGTTTCTTCAGCCCAACGCTGAGCACCACCAAAGGCCGCTTCGTTGAAGCTCTTGTCGAATTTGCCGCCCAGATCAAAGATCAGCGCAGGCTCTGCCAGTGCGGCACCTGCAGAAAGGGCCAGGGTGGCTGCGGCGCCCATCAGGGATTTCATCAGCGTCATTAGGGTACTCCCGGTTTGTTATTCCTTGTAGTGGTGGTACAGGATCAGCCAGAAGTGATCTCTTCGACCCTACAGGGATTGTTATGAAAAGGTGCGGCAATTTAGCCCTTTGCGCGGGTTGGGGGTCAACCGCTTTTTGACCATTTGGTGCGAAATCCGCGCAGGTTGCCTAAGGTAACTCTTTTTGCATGACAATCGCATCGACAAAAGCTGCGTTTCTGCGCTGATAATAGCCAGCACGGTGCCCGCAGGGGGCGAATCCCTCAGAGTGATAGAGGTCGATAGCTGGGCTATTGTCTGCGGCGACCTCTAAGAAACAAGTCCTGGCGCCACGGGCCTGAGCCTGTGCCTGCCAGTATCGCATCAGGGCGCGGGCCAGTCCTTGGCGTTGAGAGCCTGGATCGGTGGCGATGGTGAGCAGCTCCGCCTCATCGGCGATGACCCGCACCAGGGCAAAACTGCGCGCATCGCCGCTCGCAAAGATTAGCGGGCTCTCCAGAAGGGCAGCAAATTCCTCCTCTGTCCAGGGGCGGGACTGTGTAAAGGCAGCTGCGTGGATCCGGGCCATCTCCTGTGGTGACGGCGCGTTACCCATCAATCAGCTGTAGTGGTAGATCCCGTGCCGGTGCGGCATCGGCGGCGCGCAGATAGAGCGGCGCAGGCGCTACCACGCTGTCCTGATATCGCTTGCCTGCGAGTTCTGCGATGCGATGCGCCATCTCTGCGGGAGAGGCAACAGGCGCAAACTCTAGCCCGGCGCTGCGCGCGGCGTCGCAGGCCTCGGACTCTGGCATCAGACGCGGCGGCTGCCCCGGAAGGCGGCAATAGACCTGCGCACGCGGCGCAGGAATTGCCGCCAGCAATCCCTGCTGTTCACGAGCGTCAAACCCATCGACGCCCACTGCGGGAATCTTGAGCCCCAGCGCAAGTCCGCGGGCTGCGGAGACGGCAATGCGGATGCCGGTGAAATTGCCAGGGCCAATACCGACGCCGATGGCGGTGAGTGCGCTCCATGTTTCGCCAGCCTCTGCTAGAATCTCTTCCAACATCGGCATCAGGCGTTCCGCCTGACCGCGCGACCCTTCCTCGAACCGCTGTGCCAGAACTCTGTCGCCGAGCAGCAATGCAGCCGTGCAATGGGGCGCTGAGGTGTCAAAGCCCAGAACAAGGGGGGGATCAGCCCTCTGAACCATTTTAGGAATCCTTGCGTGACGCGTTCAGCCGCTCTCTGGCAGAGCTGGCCTCCCGTGGCAAGTCATCGCTCAGATGCAGCCAGGGCAGTGCTGCTGCAGCATGGCTGTGGCTTTGCGGCGCGATCTGGTCGGCCTGATCGAGGATGCCAAGGGGGATATAGACCTGATCGGGCAGGTAATCGAAGCGGGCGGCTAGTGGCGAGCCGCAGGCCGGGCAGCTCCAGCGCTGCACGCCGGGCGCCAGTGAAATTCCGACTGCCAGAGGCGGATCTGCCGACAGGGCAGCCGGGTGAAAGGCGGCAAAGGCGCCCAGAGGCGCCCCTGTCCAACGTCTGCAATCCCGGCAATGGCAATAGGCGGCTGTCAGCGGTGCCTGGCTAAAGCGTAGGCGGGAGGCGCCGCAGTAACAGCGCGCGGTAAAGGGGGGCTGGGCTGCCTCAGACGGCAACCGGGCGCACCTCGGTCACCTCAGGGATATAGTGGCGCAGCAGGTTTTCGATGCCCATCTTCAACGTCAGGGTCGAGGAGGGGCAGCCGGCGCAGGCGCCTTGCATATGCAGGTAGACAACGCCGCGATCAAAACCATGGAAGGTGATATCCCCACCATCCTGCGCTACCGCAGGCCGCACGCGGCTGTCCAGAAGGTCCTTGATCTGATCAACGATCTCGCCGTTTTCACCGGTGTGTTCGGCGTGCCCAGAGGACTGTTCACCGCCCGCGTCTACGATAGGCTGGCCAGACTGATAATGCTCCATGATGGCGCCAAGAATGGCCGGTTTGATATGGTCCCATTCCACCTCATCAGATTTTGTGACGGTGACAAAATCATTGCCAAAGAAAACACCCGCGACGCCGGAGACGGCAAAAATACGCGTGGCCAGTGGCGAGCTCCCTGCGGTATCAGCGCTGGGGAAATCTGCTGTTCCCGCGTCCAGAACGGTCTGCCCTGGCAGAAATTTCAAGGTCGCTGGGTTGGGTGTGGATTCGGTCTGAATGAACATCTCGGGCCTCCAAAAGCATCTGTGGGATATGCGCCCGAAGGGGCATCAAGTCAAGGTTTAGAATTATTCTAAGTTAGCCCGCCCCGTTGCACAATCCCCTTTGAGGATTTCAAAGGCAATGTTTTTCAAACTCCATAGGGCAAGCCTGGTAACCAAATTGCCCCCAGCGCAGTGGTCTTGATGGCTTGCGCGGTGAAGGCGACAGTGGGACACCCAAGCGGCGCGCGCCTGTCTTAGGTGATGGCCTCCAGTCGGTCCTTGGACAGGTCACCCGGCACGATTGTTATGGGAACAGGCAGGCTTCCTGAGGATTTGCTCAATTGACTGACCAGCGGGCCAGGGCCCTTTCGGTCGTCTCCTGCACCCAGGACCAAGACGCCAATTTCGGAATCGGCTTCGATCTGGCTCATGATTTCAGGAACAGCTTCCCCTTCACGAATGATCAGCTCTGGGTCAACGCCCTGGCGATCCCGCATCCATTTTGCAAAGACTTCAAAATGGGCGTGGATACGTTCGCGGGCTTCCTCCCGCATGACTTCACCGACGCCTATCCAGTGATTAAATTCATCTGGCGGGATGACGGAGAGGATGGCGACACCGCCTCCGGTTTTTGCCGCACGCATCGCGGCAAAACGCATTGCGTTCAGACATTCACGGCTGTCATCCAGTACAACAAGGAATTTGCGCATTTTTGGCCTCTGGTTGCTCCACTGAAGATCATGACGCATTCGTAGCTGTGCAACAATAGGGCTGTGCAATAATCGAAATGATCCAAGTGGCGCCAGAGGCTATCTACTGGAGGTGGTGACGAAAATACAAAGGGGGGCTCCCGCCTGTTCCATGTGATCTGCGATCCCACTCACAGTTGGGCCTGGCGCCGCTTACGCGGCGCCGCCCACAATAGGAACCGGGTGCGACTTGGAGAGGAACGGGGACAGCCTAGAGAAGCAGCGAGCCTGTCGCGGATGCCTTGCTACTGACCTGCGGACCAATCCCAGTAAAGATCCCGGACCCGTTTTGTTATCGGCCCGATCTCATATTTCAGGTCGTCAAGAGCAGTGACCGGGGTCACTTTGCTCATATTGCCTGACAAAAAGACCTCATCGGCGGTCTCAAAATCCTGCAGGCTCAGCACGGTTTCATGTACCGTGACCCCATCCGCACGTAGATTGGCGATATGGCGCGCACGTGTGATTCCGGCCAAAAATGTGCCGTTTGGAATTGGGGTGAAAACTTCCCCGTCGCGCACCATAAAGATATTCGCAGTAGCGGTCTCTGCCACATTTCCCATGGCATCCAGCGCCAGTGCATTGCTGAATCCCTTGTGGCGTGCTTCACGCAGCATCCGCGCATTGTTGGGATAAAGGCATCCAGCCTTTGCGTTCACGACCGAGCTTTCCAGCACTGGGCGGCGAAAGCTTGTGCGGGTCAGGGTCGCGCTGGCTGCGGCAGGTGCCATGGGGATTTCCTCTAGGCAGAGCGCAAATTCAGTGCTGTCTGGATCTGGGGCGATGGTGGTTTCATCCCCGTCGGTGGCCCAATACATGGGTCGAATGTAGACAGCAGCGCCGGGCGCAAACCTGTGCAGCCCTTCTTTGGCGATTGCCACCATATCATCGGTCTGAACTGTTGGGCGCATCATCAACGCCTCAGCCGATGCATTTGTGCGAGCGCAGTGCAGATCCAAATCCGGGGTCATCCCATCAAAGAAACGGGCGCCATCAAACACAGTGGACCCAAGCCACATTGCGTGGTCTGCCGCTTTCACGAGCGCAAGATTGCTGTCGTGCCACTGACCTTGAAAATAGGTGCGAATATTCTGTCCTGCCGCCATCGTGTCCCCCTGTGTGTAGCCTGTGGTGAAACTAGGAGTAAAAGGGTCATAGAGCCAGACCTTTTTCCAGTCAGGTGCTTTCTATTGCGCAAATTCGGAGGGCAAGCCACAGGCGCAACTGCGCGCGCCGTCAGGCGCGCCGGGCCCAACAGGGGCGAGGTATCTTTGATGCATCAAGTCCCCCGGCGGGCGAATTTGGCAGGGGTGCTAATCAGGGCGCTTGTGAAACAGATCCCGTGATCTACCCCGCAGAATTGGCTCGGGCTGAGCGGCTGGCTAGGATGGCTGTTTCAACCCCAGTTTTTCAAGTCTTGCTCCGGCTTCGGCCTGCCACCTGGTTTTGAGCTCGCCGTTGGATGTGCGGCGCAGGCCCTGAGCCTTTAACCCTTCGAACTTGTCCGAGGCTTCGCTGCCAAAGCTCGCAGCGACCCTTGGCCACCAATAGTTTACGGATGCCTGCAGATCACCCTTGCCTGTTTCCTCAATCAGCCGTTCCAGGCCTTCTTCGGCCAGCTCCGCATGACGGGCCTCAATCGGGGCCAGGGCGCGAAACACTTCGGCCAAGGGCTGATAGGAGATCAGCGAGAACTCGGCCAGTTGCACCGCCACGGCGCGTCCCATCAGCAGGTTCATCACCACCGCATCTGCCCAGCCTTCCAGCGGATAGTTAAACACGGCCAGCCGCATGTCGTGGTCCGAGCGTCGCTGTCCGATATCGGCGTCGCGCTTAAGCCGTGCAGTCCAGGGGTGGTGATCGGCGTAGCGTTCGGTATCGGCGCCAAACTCCCCCATGATGCGCAGCACGCGGTCTGCGTTGTCGCTCTTCTCCAGCACGATCTTGGCGGCTGCAATTCGGGCCTTGATGCCGGGGCCTTCGTTGATGATTTCGGCAAAGCCTGCGGCACCTGCCAGCTCGCTATCCACAAAGGTGGCCATCAGCTTCAGCAGCGCGGCCCGGTAGCGCGGCGGCACATTGGCAGGGTTGCTCAACACGCCGCCCTTGGCGAGGTAGCTCTCGATGCTCATGTCTTCGCTCATGAAATAGCCCTCCGTTTAAAGACGTTACTGATCGTAATCGACAATAACCTTGTCGGTCACTGGGAAGGCCTGGCACGATAACACATAGCCCTTTTCGACCTCGTAATCTTCCAAAGCATGGTTGGCGACCATATCCACTTCGCCCTCGATCACCTTGCAGCGACAGGTCGAGCACACCCCCGCCTTACAGGCATAAGGAGCATCCATGGCGTTTTCCAAGGCGGCGTCCAGAATGGTCATATCCTTGCCCATCTGCACCGTCTGGGTCGAGCCAT
>CAJXIL010000024.1 GCA_913054455.1 uncultured Roseobacter sp.
CTGCGCGCTCTGCCAACCCGGATTCGGCCAACTCGCAGTTCTTCATCAACTTCAAGGACAACCATTTCCTCAACAACCAATACACCGTTTACGGTCGGGTCATTGAGGGCATGGAGCATGTCGACGCCATCGTTAAAGGCGAACCCCCTGCGAATCCTGATCGCATGATCAGCGTCAAGGTGGCCGCAGATGTTTAAGCTGGCTGCGGCGTTTTCCCTGCTGGCCAGCTCGACGCTGGCTGCGGGGCTGGAAATTCAGATCGAGGGCGAGGCCAATGGCACCGTCAAAATCGACCTGTTCGAAGACTTGGCCCCCAAACATGTGGAACAGATCACTGCTCTGGCCGCTGAAGGGAAGTATGACGGGGTGGTTTTCCACCGTGTCATTGATGGCTTCATGGCGCAGACTGGCGATGTTCAGTATGGCCTGATGGGGGGCGATTTGAGCCGCGCTGGTACGGGCGGTTCTGATCGTTCCGATCTGCCTGCAGAATTCTCGGATTACTCCTATGAACGGGGGGTTGTCGGGATGGCGCGTTCGATGAGCCCGAACAGCGGCAATTCGCAATTCTTCATTATGTTCCGGCCGAACCACGGCTTGAATGGTCAATATACTGTAGTTGGTCAGGTCACCGAAGGCATGGATGTGGTCGATGCAATCAAGCGGGGCACTGGCGGCAATGGCGCTGTTGTCGGCAAACCTGACATGATGAGCAAAGTGACCGTTACTGATTAAGTTCTTGTCTCCCCAGCAAAAACCGCTGGGGAGAGCTTGGGCATCAGCGAATTTTCAAACCGCGTTGGACATCTTCCAGCGCGGTTTTTTGTGGCTTAGAAAGCGCGCCACTTCCGTATTTGGCGATGGCTTGGATAATATTCATCAGTGCATTGAAATGGGTTTGCTTGCTCAATTTGAAAAGGCGTCTTGTCAAGCGCGCGACGGCCTGTTGTGCGCCGCCGCATTCTCCCATGATCCATCGCCCCAGTAAGACAAGCTCTTCCGCTTCTTCATGGGGGATTTTCAGCTCTTCAAGCAGCCCCCGTATCAGGGCTTCTTTTTGTTCGGCGGTTGGGTAGTCGTCGAGTTCCAAGAAACTGGCCCCAAGCGCTGCGAGTGCAATCTTTGGGTCCTCAATTGTCTCGGCGGGATGCATGTTATTGCGGCGGCGAAATCCGAACCTGCGGGCGGCGAGGCGGATGTCATTTGCTGCATCAAGCAGTTCATGCCCCATCTCAGCGGCGTTTCGCGCCCGCTGGATCCAGAAATATGCAGCCGCCATGATCGCGACGGCGCCAAGAATAAATGGCATGTGGTACTCCAAAATGATTCTACCAATAGCTGTGTGTTTTACATCTTTGGGCCGCGTCGTGGATAGTCTGGGAAGATAAAAAGCCGCACCAAGGGAGCTTGGCGCGGCTGAAATAGCATCTAGGCGAATACGCAGCTATCAAGTGCCGCGAAAAGACTTAGAACAAGAAGTTATCTGCGTCTTGAATCTCTGCCATTGTCACGTTTTCGACCAGGATCGTCACGTCGGAGAAGGACACCAAAACGTCATCGCCCTGCTGCGCAAAATCCAGCTGGCCAAACCAAGACGCACCGCGACCGATGACGATTTTGTCTTGGCCGATTGCAAAATCCAGAATGGTGTCATCCCCATGGCCCCGGTGGAACACAAAGCGATCTGCACCCGCACCACCGTGCAAAGTGTCGTTGCCCACCTGTCCATTCAGGGTGTCGTGGCCCTTGCCGCCATAGAGCTGATCCCAGCCGTGGCCACCGATAAGCTCATCGCTGCCACTGCGTCCGAACAAACGATCCGCGCCCAGATCGCCAAACATTGTGTCCCTGCCAACACCGCCAAGCAAACGGTCATTGCCATTGCCGCCCTTCATCAGATCATCGCCGAGGTCACCGACCAAGAGGTCGCGCCCTGTGCCGCCGAGCAGGCTGTCATTGCCATCCCCACCAAACAGTTTATCGCTGCCGTGGTTGCCTTGGATGGTGTCATTGCCGCTTTGGCCCCAGAGGGTGTCATTGCCTGACATCCCGGCAACCGCATCGTTGCCGCTCCCGGCAAAGATGAAGTCATCTATGACGCCCGATCTAACATTGCCGGTTAAGATGTTTGTACCAGAAGATCCGCTTTGCACGGAGATGGTTTTATCCTGAAATTCAATGAGTTCAACCGAATTAAGCCGATCAATCCCATCTGCGGAGTCTACTTGGATAGAGGACCCATAGTTAGAAATATCAGCATCTGAAAAGTGATCTGCAATAATGACCCTATCAACACCGGTACCGCCGTAGATGGTATCATTACCTGATCCCGCATCAATGGTATCATTGCCACCATAGGCAACAAATAGTTCCCCCACTCTCATGTTGGAAACAAAGCTATCGTTTCCATCTAGCGTTGCAGGTGACCCAACACTGCCCAGTTCCGAAAGCGGTACATTAAAATCTGAAACGGTGTATTTCGCCACCCCGTTTTGGGTGAAGGAATACGAGGTGACGGTCCATAGGTCTGTAAAGTAAGAGGAAAAATTCCCTTTGTAGACGATCCCAGCCCCATTGCTGCCACTCACGATGATCGTGGTCGTGCTTCGATACGTTTCTGTGAGATAATCGTAGTCACTGCCGTTTATTAAATTGTCCCGCCATGCGCCCGTTGGATCATTGGTAACGAATTTGACCATATTCCTAAATTCCAAATCTAATTCACATTAAGGTTGATTAATACGAATGAGCCTAGGAATGTAAAGGTATGGAAACCCTCCTGGGTTGTTCTGCCTTGCGAGAGGATGGAAGCCACAAAAAAAGGCACCGAAACAGGTTTCGATGCCTTTTCAAAATTTGACTGTCAATTGGCATGGCCAATCGATCGTTGTCTTAGCCTTCGGCCTTAGCAGCGGCTGTGGCCGCTTTCACGGCAGCGGAGGGCGCGGGAGCGGCGGCAGGCATTGCCTTTTTACCGCCTGGGGTCAGCGGGTCATCTTGCCGCTGGACCGAGCCCTCAAAATGGGCACCGCTCTCAATTGCGATGGTTTTGTGGATGATGTCACCTTCGACACGGGCGGTGGCGGTCAGACGCACCTTCAGGCCACGGACACGGCCAACAACCCGGCCATTGACCACAACGTCATCAGCGATCACTTCGCCTTTGATAGTTGCGGTTTCGCCAACTGTCAGCAGATGAGCGCGGATATCGCCTTCGACAGTGCCTTCAACCTGGATATCGCCTGAGGTTTTCAGATTGCCGGTAATGTGCAGATCCGAGCTGAGCAGCGATGCGGGGGGCTTTGCCTTTGGGGCAGAGGGCTTGTAATCGCTGGCCGGGGCAGCAGCAGGCGCGGAGGAGGCCGCCGGGGCCGCTGTTGGTGTTGCCTCGGCTTTAGGTCCGGGCTCGTTGATTTTGCTCTTAGAAAACATTTCTTGCAGCCTTGATATAGATCATCGGGTTTACGGGTTTGCCATTGACCCTTACCTCATAGTGGAGGTGGGTGCCGGTGGACCGTCCGGTGGTACCCATATCAGCAATGTGATCGCCGCGCGAGACCCTTTGGCCAACCTTAACGCGCAGATTTGAGTTATGAGCGTATTTCGTCTCAATCCCAAAGGCATGCTGAATGGTAACAAGTTTGCCATAGCCGGATTGCCAGCCGGCATGGGTGACGATGCCATCGGCCGTGGCAAAAATATCGGTGCCGGTACGCCCGGCAAAATCGGAGCCCTTGTGCAGGCGGCGACCACCTGTTTTGGGATCGCGCCGGTAGCCATATCCTGATGACTGGCGCACATGATTGAGATTAACTGGGCTGGCGAAAGGCGCCTGCTGCGCCGCCATACGATAGAGGTTCAACTGGTTCAACTGATTGAGAATCTGGTTGGCACGCAGCTCATCCGCAGAGGGTTCTTCACCGCGGGTGGACAGGGCTAAAGGGGTGAGCGGACCGCCCTGACCGCTGTAGCCGCGTCGCACCTGTTCCAGAATACGATCTGGCGGCATGCCAGCATTTTTGAACATTTTGTCCAATGGGGCGACGGAGACGGCGACGGCCTCTTCAAGCTGACGGAAGATCTGGTCGTTGCGCTCGTTCAGAAGCTCCAGCTCCAGCTCCATTTCAGCGCGCTGCTGCAGGGCATCTTGGGCGTCGGCTTCGATCTGGTCGCGCTCGGTTGCCGTTTCCGACAAAGCGGTCGACAGGAAGTCCATCTGCAAGGGCGCGGCGGCGGCGGCCAACGGCGTAGACCACTCTTCTTTGGTATTCTCTCGCAGCTCTTCCAGCTCAGCCCGGGTGCCATCCCGCTGGGTCATGGTCTGCCGCAGGGTGGTCTGGATCACTTCGATACCAGTTTCCAATTCCTGGCGTCGGGTCTCTGAGCTGAGCAATTCTGATTGCATCATCGAGATCTGCGCCAGAGCGGCATTAAACCGCTGCTGCGCTGCTAGGGCTTCTTCGGCGCGGGTGTCGCGCTCATTAGAAATTTCATTCAGCCGGGCGCGATAGGTCAACTGGTCCCGCTTGGCCTGTTCACGGAAATTGCCAGAGCCAATACTGTCCATCAAGACGATGGCAGTGGCGACAATGGCCCAGGCCACAAACAGAACGACACCACTGATCGCTACCAACTGTGTTCCTGGTCGCAACCGCACAAAGCGGGTGTCTGTGTCAGATTTCAAAAAGACCCGACGTTCCGGAAAGCGACTTTCCAGAAATGCATGTATCCTGATAGCCAGACGTGTCCGCACGTTCTGATCCTTGTCCCATCCCCATCGCAGAGCCGCCGCCATCCCCGACTGCAGAACTCTGCGCAAAATCTTTAGCCATGCAGGCCGCGACGAGCAAGTGTGAAGGCGATTTTTGGCTGTTGTCTCATTGATTTGCCAGGGCAAGAGACCAATTTGAGCGAAATACCGCCAATGGCCGCGACTGGGTCAATTCGAGTCCGCCTCCGCACCTATGCCCTCTTTGATAGATGCTTGTCGCACTTTGACTGAGGCTTGCAGAGCATGGGACAAAGGCCTGACCCAAGTCGTGCTGATGTGTCCGGACCCCGCTCGGATTTCAAGTCAGACGCCGGCGATTGGTTTGATTTGGTCCGCCAGCGGCCAGTAGAAATCTGGCGGAATACCGGCATCAGCACGTTTCTCCTCGTTGAAAGGTGGCTTCAAAGGGCTGCGGAAATATTTGCTCACAAGCGCATGAAAGACCTCCTTTGGGTCAAGATTGTCTCGGCCACAAAGGAAGTAAAACCACTTTGAGCCGTAGGCAACATGGCTGACTTCTTCTGAATAGATCACCTCTAATGCGTCAACCGCCTGGGTGAGCTTGGCCTGTTGAAAAAGCTTAATCATACCCGGGGTTACGTCTAGTCCGCGCGCCTCTAGCACCATCGGGACCACCGCTAGGCGCCCCATCAGGTCATCCACGGTATCCTCGGCGGCTTGCCACATACCCCGGTGTGCTGGCAGCGCACCGTAGTAACTGCCCAGGCTTTCCAGACAGTCACACATCAGGCCAAAGTGTTTGGATTCCTCATCCGCTGCCTTGACCCAGTCGTCGAAGAAGCCAATGGGCAGGGGCACATGCGAAAATCGGGCGACAATGTCCCAATGCAGATCCACCGCATTGAGCTCGATATGGGCGACCGCATGCAGCATGGCAATGCGCCCGGCCTCGCTGCCGGGCTTGCGTTTTGGCACGTCGCGCGGGTTCAGGAGTTCAGGCTTTTCCGGTCGGGCTGGATGTAGTGGCGGATTGGCCGTGCCAATCTCGATAGGACAAGGATCCTGCTTTCGGGCAGCAAACCAGGCTGCGGCGTGACGGCGGGACAGGGAGACCTTGGCGGCGCCATCTGCGGTGGTGAGCACTTCATTGGCCATCTGGGCAAGGGAAAGCGGAGCGTTCATGGAAAATCCTCGCAACAAGGGGCAAAAATTTGAAACAGAAGGCTGGGGAGCCAGAGCTCTGTGAGCCACAAGTCCTAGCCTCTTTTTCATCTTTCAAAAAATATTCCGGAGTGTGAGGCAGAGCCTCACTTAACCCCATGCGGTCTTGGAGAAAACTAAACTGAGTGATCTCACCCCTTGGCCGCCAGGGCTTGCGCCGCCTCCAGGACCTCTTCCACATGTCCGGGGACTTTAACTTTGCGCCAGAGGCGTGCAATGCGCCCCTCAGCGTCGATCAAAAAGGTTGAGCGCTCAATGCCCCAGTGTTTCTTACCATACATGTTTTTCTCTTTCCAAACGTCATAATCCTCGCAGGCGCTGCCCTCAGCATCGGACAGGAGCGCCACGGTCAAGTCATGCTTTGCGATGAATTTATCGTGCTTTGACACCGGGTCCTTTGAAATTCCAAACACAGAGGTCCCGGCATCGGCAAAGGCTTGCAGATGGGCGGAAAACCCGATGGATTCTTTGGTGCAACCCGGGGTATCATCGCGGGGGTAGAAAAACAAAACAACGGCTTGGCCTTTCAGCTCTGCAATAGAGATTTCACCGCCGCCATCCCGGGGCAGGCAAAACAAAGGGGCCTGATCAGTTGCATCGAGCATTTATGTGGTCTCCTGAAAGGTTTGGTCCCAAACGGTTGGCGCTCACGGGGCCGAACACGAACTGTTTGGCAAGGGCTGTCTGATATTGTTATGCCATCGTGGCCAAAGGATAAACACTGATCGAACCGGTTCAGGAAAATGAGGACCTCGTCGCACGCCAAGTCGAGGAACTGGTGGGGCAGCCTGCGCCAAGGCGCAGGCGCAGGTCCTTGCATGTGCTGCGCTGGTCCATCCGGTTGCTGGCGGTGCTCTGCTTCCTCGGCGCGGGGGCGATCTATTTTGGCATTGGCACAAGGATGGATGCGCCACAGTGGCTGCGCCAACGCCTAGAGACTCGGATCGAGCAGGAGCTGAATGGGCTGCAGCTGGAATTTGGCGAAATTAACTTTGTGATGAACCGTGGTTGGCGCCCCCGGATTGGTATGCGTGACGTCACATTACGAGCGGCAGATGGTTCGCCGATTGTCCAGTTGGCCGATGCTGAAATTTCAATGGCCATGCGGCCGTTGCTGCAGGGGACGATCCAGCCCAAACGTATTTATCTGAGCGGTCTATACGCCAATTTACGCCGCGAATCTGATGGAATCGCCCTCAGCCTCTCTGAGGGCGGGTCGCCATTGCGACAGGCTGCGAACCTGCCACAATTGATCGAGCAATGGGATCGCCAATTTGAATTGCCGGTTCTGTCCTCGCTGACCGAAGTGGCCACTGATGGGGTCACGCTACGCTACGAGGATGCGCGGCTGGGGCGGGTTTGGACCCTGGACGGCGGGCATGTGCGTTTCACACGTCAGGCCCAGTCCTTGACGATTTCCTCTGGGTTTTCCGTGCTGAGCGGTCGCCAAGACGTCGGCGCAGTTGAGGCCAACTACAAATCAGATATTGGCGATGCCGCTGCAGAGTTCGGGATTCTCATCAGCGATATTGCCAGTGAAGATATCGCGGTGCAGACGCCGGCTCTTGGGTGGCTGCAGGTCCTGCGCACCTCTATTTCCGGGTCCCTGCGCGGCGGCATCAACAGTGATGGCGGCCTGTTGCCGCTCTCTGCCGGCCTCCAGATCGGCCGGGGCGTTATACAGCCTGCGCCCGAAGCTTTGCCAATTCCGATCCACAGCGCCCACAGCTATTTTACATTTTTTCCGCTTGAGCAGCGCCTTCAGTTTGACGAGCTGAAGATCAACAGCGGCTGGGGATCGGGGACGATGGAGGGCAATGCGGAGCTTGCAGGAATTAGCGATGGCCGCCTGACAGATCTGGTGGGGCAGTTGCAGTTCACCGACCTCACTCTCAACCCGCGCGGGCTCTATGCAGAGCCCCAGATTTTCCAAGGTGTTACCGCGGACTTTCGGTTGCAGCCCGCCCCTTTCCGCTTTCAGCTTGGGGAAATGCTGGTCGAACACGAGGGGCGGCAGATCCGTTTGGATGGCCGGCTGCAGACTGGTCCCGAGGGATGGGAATATGCGCTGAATGCGCGTTCTGACCGCCTGGATCTGGCGCAAGTGAAATCACTTTGGCCCGCCGGGGCGGCGGAAAAACCACGCCGATGGGTGGTGGAGAACATCTTTCAGGCCCAGGCTCAGGACGTGAACTTTGCCCTGCGTGGCAAGGGGCGCTCCAAGCCGTTTTACGCCTTGGATGCAAATTTTACCGGGGCCGAAGTCAAATTCCAAAAGCACATGCCGCGCGTGCGCGGCGGCGCCGGTCATTTCAGCCTTTATAATACGCGGATGGTTGTTGTGGCTTCTGACGGAGTCGTGACGGCAGATGACGGTGGCGCGGTGCAGGTGGCGGGGACCTCCTTTATCATTCCAGATACCTCGGTGCGGGATGGCACGCCAGGAATCGCCCGCGTGGTGGCCCAGGGCTCTGTCACAGCGGGATTGTCTTTGCTCAATCGCCCCCCACTGTCGATAATGGACAAAGCGCGGCTGCCTGTTGATCTGGCTGCAGGGCAGTTGCACGTTGTGGGGACGCTTGCGCTACCATTGAAACCAAAGGTCGCGCCAGAGGAAATCCTGTATCACTATCAAGGCACGGTCACCGGGGTGGAGAGCGAGACGCTGGTCCCTGGGCATGTGGTGGCGGCGCAGTCTCTGGCGCTGCGCGGTGATCAGGGGCAGGTGAATCTCTCTGGCGCAGGTAGCCTGTCCGGAATTCCGGTCAGCGCCACATGGAGCCAGAAAGTCGGGACAAAGGCGAGCCCTGCCAGTCGGGTGACGGGTGAGGTGGAAATCAGCCAAGAGGCCCTGGATACCCTACAGATTGGCCTGCCCCGCGGCACGCTTTCAGGCCAGGGACAGGGCCGTTACCAGCTTGATCTTGTCCCCAACAAACCGCCGCAGTTGCAGTTCTCTTCTGACCTGGTGGGGACGGCGTTGCGCATACCGCAGATCAGTTGGCGCAAGCCCCCGCAGACCCCGGGGCGTCTGGATATGGATGTGACCCTGTCGACCCCGGTGAAGATCGATAGGCTTGCGCTTGAGGCGCCGGGCTTGCAGGCGCGGGGCTGGGTGAGCACCAAGGAAAATGGCGGGCTGAAACAAGCAAACCTGAGCACAGTTACTGTTGGCAACTGGATGCGGGGGGCTGTCAGCTTTATTGGCCTGAACAACGGTTTGGCCGAAACGCGCATTACCAGCGGCACGCTTGATCTGCAAAGGGCTCCGTTTTCCGGGGAAAGCGGCAGCAGCTCAGGCGGCAGTTCGCAGACTGGCCCCATCACCATGCGGCTCGACCGCCTGCAGGTCACCGAAAGCATTGCCCTGACCAGCTTTCAGGGAAAGTTCTCGACACGTGGCGGGTTGAATGGGCAATTCACCGGCAACCTCAATGGGGCCACGCCGGTTTCTGGCGTTGTGGTTCCAAAGCCAGGCGGGGTCGCCACCCGGATCCGTTCGGAGGACGCGGGGGGGGTCTTTCAGGCCGCAGGCATCCTGCGACATGGGCGGGGCGGGAGCTTTGACATGACTTTGCTGCCGTCAAAACAACCCGGAGAATATGACGGAGAGATCAAAATCAAGAACACCCGGATCAAGAATGCCCCCTCCATGGCGGCGCTGTTGAATGCGATCAGCGTCATTGGACTGCTGGATGAACTGTCTGGGGGGGGCATTCTGTTCACCGGAATGGAGGCAAAGTTCAGGCTCGGCTCTACCCATCTGGTGCTGCATGAGAGCAGCGCGGTTGGCCCCTCCTTGGGGCTATCGATGGATGGGATTTATGATCTGAAAACAGGCGCGCTGAACATGCGTGGTGTGATCTCGCCGATCTATATCATCAATGCCATTGGCCGGGTGGTTGCCCGCAAGGGGGAGGGGCTGTTTGGCTTTGCCTTTAAGCTAAGAGGCACCTCGGATGACCCAAAGGTCAGCGTCAATCCGCTGTCGGCCCTCGCCCCTGGCATGTTCCGCGAGATTTTTCGTGGCAAGGCACCAACCGTTCCAGGCGTGCAGGCAGAAGAATCACAATCCCAGCCGGAGCCGCCCAGCTCTAGGGGCGGGGACCGGTGAAGCCCCTTAGAGCCTTGTCGCGCCTGTTGCATGCGACAGCCATAGCCAAGCCGGGATAAAGGCCTTAAAGGGGCGCCATGAAACTGAGTGATTTTGATTTTGACCTGCCCGATGACTTGATCGCCACCCGCCCGGCGACGCCGCGCAGCGCGGCGCGCTTGCTCGTGGCCACGCCTGACCAGATGATGGATGGGCATGTTGGTGATCTTGTTGACCTGTTGCAGCCGGGGGATCGGCTGGTTCTGAACGACACAAAGGTCATCCCTGCAAGGCTGTCTGGTTTGCGCCATCGCGATACAGCACAGGGGCGCATGGCGGCCAAGATCGAAGTGACCCTGCTAGACCCCAAAGCAGATGGCAGCTGGTCTGCCTTGCTGAAGCCCTTGAAGAAGGTCAAAACCGGCGAAACCGTTGCGTTTTCCGATGACCTGTCAGCCGAGCTGGTTGGCGTGTCAGAGGGGCAGGGGCTTTTGCGATTCAACCTTGAGGGTGATGATTTCGATGCGGCGCTCAATGCTGCCGGCGCGATGCCACTACCACCCTATATTGCGGCCAAACGGGCCGCCGACGACCAAGATAAGGAAGACTATCAAACCGTTTGGGCACGCCACTCAGGCGCGGTCGCGGCGCCGACGGCTTCGCTGCATTTCGATCAAGACCTGTTGGCGGCGCTGAAGGCCAAGGGCGTGCAGTTCACCTATGTGACCTTGCATGTGGGGGCGGGCACCTTCCTGCCGGTGAAGGTCGAAGATGTCACCAGCCATAAGATGCATGCGGAATGGGGCCGGGTCAGCGCTGAGGCCGCCGCCGAAATCGCCGCGACCAAAGCCGCCGGAGGGCGTGTTATCCCTGTCGGAACCACCGCCCTGCGGCTGATTGAAAGTGCGGCGCGTGATGGTACCGTCCAGCCCTGGGAGGGGGAGACGGATATCTTTATTTTTCCAGGCTTCACCTTCCATGCTGCAGACGCGCTGATGACCAATTTTCACCTGCCAAAATCCACCCTGCTGATGCTGATCTCGGCATTGATGGGTCAGGATCGGGTGCGTGAGATCTATGAGCACGCTGTAAACAGCCGGTATCGTTTCTTTTCTTACGGCGACGGGTCGCTTTTATTGCCCCAAGAGACGAATACGCCGCAGAAGTGACGCGAATGAACCTAGACAAGCGCAGGTAATATCCGCTCTGATCAGAGTAGGGTAACCCGCTTCATTCGACCTACATTAACCGACACTTGCCTCTGACTTCAGGGGCCCTCGTCAGAAACAACAGACGGGCAGGAGCCGCTGGAACACGCGTTTCAGTGCGGAGCTGCCCGACGGCAAAGGAGTCACCGCAATGCTGCAGGTTTTGTCGAGCGCTTGGGCGCTGCTTTTGGGCATGGGCATGCTGATGATTGGCAATGGCATGCAGGGCACTATTCTAGGTGTGCGGGGCGCGATGGAGGGGTTTTCGACCCTGCAGATGTCTTTTGTGATGTCGGCCTATTTTATCGGCTTTCTCGGGGGCTCGCGGCTGGCGCCTGATATGATCCGCCGGGTTGGGCATGTGCGGGTCTTTGCGGCGCTGGCGTCGCTGATCTCTGCCGTTATGATTCTATATCCGGCTGTGGCCAATCCGATCGCCTGGATGCTGGGCCGTGCCTTGATTGGTTTTTGCTTCTCCGGGGTTTATGTGACGGCTGAAAGCTGGCTCAACAATGCCTCGGACAATGCAAACCGCGGCAAGGCCCTGTCCCTCTATATGATTGTGCAGACGATGGGGATCGTAACGGCCCAGGCGCTGATGCTGGTAGGCGACCCGGCAGGATATGAGACCTTTGTCATTGCCTCCGTTGTGATTTCAGTCTCCTTTGCACCGATCCTGTTGTCGATTTCGCCGACGCCTGCCTTTGAAACCACCAAACCCATGTCCTTGCGCGAGTTGATGGATGTCTCGCCGCTTGGCTGTGTGGGCATGTTCCTGCTGGGGGGCATCTTCTCAGCCCAGTTTGGCATGAGCGCAGTCTATGCTGCAGAAGCCGGGCTGACCCTGTCCCAGATTTCGATCTTTATTGCCACCTTCTACATCGGCGCCATCATCCTGCAGTACCCGTTGGGCTGGATGTCCGACTGGATGGATCGTCGGGTGCTTGTTCTGGCGGTCTCTGCACTGGGGGGCGGGGCTGCGATCCTGGGTATGATGATGGGCGGGGAGTACAGCTTTTTGTTGCTGGCGGCCTTCTTCATTGGCGGTATGTCCAACCCGCTTTACTCGCTGCTGATCGCCCATACCAATGACTACCTGGATCATGACGATATGGCGGCGGCCTCGGGTGGGTTGGTCTTTATCAACGGGCTGGGGGCCATTGCCGGTCCGCTGATTACTGGCTGGATCATGAGCGATGCGGTCTTTGGACCTTCTGGCTATTTTCTGTTCATGGCGGTCTTGCTAATCGCTCTGGCCGTCTATGCGCTCTACCGCACCACACAGCGGGCGGCGATTCCCGCCGATGAGACCGGTATCATGTCGCCCATGACACCCACTGGCTCGCCTGTGGTGGTGGAGTTCGCCCAGGAATACGCCATTGAAACCGAGATCGAGGAGCAAGAAGCCGCCAATGAGGCTGGCTGATTGCGCTAACCCTATGGGTCTGTGAGGAATATTTCAGCAATCAAGCCAAAATGTTGCAAATAGTGACCCGGCGTCACTTGAAAAGAGCGGGCGAATGGGGCTGAACTGAACCTCAGTATTAATACGTGGAGATGGACCGATGCAGGGCCCCGAAGAGATCCTCAAATTTTGGCTGGATGAGGTTGGAGAAAAAGGCTGGTATCTGGCCGAAGATGCGCTGGATGAGACAATCGTAACGCGGTTCAAGGACACATGGGAGGCGGCCTGTGAGGGTAAGTTTTCCCTATGGCTGACCTATCCGTCTGGAACACTGGCCTATATCATTCTGATGGACCAGTTCCCACGCAATATGTTTCGTGGAACTGGTGAGGCCTTTTTCTCGGATCGGATGGCGCTGAGCGCCGCTAAGAATGCGATCCAGAAAAAGTGGGACTTGAAGATCGACGAACCTGCGCGCCAGTTTTTCTATCTGCCTTTGATGCATTCCGAAAACCTCTGCGATCAGGAGCGCTGTGTGCGGCTGATGAAGGAACGCATGCCCAAAAGTGGCGCCTCCAATATGTTGCATGCGCGGGCCCATAGGGAGGTGATCCGCCTGTTTGGCCGCTTCCCCTATCGCAACGAGGTCTTGCTGCGTAACAGCACCGCTCCTGAGAAAGACTATGTCACCGCTGGCGGCTATGGAGCAACCGTGCGCAACCTACAGGCCGCAGGCTAATAGACGACAGCAGGGAGCCATTCAGCGGCTCCCTGTTTTTGGCCCGATTGCTGAACCGTTTAACCATGACTGCTTTCTTCGGCTGCCCCTAAGAAAGTTCCGAGTTCACTCTTTAGTTCAGCAGGGCCGCGACGTCTGGAGCGCAGTTTTGCAGGCGGGGCAGGCGCGTCGCGATCTCGGCCGATAGGCTCTGCATGGCTGCCTCCATTGCGGTCGTCACCACTTGGGCAGGTAATTCGCTCATTTGCTCGGTCTCTGCATTGATCCGCGACAGCTGCTCCTCCAGTCTGGCGAGCCTGAACCGCATCTCAGCACTGTCGGGGGCCTCAGACTGGGTCAGGACTAGGTTCAAGGACGTAATTTCCGTATTCATCGTTTGGAGTTGATCATAGATCGGCGTGAAGCGCGCACTTATTTCGCCCAGATTCTCGCTTACTCCGCGGGCAGAGGCGAAGAGCTGCCAGCCCAAGAATAAGCAGAGCGCCAGCAACAGCAAGGTGGCATTGAGCAGGGCTTTGAGGAGGTTCAAAATTGTCTTTGTCATCCTGTTGCATCTCTTTACGATTCTGGCGGAAATTCTAGCTAGTATAGGCGAAACTACAGGGCTATGTTTTCCTAAAGACAAAAAGAGCGCCGCAAAATCTTTTCCACCTCAGGGTGTGTCGACTTTGGGGGGTGAGGGGCGAGCGCGCGCGGTTTTCGGGGCGCTTTTTCTCCGATTTGACTGAGTGTTTGCAGTTTGTGGAAAAGTAGTTTAACGGTGAACTAATTTATGTTTATCCTTTTGGTGAGGGAAGACCATGGCCGCACAAACCTATGATGTCATCGTAATTGGCGCAGGACCGGGGGGCTATGTCGCCGCAATCCGTGCGGCTCAGCTGGGGCTGAAAACCGTAATCGTCGAGCGCGAGAATCTCGGCGGGATCTGCCTCAATTGGGGCTGCATCCCCACCAAGGCCCTGCTGCGGTCGTCAGAAGTGTTTCATCTGATGGAGCGGGCCAAGGAGTTTGGCCTGGGTGCGGATAATATCACCTATGATCTGGACGCTGTTGTCAAACGCTCACGCGGGGTGGCAAAACAGCTGTCTTCGGGCATTGGTCATCTGATGAAGAAGAATAAGATCACCGTGGTGATGGGCGAGGCGACAATCCCTGCCAAGGGCAAGGTCAGCGTAAAAACCGATAAGGGGACGCAGGAGCTCGCCGCCAAGAATATCATCCTAGCCACTGGCGCGCGGGCGCGGGAACTGCCTGGGCTGGAAGGGGATGGCGATCTGGTCTGGACCTACCGCGATGCGCTGGTGCCGCCCCGGATGCCCAAAAAGCTCCTGGTCATTGGCTCTGGTGCCATTGGGATTGAATTCGCGAGCTTTTACAACACTTTGGGCGCTGAAACCACTGTGGTAGAAGTCATGGACCGGGTGCTGCCGGTGGAAGATGCTGAGATTTCAGCCTTTGCCAAGAAGGCCTTTGTCAAACAGGGCATGAAGATCATGGAAAAAGCCATGGTCAAGCAGTTGGACCGGGGCAAGGGCAAGGTCACCGCCCATATTGAGGTTGGTGGCAAAGTTGAAAAGCAGGAGTTCGACACGGTGATCTCTGCCGTGGGCATTGTCGGCAATGTCGAAGGCCTGGGGCTGGAGGCGCTTGGCGTCAAGATCGACCGTACTCATGTGGTGACAGATGCCTACTGCCGCACCGGGGTTGATGGTCTCTATGCCATCGGCGACATCGCAGGTGCGCCCTGGTTGGCCCATAAGGCAAGCCACGAAGGCGTCATGGTGGCGGATCTGATCGGTGGCAAACATGCCCATCCGGTGAAACCCGAAAGCATTGCAGGCTGTACCTATTGCCAGCCGCAGGTCGCCAGCGTTGGCTATACTGAGGCAAAGGCCAAAGAGCTTGGCTATGACATCAAAGTCGGGCGCTTTCCCTTTATCGGCAACGGCAAAGCCATCGCTCTAGGCGAGGCCGAAGGCATGGTCAAAACCGTGTTTGATGCCAAAACCGGCGAACTGCTGGGCGCCCATATGGTCGGTGCCGAAGTGACCGAGCTGATCCAGGGCTATGTGGTGGGCCGTCAGTTGGAAACCACGGAAGAAGACCTGATGAACACCGTCTTCCCGCATCCAACGCTGAGCGAGATGATGCATGAAAGTGTGCTCGACGCCTTTGACCGGGTCATTCACATGTAGGTTGGCCCCGCCAGCGACAGTGTAAGTGCAAAGCGCGCGTCCTTTCGGGGCGCGCGTCTTTTTTCGAATGTTAAGACACCGCTAAAATCTACCTAAAGCCTTTGTGATAATCTCGGCAATTGCGCCCTTCTGGCCTTATTCCTCTCAATTTCCTGCGCAAGTCTGCGAACTTGTGGATCGTAAGTTGGAGCGTTTTGAATGAGTATTGAAATTGTTGCTAACACGACCCTTTCGACGGTGCGTGCGGTTCTGGGCCTGTCTAAATGGTCCCATTCTGACAAAATGGCAGTCCTGCGGAGCTGGCACTCAGAGGTGGCCCGGTCTAAAGGTGAGGTCTAGGGGCAGGGCGCAGCTGCCCTCAACCTGAGGGAGTGGCGGCCAATGGCAAAGCAGCGGAGCACCACAGACTGGCCAATGATCTTTGCCATCTGGGCAGCAGGCCTTGGCGTTGCAGCGCAATACGGAAAAATCAGCATCATCTTTGATCGCATGGAACTGCTCTACCCAGATGCAGGGGCTTCGATCAGCTTTACCGTATCGCTTGTGGGCCTCGTGGGAATTATCTTTGGATTGGTGGCGGGGCTGTTTGTCAACTTCTTTGGTTATCGGCGCAGCCTGGTTTGGGCGCTTTGGGTGGGGGCTGGGATGTCCGCCCTGCAAGCACTGCATCTCCCCTTTGGCCTGTTTTTAGTCAGTCGACTGATTGAGGGGCTATCGCATCTGGGCGTTGTGGTTGCGGGGCCGACACTGATTGCGGCGCTCAGCTCTAACCGCGACCGCGGGTTGGCGATGACGCTGTGGAGCACCTTTTTTGGCGTCGCTTTCACCCTGCTGGCTTGGCTCGGCCTGCCGCTGGTTGCGGGGTTTGGCCTGTTGTCTCTCTTTGCGGCCCATGCGGTGATCATGGCGGGCCTAGCGCTTTGGCTGGGTATCGCACTGCGGGATGTTCCGGTGCCTCCGCGTACGGAGTTCCCCTCGCTGCGCAGCCTACCCGGGCTGCATCTGCCCGTTTATCGGAGCCCTTGGAAAGTCGCCCCCGCAGCGGGCTGGCTGTTTTACACCTGCTGTTTTGTTTCCGTCCTGACGGTGATCCCCCCCTATATTGAAGAGGATTTGCGCCGCTTTGTCCTGGCAGCCATGCCCCTGGCCAGCATTGCTAGCTCCATGATTCTCGGAGTCTTTTTGTTGCGCCACATCGCTGGCGTGAAGGTGGCACAGCTTGGCTTTGCGCTTTCGGCCTGTGGCGTGCTGTGGCTTTGGGTCCAGCCTGGAGACCCGCTGGCCTGCATCGCCCTGGCCGCAGCGATGGGATTGGTGCAGGGGGGCTCTTTTGCTTCGGTGCCCCAGCTTAACCTTGGCGATGCAGAGCGGGCGCAGGCCGGGGGCGTTCTGGCCCAGGCGGGCAACCTTGGCAATACCATTGGGACGCCCTTGATGGTTCTGACGCTTGGCCTCGCGGGATTTGAGGGGCTGATGACGGTTTTGCTTTCACTGTTCTTGGGTGGGTTTCTGGTTCACCAGTTCCTCGCGCAGAAGCGAAAGGCGTAAACCCGCTTGCAGGAGATGTCAGAGCATAGGCAGAGCCACCAGATTTGGGGTGCGGCGGAAAAAATACGGGAAAATGTTCCGCTAACGTTCTCATTTTTCTGTTGGAGTCTTGCGCGACATTGCCTATCTGTAGGGCGAAGACTGGCAGCGGTGTGAACCCGTGGTGGCCAGAGTATTTGGCACGAGGGCAGTATGGCTGAGTTGAAATCCATCGAGGTGCGCGGCGCACGCGAACACAATCTCAAAAACATTGATGTGGATATTCCTCGTGATGAGCTGGTGGTGATCACCGGCCTGTCTGGGTCGGGGAAATCTTCGCTCGCCTTTGATACCATCTATGCCGAGGGCCAACGCCGCTATGTCGAAAGTTTGAGCGCCTATGCGCGCCAGTTCCTCGATATGATGGAAAAGCCCGATGTGGATCACATTTCCGGCCTCAGCCCAGCGATCTCGATCGAGCAAAAAACCACCTCAAAGAACCCGCGCTCGACCGTTGGCACAGTAACCGAAATCTACGACTATCTGCGTCTGCTCTTTGCCCGTGCAGGCACGCCCTATAGCCCCTCCACTGGCCTGCCGATTGAGGCGCAACAGGTGCAGGATATGGTCGACCGGATCATGACGCTGGAGGAAGGCACGCGGGGCTTTTTGCTGGCGCCCATCGTGCGGGATCGTAAGGGCGAGTATAAGAAGGAGATGCTGGAGCTGCGCAAGCAGGGGTTCCAGCGGGTTAAGGTCGACGGCGAATTCTATGAGCTGGACGAGCCGCCCACTCTCGACAAGAAATTTCGCCATGACATTGATGTTGTGGTGGACCGCCTGGTGGTGCGTGAAGGGCTGGAGACCCGGCTTGCCGATAGTCTGCGCACCGCTCTGGATCTGGCCGATGGCATTGCCATCCTGGAGACCGCCCCACGCGAGGGCGATCCTGAACGGCTGACCTTCAGCGAAAATTTTGCCTGCCCTGTCAGTGGCTTCACCATCCCCGAGATCGAACCACGGCTATTTTCCTTCAACGCGCCCTTTGGTGCCTGCTCTGTCTGTGACGGGCTGGGGGTTGAGCTGTTCTTTGACGAACGCCTGGTGGTGCCTGACCAAAGCCTGAAAATCTACGACGGCGCCCTGGCGCCTTGGCGCAAGGGCAAATCGCCCTATTTCCTGCAAACCATTGAAGCCATCGCCAAACACTACGAGTTCGACAAGAACACCCAGTGGAAGGATCTGTCCCCCAAGGTGCAGCAGGTGTTTTTGCGCGGTTCGGGTGAGGAGGAAATCCCTTTCCGCTATGATGAAGGCGGTCGGGTGTATGAGGTGACCCGCGTCTTTGAAGGCGTCATTCCCAATATGGAACGCCGCTACCGCGAGACCGACAGCAACTGGATCCGCGAAGAGTTTGAACGCTATCAGAACAACCGCTCCTGTGGTGCCTGCGGCGGTTATCGCCTGCGCGAAGAGGCGCTGGCGGTCAAGATTGCCGGTGTCCATGTGGGGCAGGTGGTGCAGAAATCCATCCGCGAGGCGCTGGCCTGGATTGAGGATGTGCCCAACCACCTGAGCAAGCAAAAACAGGAGATTGCCCGGGCCATCGTCAAAGAGATCCGAGAGCGCCTTGGCTTTCTGAATAACGTTGGTTTGGAATACCTTACCCTGTCGCGTTCAAGTGGCACCCTGTCGGGTGGGGAAAGCCAGCGGATCCGTTTGGCCAGTCAGATTGGCTCTGGCCTTACTGGGGTTCTCTATGTGTTGGACGAACCCTCTATTGGCCTGCATCAGCGTGACAACGATCGGCTGATCACCACGCTGAAAAACCTGCGTGATCAGGGCAATACTGTGATCGTGGTGGAGCATGATGAGGATATGATCCGGCAGGCGGACTATGTCTTTGACATCGGTCCGGGGGCCGGTGTGCATGGTGGTGAAGTGGTCAGCCACGGCACTGCGGCGCAGGTGACGGCAGATGCTGCGTCTATTACCGGCCAGTATCTAGCGGGTGTGCGCGAGATCCCGGTGCCGGCCAAGCGGCGCAAGGGCAACAAGAAGAAGCTGAAGGTGGTCAAGGCCACTGGTAACAACCTTAAAAATGTCACAGCAGAATTCCCGCTGGGGAAATTCCTCTGCGTGACCGGGGTGTCAGGGGGCGGGAAATCTACCCTGACCATTGAAACCTTGTTCAAGACAGCTTCGATGCGATTGAACGGCGCCCGCCAGACACCGGCGCCCTGCGAAAGCATCAAGGGGTTGGAGCATCTGGACAAGGTAATCGACATTGATCAGCGCGCCATTGGCCGTACGCCGCGCTCCAACCCGGCCACCTATACTGGCGCCTTTACCCCGATCCGCGATTGGTTTGCCGGGCTGCCCGAGGCCAAGACGCGCGGCTATAAACCGGGACGGTTTTCGTTCAACGTCAAAGGCGGGCGCTGTGAGGCCTGCCAGGGTGACGGCGTCATCAAGATCGAGATGCACTTCCTACCGGATGTCTATGTGGAATGCGAAACCTGTAAAGGCGCGCGCTACAACCGCGAGACGCTAGAGGTGAAGTTCAAGGGTAAGAGTATCGCAGATGTGCTTGATATGACTGTAGAAGATGCGCAGGAATTCTTTCAGGCCGTGCCCTCTATTCGTGATAAGATGGACGCGTTGATGCGGGTTGGTCTGGGCTATATCAAAGTCGGCCAACAGGCGACGACCCTGTCCGGTGGCGAGGCGCAGCGGGTGAAACTGTCGAAGGAGTTGAGCAAACGCTCGACGGGACGGACGCTCTATATTCTGGATGAGCCAACAACTGGTCTGCATTTTGAGGATGTGAAAAAGCTGCTTGAAGTGCTGCATGAGCTGGTTGATCAGGGCAACTCTGTGGTGGTGATTGAGCACAACCTGGATGTGATCAAAACGGCGGATTGGATCATTGATATTGGCCCCGAGGGCGGCGATGGCGGTGGAGAGATCGTTGCGGTCGGCACGCCCGAGACCGTCGCGAAAGAGCCACGCAGCCATACCGGGCATTACCTGAAGGAAATGCTGTCGGCCAAAAAAGTCGCGGCTGAATAGGCCGATGGCCGGGGAGCTTCCCCGGCCATTGTTTTTCTAGCCTTGGGCCAGAACTGTTTTCTTGCTGGATTGGCGGTGAAGCAATATGGGCAGCACAAAGATCGCCAGAAAGCCAGTGTTCAAAACCATATTAAACCAGGCTCCAACCATGTAGGAGCCAAAGCTGTCTGGCAGATACCAGGCAAAAACACCCACCAGGATGATACGCGCGCCGATATCGGGCCGCTTGGCATAGACTTCTTGGGTGATGCCCCAGATCAAAGCGCCGAGCCCGACCAATAGCCCGCCAGAGATCGCAGTCAGGACATGGGCGCTATCGCTGGTCAGGCCTTGTTGCCCGTCTAGCGGGTAGTGCACCAGATCCAGAAAGATCTCAAAGACGGCCCGAAGCGGTGTGATCAGGGCCAGCACCATGGCCAGTCCAAAGAGGACAGTCGCAAGGGCTGCGCCTTTCAGCGCTTTGGTTGCAGTGTCATGGGTCATCGGGAATCTCCTATTCAGTGGTGACAGGACCCTTTCAACTGGTACGTCTGAAAACAATTACCTCAGAGGTAAGTGAATTGCTGTTGCGATAGGGATAAGGTCGCCAAAAGAAGGGGGGAAGCGAGCAGGATGGGCAGTGTTGGTGAGATCTTAAAAGAGTGGCGCAGCATTCGCCGGATGAGCCAGTTGGACCTGGCGCTTTCGGCTGAGGTCTCGGCCCGGCATGTCTCGTTTTTGGAAACAGGACGGGCCCGAGCCAGTCGAGACATGATTTTGCAGTTGGGGGCGGTGCTGCAGATGCCGCTGGCGGCGCAAAACCAGTTTTTGCTTGCGGCGGGCTTGGCTCCGGCCTTTGGCAGTGAGAGGCTAAGGGACCAGGATCGCGCGCCTCTGGAGCAAGCCGTGACTTGGACGCTTGAGCGCCACGCGCCCTTTCCTGCAATGGCAATTGATCATCACTGGGTTCTCAAAGCGATGAACGCGCCAGCGGCTGCGCTGCTTACTGGCGCTGGGATAGAGTTGGGTGATAGTTTGATTGACGCCCTGGCTGAAAACGAAACCCTGCGTAGTGGTTTGGTCAATCTTGCAGAGGTCGAAGCGCTGACATTGATGCGGCTGCGCAGCGAACTGGCCCATCTGGGAAAGGCGCCGGTTTTGCAACGCGCCGTGGCGCAATTGCAGCAGCGGGTGGCGGCGCAGTCCGGTCCTGTCTTGGACCAAATGCCAGCTGTAATTCCCACCCACTACCGTTTCAATGGGCTGGATCTGAAACTGTTTTCAACCCTGACCCAGTTCACCTCAACGGGTGATCTCGCCATGTCAGAGCTGCGATTGGAAATGATGTTTCCTGCGGATGACGCGACCAAAAGCCTCCTGATGGGGCTGTTCTCCCGGTCCGAAGAAACTAAGGCCGATCAAACCGGGGGTTAGCTCAAGTAAGTGTTCAACAGGTGGGCTTCGAATTGGCGTAGGGCAGGGCGCGCGGCAAAACCGTAGCCCGCGCCGCTTTTTGGGCAAAGCTCAGGAAACAGGGAAAACAGCTCTGCCTGGGTTTCGGCATCAAAGCCCGCGGTGGTCTGTGGGCCGGGATGGTAGCTTTCGCTCAAGACACCATGGGAGGTGAGGATCTCATGCTGGTCAAACAGAAGATGATAGTAGTCGACCCTCGCAAGGCTTAGATCGGGGCGAATGCCCGCATCGTTGATCAGATCCTTGGCCTTGGCCAGAACTTCATCTTCACCAAACAGCAGCTCAGCGAATTGGCCGGTGACCAGCATTCGGTGATTGGGGGAGACCCAGAGATCGGCGTCAGCTCCAAACTGCCCCTTGGCAAAGCGAATAGGCGCAGTGGTGTCTGTGACCGGAACTTGGCTGTGGCCGATCCAGCGCAGCGGCTGAAACCCGTGATCATAGGTCTGGATCATCATGCCAGGCTCCAGGTCCTCGATGGCCACCGGGCCTTGGTCTGTTTCGATCCGGGTGCCGGCCATGAAACAGGCCTGGGCCTGATTGATCTCCACCAGGGCCGTGTCACTGTCACCGCTGCCGTTTTCAGTGGTGTAGTTGAAATAGACCGTTTCATCGTCACCATCAGACAGAACATCGAGCGTGCCGTCCGGGTTCAGCGTGATCTCCTGGCCGGTGGCCAGGGTGACGGTGTCTCCGGCTGTGACGGCGATGTCATTGATATGGGTGATGGTCAGTGTGCCGCCGGACGAATCGATGTCATTGGCCAGAACATCCAGTGTTTTTGTCGTGTTATAGGCCAGGTCTACCTGATCATCCTGGGCAACAAAGGCGGTTTGGACCGAGCCGCCTGCCACCAGAAGGTTAGTATCATAGCTGCTGTCGGCCACATCCGCGACACCGATCTTGATTGAGTTCACCGCACCTGCAGTTACCGGAGCGGTAAAGGTCAGGGTGATGGTGAACCCGTCCATTTCTGTGTTGTATTGATCGCCGGTGTTGTCGACGTAGATATTTTGGGTATCGTTTTGGTTGATATTGCCAATCGAGGCAGAGCCATCACCAATGGTGACCTGCGCCTGGACTCCGTTGACCCAGACGCCAACCACATCGTTGTACTGCGAGTTGGAGAACTCTGGGTATTCCTCGGAGGAGAGCACAAAATCCAGCGTCAGCACATCGCCGTCAGGAATGAAGTCGATCTCCATAAAGGCGGCGTCATAGGTGGCGGCACCTGCGATACTATTAAAATCGCTGTCCCCATTGGTGCCGCTGGTATTGGTGCTGGTATTGCCCGACGTATTGGTATTGGTGGAGCCGGAGCTGTTGGTAAAGTCGCCTACATGACCAGTAGACAGGATGACTCCGCTGTCCGCAGGGGCCACACCGGCAACCGTCGTATCCGCGCCTGAATAGATGCCTGACGAGGCTCCATCGCCGGAATAGCTGGCGCTGACGACCGTGGTGCCATCGCCAAAAATTTCCTGCGCCATTTGGTTGGCTGTGGCAGAGGTATTGATATTGAGTTCTGTCGCCGTCGGCATCTGAGATCCTGCACCCGTTAAGGGCCCCAAACACTGTGACCCAGCCTTAGGTCTCGCTGCGAACTTGGACTGAAATGTGGAAACCCGGTGCCAATTTTCTGAATTTTAATCAAATTGAAGAAATTCTTAAGATTGGATCGGTTTTTGACCCAATCCCTCAAAGCCCTCCCCAATCGCACCTCAACAGTGATGAGGCAGGAGCGGGAAGGGCTGTATCTATCCGCGAGCGACCGGTGCTCGTCTGGCTCTGGGCTTATCCGCGACCGCGTTTTTCAAAGCGGGGCAGCATCGCTGAGAAATCCATACCTGTGCCCTCTTCGTTTTCGACAAACTGCGTATAAAGCGCCTGGGCCAGTTCCCCCATTGGGGTGTCGGCATCGGCGCTGGTTGCTGCCTGCTGGCTGAGCCGCAGGTCCTTTAGCATCAGTTCCGCGGCAAAGCCGGGTTTGTAGTCATTGTCTGCAGGTGATTGCGGGCCAACGCCAGGGGCAGGGCAGTAGGCATTCATGGTCCAGGAATAGCCCGAGGAGGTGGAGACCACGTCAAACATTTTCTGACGGTCCAGGCCCAGCTTATCCGCCAGCGCAAAGGCCTCGCAGGTGGCGATCATGGTGACGCCCAGGACCATATTGTTGCAGATCTTGGCGGCCTGGCCTGCGCCGGCCTCGCCACAATGCACGGCCTTCTGGCCCATGATGTCAAACAGCGGTTCAGCCTTGGCAAAGGCAGCGGCGCTACCGCCGGCCATAAAGGTCAAAGTGCCACCAGCAGCCCCGCCGATGCCACCAGATACAGGCGCGTCGACAAATAGAAGGTTCGCGTCTGTGGCCTGCTCAGCCATGGCGCGGGCCGAGTCCACATCCACGGTGGAACAATCCACCAGGGCGGCACTGGCCTGCATGGCTGGCACCACGTCATTTGCCACGGCGCGCAGGATCTGGCCATTCGGCAACATTGTAATGACCACATCCGCCCCGGTTGCGGCCTCTACGGCAGAAGCTGCCATTGTCACGCCCTCTACCTTGACGTCTGCCATGTCAAAGCCACGAACCTCATGGCCTTCTTTGGCGAGGTTAGCGGCCATTGGGCCGCCCATATTTCCAAGGCCAATAAATCCGATTTTCATGTGTTATTCCTCCTCAAAACTCAGGCTGTCAGCTCCCAGGGGCATCAGCATCTGGCTGACTGCCGTGGCTGGAACATCCTGCTCTGCATATTGCCATTTTGGCTGGCGGTCCTTGTCGATGATCTGGGCGCGGATGCCTTCGAGAAAGTCGCCCTTCTCCATGGCGCGATAGGTGAAGCGGTATTCATGCTCCAGCGCCTTGTGAATGCTCAGGTTGCTCTCCCGCAGTCGGTGCAACAGCTCAACGGTGCAGGCCATGGAGAGTGGTGCATTGCGCCCCAGCGTCTTTAGGGTCTTCTCTGCAAACTCGCTGGGCTGAGTTTGCAGCAGGGTCTGAATGTCTGACAGGGTTTCACCGGCAAAGTAGCGGTCTATGTCTTCCTGCTGGGGCTGCAATGTCCCAGCTGGGGGCTGTTGCGAGGCCACGTCCACAATGGCGGCGTCCCCCTCTTTTTCCAGCCCGGCAATGAGCACAGGCCAAAAACTCTCCGGAATGTAGAAATCGGCAAAACCCGCATAGATGGCATCGGCGGCTTTCATGCGGGCACCAGTCATACCAAGGTATTCGCCCAGGCGTCCGGGTGCGAGGGTGAGCATGAGGGTGCCCCCCACATCGGGAATAAGGCCTATGCCTGCTTCTGGCATAGAGATCTGGCTACTGTCGCCAACGATGCGATGGGTGCCATGGCAGCCAATGCCGACACCGCCGCCCATGGTAAAGCCCTGCAGAAAGCTGACAACGGGTTTGGGATATGTGAAGATCAGAGCATTCAGACGATATTCGTCGCTCCAGAATTTGCGCCCATAGGCAAAATCGCCTGCTGTGCCTGTGTCATAGAGTTCGGCAATATCGCCGCCAGCACAAAAGGCCTTCTCCCCCTCGGCATCAATGACCACCAGTTTGACCGCGTCATCTGTGGCCCATTGGCGCATGGCCGCGTCGATCGCCATGCACATCTCATATGACAGGGCGTTTAAGGCTTTGCCGCGGGTGAGGGTAATGCGACCGGCCTGGCCCGTCACACGAATATTGATATCGCTCATATTTCCTCGCAATTGGCCAATTCAGGTTTCCAGTCAAAACCACCGCTGAGCAGGGTACCAAGGCGGCAGACCCGGTCAGCGGCTTTGGGAAAGTTTCTACTGTGCTTAGCTGTGTTCGGCCAGCAAATGGCGCGCGACGATCACTCGCATGATTTCGTTGGTGCCTTCCAAAATTTGGTGAACCCGCAGGTCGCGCACCAGTTTTTCAATACCGTAATCCGCCAGATAGCCGTAGCCACCATGCAGTTGCAGACACTGATCAACAATTTTGGATCCAGCCTCCGTCACAAATTTCTTTGCCATGGCGCAATGCTTGCTGGCATCTGGCGCCCCCTGATCAAGCTTCCATGCGGCCTGGCGCAGGAAAACACGGGCCGCTTGCAGTTCGATTTCCATATCCGCGAGGCGGAATTGAAGTCCCTGGAACTGATCGATGGATTTGCCAAAGGCCTTGCGCTCGGACATATACTGCAGCGTCATGTTCAGCGCAGTCTGGGCGGCCCCAAGAGAACAGGACGAGATGTTCAGACGGCCGCCGTCCAGCCCCATCATAGCGTATTTAAAACCCTTGCCTTCTTCGCCAACCAGATTGTTGGCTGGGATCTTGCAGTCATCGAACTGAACCTGTGCCGTGGGTTGGCTTTTCCAGCCCATCTTTTCTTCCAGCCCACCAAAGGACAGCCCCTTCGTGCCGTCTTCGACATAAACGGTTGAAATTCCTTTTGGCCCGTCGTCACCAGTGCGCACCATGCAGACATAGGCGTCAGAATAGCCGCCCCCCGAAATAAAGGCCTTATTTCCATTCAGGGTATAGCCCTCATTGGTTTTCTCGGCACGGGTCTTCAATGCGGCCGCGTCAGAACCAGAACCTGGCTCGGTCAGGCAGTAGCTCAGCACGGTGTTCAGCGACAAAACATCCGGCATGATGCGCGCCTTCATTTCGTCGCTGGCAAAACTGTCCAGCATCTTGGCGCACATATTGTGGATCGACAAAAACGCTGCCACAGAGGGGCAGGCCATCGACAGGGCCTCAAAAACCAGCGTGGCATCAAGACGCGACAGCGCCGATCCACCGGTCTCTTCACTCACATAAAGCCCGCCAAAGCCAAGCTCTCCCACCTGGGGCCATAGCTCTTTGGGGATGGTGCCCTCTGCTTCCCACTGGCGCGCAAAGGGCGCGATATTTTCCTGGCCAAATGCATGAGCCATATCAAAAATCGCGGTTTGTTCCTCGGTCAAAGCAAAATCCACGTCCTGTCCTCCCTGGCGTGTATGAATTGAACGGTCGTTTATTTAATAGCCGCACTGAGGCTCAAGAGCAAGCTGCGCTGCTGCAAACTCGACCTGCAAGAATAGATGTGGCGGGTGTAGCGGGACACTTCGTTTTGCAGTGCGGGACACTTCCCATTGCAGCAAATTTTTCTCGACGAGCGCCCTGCTTCATATTCCAGTACTGGACCCGAGGTCACCCACCTTTGGTGCCAATTTTGGAGTTAGTTTGGGACACTTCGCATTGCAGTACGGGACACTTCCCATTTCAAAATCGGCTATAGCGCATCCCGAACCGTTCAAAATGTCCGGCTGCGGCTGTCTTTAAAGGTCTTTTGAAGAGGCTTTAAACTGCTCGGAGCTGCGCTCTTGGGGCACGCCTTTCAATTCGTCCCAACTTTGAGGCCGTAGCATTGCACTCAGAACTGCGCCGACCTCCGGCAGGAAAGAGCGCCACATGAGCGCCTCCGCCATTGTTTGGTTCGAAGACTTCCAACTTACACAGAACGCAGACGGCACACACCCGGACAGGTTTCAAATTGGGCATCGCTATACTTCTTTGGCCGGGCTCGCGACACGTGCCGGTAGCTCAGTCCTAAATGGCGTTAACGGCTGCTCGCAGCGCAGAGCCGACGTAGCAGGGGGCTGCGTGGCTAGCGCCGATCCGTCCAGGTTGCGGATGACTGCTGTCAGCCCTTTCTGGACATTGGCGTAGATTACTACAGGGACCGAACTGCAAACGCGGCATTCTAGAACCAGGTTCCTGAAAGCAGACGTTCAGAGAGCAAGGCGGCCGAAGCCGCGGATGTCAGAAAAGTACAGTGAGCCCCCACCTCATAGTTAAGTTGCATTTTCAAGGCCGACATGGATGTGTGCGATGAGCGAAGTCCCTCCTTGCCCTAAAGCGTGTCTCGTTTGGTCACTCTAGGTCGGGTCAACAGGTCGACTATTAAAGTACGATATCGCACTTGTATTTAATGCGATATCGTACTAAATACCTCCACATCATACCAACTGGAGCTGCACTATGACACTTTCACGACGTAAAATGATTAGCTTAATTGGTGGTGGGGTTGTGTTCGCTGCTACGGCAACAGCGGGCGCATTCTTGACGACCCGTCGCCCAGAACGCGCCCTTGCCCCCTGGTTGGAGGCAGGCAACTACGCAGAACCTCGGATGAGGGCGCTTTCATATGCGATCCTTGCTCCAAATCCGCACAATCGGCAGCCATGGGTGGCAGAATTGACGGGGAACGACTTACTGATCATCCACCGTGACAAAGCCCGAAACTTGCCGGAAACTGATCCATTTGACCGCCAACTAACCATCGGCATGGGTTGCTTTCTCGAATTACTGCGGATGGCGGCCGCCGAAGATGGATATCTATTGGAAAGCGACTTGTTCCCAGAGGGTGAGGTTGGGCCGGTTGCGATAATACGATTTGTCAAAGGAGGTAACAAAGACCCGCTATTTGCATACGTCCTTGCCCGACATACCAACAGAAACGGTTACGAGGATCGTCCGATTGACACAGATGTACAATCAACTTTGGCCAGCCACGCCCAGATAGTTTCTGATCAAACCGATGTCGCAGCCTTGCGTTTGCTAACCTGGGAGGCAATGGAAATCGAGATGACGACCAAACACGTCATGATGGAGAGCGTCGATCTGATGCGATTTGGTAAAGCGGAGATCGAGGCCAATCCAGATGGAATTTCATTGGGCGGCCCGTTCCTTGAAAGCCTTATGCTGGCCGGAATGCTAAGCCGAGCGGATCAGGCCGACCAAAACAGTGCCAGCTTCAAGCAGGGACTTGATATGATAAAAAAGGCGATGAATGCCACCAACGCATATGCCGTGATCACAAGCAAAGGCAACTCACGGTCCGACCAGATCAGTGCGGGTCGGGATTGGGTTCGATTGCAATTGGCCGCGACTGGGCTGGGGCTGGCTATGCAACCCGTCAGCCAGGCCCTTCAGGAATACCCTGAAATGGCTGCCCATTATGCCAGTATTCATGAAAAGCTAGCTGAACCCGGAGAGACGGTTCAGATGCTCGGAAGGTTGGGCTATGGTTCTGTAATTGACGCCAGCCCACGCTGGCCATTGGAGACACGTATCGCAGATGGCAGATGAAGACCTTGGTTGCTATTTCACACTCATCTACGAAGTAGGGATCATTAACCAGATCGGCACGGCGTTCTTGGAGGCGCGTCTGCCGAACGGCCTGTTGGTGTCTCATTTTGGCGTAGTCAGCCACTTGATCCGTGTCGGTGATGGCGCCACGCCAGTCGAATTGGCGGGCGCTTTTCAGGTCGCTAAAACGACAATGACCCATACGTTAGCGGGACTGGAGAAGCATGGGTTTGTTGAGATGCGACCGAACCCGGCCGACAAGCGGTCAAAACAAGTTTGGCTGACCGACAACGGAAAGAAGTTCCGTGACGAGGCATTGGCAAAATTGGCGCCATTGTTTCAAGAGCTGGCGGGACGGTTTTCTTCCAGCCGGGCCGCAGCGATGCTTCCGGAGTTAGCCGAGTTTCGGGCCGTTATCGACCAGTTGCGAGATGAGATCACGTAGCAGTCAGGCGTCGTGTGACCGGCATTTTAGATCCTTGTTGCACGGTTTCCTATAGGGAAGGTCAAAGTCAGCTTTGCAGTTTGGAAAATTGGCCCAATTGATTTTGAGGCGGCTAGCGGCCATCAAAGCAACCACTCAGCGGCGTTTAGAGGACAAAATCGATTTCTGCACCGCCGTAAGTCTTCTTCGAGCCCAGACCTTATCGAACCTATGGGCATATTGTCGGAAGATAAGGATTGCGCACAGCGTCAAGAAGTTCAAAGCGCATCCATTTTTTTGACCAGTTGTAGTGTTCTGTTCGCCCGTCAATGTGCGCGACGAGGATGGCATGGTACGACCAAATGTACCTCTCGTTCGGAGACGTTGTTCTCGACGCAATTTGGGGGAGGCGCATTTCCCATATAGAGCTGAGTTGCCTGTCGTACTCAGTGGGTTTGGGAACAAGAATGCAAGCTCCGTTAGAATAACTATTTATCCCGCGATGCGTATACATGCTGATCGCTGAGGTCCAAGACCAGATAGCGATAAGAAAAAGAACTACAAATCCCATATGAAGATACCTACCTATGGTTTGTCTGGGAGTTAAAACACCAATGATCATAAAGAGATAGCCTACGAACCCCAAGACAAAGAAGAGCGTGATACCTCCGTCCACTGACGCGCCTTTTATCCATGCCCTCAACGCCAGGAGTAGGCCGCCAATCAGAAGTGCGAAGGCCAGCGCCGAAGTCGCTTTTTCTGGCCAAGCAAGTTCTCCAAGTAGCTTTTGAACTAGGTGAGCAGTAATCAGTCCGAGGATGCAGCCAACAACAACAAGTATGGCCCACTTATCTGCCGATGTTGGAAACCAACTGCTGATCCAAAAAAGGAGCACAAGGAATGACAATGAGGCTTTCAAGTGGTTCTGCGTCCCCTGGTAGCTTTACAAGATACAATACGATGGTTTCAGATTTGATATCATATCCGCAGCCGCGACCTTCTGTCAGCAATGTCCGCTCAGGCGACCTTGACCTCCGGTCTCAGTGTCAGTTTGGTATGCTTGCACGGCGAACGGCAGTTGTGAGCCCAGAAGACCATCACAGGGTGTATGGATTGCGCCTGTATGTTTTAGACTTGCCTGCTCTAATTCGGTAACCCAACTGCGATTGCTTTTGCGGTAGCAAGTGAAGAGGCAACAATCTTGTCAAACGCTACTACCGCATCTGGATTGACTTCATTGTCATCATAGTCTTTGGCCAAAAGCTGATCATGAAACGTCTGAATCATCTCCGTTTGATGAAGCAGGTCTCTTTGTGTGCAGAACATGTCCCATGAAGGATTGGGAGGTTGGAAATTTGCACACGCGTCAGCTCCGTCTTTAATCGTTACTGACGCTATTGCGACGTAATAGAAACTGCGGCCAAACCTCCGGTTTTTGGCCTCTGCTTCACTATACAACAACAAGAGCTCGACCCACGCGTAGTAACCGACCCTAAATGGAAAAGTCTCATCATATTCAAAGACTACGTCGATATTACTGCCGAGCTCCTCGAACCCAGAACAACTTAAACGTATTCTCTTTTGCTGAGAACCTTCGGTGTTTGTAGATGGAACTAGAACAACTTCGGGGCTCTTTTTTAGCGCAGCATAATATGGGAATGCGATGATCTTACCGTCTTCATCGAATGGGTTTTCCCCAAACTGATAAGGCGTTTCGACACACCCACGGTACTCATCAGGAACACTAAAGGTTAACCCATCGCTAGCAACAGCAGGTGAGGTCAAAAAGCTTGCTAGGGTTACGCTCATTGCTAACAGGGGGGGTCTCGTAAGGATATGATTCACCTAAATGCTTTCAATTCCAAGTCGCCTCAACTTTGTGCCGCGTCTTGGAGTTAACATCAACCTCAGCTCTGCTGTTGAGTGCAGATTTTATAGGTCGGCTTTGTCCGGCACTGCTGCCGTCCAACCTCAGAAAATCGCCGCACCTTGCATCAATGACCGCTTCTCACGCGGCACGGCAGCGGTCGAGGCCTGTGCTTCCAGGCCGAAAGGTAAACTTTGCAAAGGTCGCTCTCTGCGCACAGCCGACCTTCGCTGGTTAAAGACTTGAGACTTACTGTCACTTGTAACGGCTCCTTCCGCAAAGCTTTCGAGGGCCCTGCTTGATGTAAGGGTTTGCGGCCGTCCCTGTTGTATCAAAACAGGATAGATCGCCTGTTCTTGAGCCAAAAGACTTGATGAATCGCTGAAGACCCGCGAGTTTATCCTCAGCCGGTCCGGTAACTGCAGATTTGGGGTTGGGAAATTCTTAGCCTGCCTTACATTTCAGCAAAGGCCAGAACTCGGTTTCGCGGGAACAGCTAGAGGTGATGACTATCGATGCCAAACCAAGCGGAACTCGAGGCAGGCTTTGCAGAATTTCAAGCGGGACGCCGGTCGGCGTGGACCACTGCAGCAAAGACTATTGTTAGTGATGCAATCGGAACGAAGCCTGTAGTTGTCCAGACTTCCGTTCTGACGGTCTTGATTGCTTCTGAGGAGCGGCGTGAAGGGGCTTTCTTTCCACTACCTGTCGCCGACAGTCCGGCAATTGGAGGTTTGGCCGATTTTGTAGATCTCTCACTTATCAGCCATACGGAAGTTCGGCGCTTAGCTGGCCTGGTTGAAATTGGATTGCAAAAAAAAGGGGGCGCGATTGCCCGCTTGGTAAACCGGGCGAGTGAAATCGGACATCTGGCCCTGACCGAAGGTGATCTTGAAGTTCGGGAACTCTCGGCTTTGCAGCTCTCACATGGCACTGCAGACATGCTTTTGGCCCTTGTTCTGCAGACAGAAGATAGAGCTGTACATGCAGCGCTCAATCAACTGAGCCCAAACGCGGTGCATCTGATTTTGCGCTCACCCGGTGTTTCCCTTCTGCGTGCGGATCATTCGCTCACGGATGTCAGTGCCGATCGACTGGCTCGGTTGGCCGACATTATCGCCGGTGTTGGTTCTGCGTTGAACCAGGATTTGGATCTTGAAGCATTAGCTGCATTTTGGGGAGAAGAAGACCGCACAATTCGAATGGCCAGTCATGGTGCTGCTCTGCTTGATGAAGCGGTGGCCTTTGGCCAGTTCGATATTGCCTGGGCAATGGGCTACGGGTTGGCACAGCTGTCTGATGAAATCAGAGATGTGATGCATCAGGTCATGGGGAACAATTCAAAATGGGCTGATCGTCTCGACAATGCTGAGTCTCCTGAAGCATGGAGCGAAGCTGTCGATCTGATAGCGATGGAGCAATTTTCTGGATACCAAAGTGAAGAATTGGCTTTTGGATCGCTTACATTGAGAGCTGGTCTGTCTCATGGTTTCGCCAGTCCGGACCGTATGTCGCCCGGCCGCAATGCGATTTTAGAGGCGGGTATTGCAGCTGGGGTAAGCCCGAATGTCATACGCAATCGTTTGGGCGATCTCGGAGCACTGAATTTTGGTGCTGGTGGCCCCAAGCTGATGGACGGAGGAAGTGGATTTCCTCCCCCGACTGATAGGGAGTTGAAGGTACGTAGGGTCTTTAATGCGGCTAATTTCGCTGATGATGTTGCGACAATGACCATGAATTATGCGGTTGATATGGTTGATGATGTCGCTGTCGGGGCCGGAGTTGGATTTATCATCGGTGGTCCACCAGGTGCAGCCCTAGGCGCTGCTGGCATGGCTGTTTGGGGCGCCGCGGGTCTAGCTCAGGATTTGGTACCTGTCGCAAAGGAGCATCGTGCTACCAACCGAGAAATCATTTTGGATCAAGCCATTCGTGATGCCTATGATTCTGCGGACGATCCCAAAGATTCCCCTGCCGACCCGCCTCCGCCGGATGATGCAGGCAATGATAAGCTACCTGGCGGTGCGCCCGGCAAGGCGCCAGATGCGAAAAAACCTGTTGGAAAGCCTGATGCAGGAGGCAAGCAGGATGGGGGACAAGGTGGAGCCCAAGACAATGAAGCCGAGCCACTTATTCTTATTGCTGAGTTGGCGGATATTCAAACCGAAGTCGGTCGTGCGATTGATCCCGAGTTTTTGGCTAAGGACACGACTCCTGTTTCTGTCCTAATGGCTAGGCTTCAGTCAGCCTTTCTGGCAAATATCACACTTCCGCGGTCTCACTATGAAGGGGGAGCGCTTGGTTGGGTTCCTGCTGAATTAATGCAGCGAAAGATTGCGCTGGCATACATGGCATTGATTTATCCACCGCGTCCAGACGACGATGCACCTGCTCCGGGACTTCCAGCTGGAGGTAACCAAGACGCGAAACCGGACCCTCTGGCAGATGGTGTCACTGATCCTCCTCCTCCGGAGGTCCAATAAACCACCCAACCATCGGACTGTTTCTGAACGTAGTTTAGTTTCTGGGTTCTGTTGTGTTTCTACCGGATTGGGCCCGAATGTAGGTGCTTCACACCTCTGCGTACGATTGGTTTCTCCAGGCTAAAGGGCTGCCCGGAGGGAGCGTGAAAACTGGGCGGCCGGAATCGGGAAGTGGGCAATCCGAGAACCGCCAACTTCCTTGGTTTCCACTCAGAACTGGAGAGTTTTGCTCTCCAACCCACTTTGAAAACAAACAGAATTTTTCAGATTTGTAATCAGTAGGTCCGCGGTTCGAGTCCGTGTGGGACCATTTTTCTCACAGTAAGTTGTTGATGTATAATGGTAAGTACCCCTATTGCATCCGTTCCAACTACACGCTTAGCTACACAATGTGGGTTTAGGCTATGCGGAATGTGACTGTGAAATACCTCAGGAAGAACGAAAGAACAGGTAGTTTCGAGTATCGGCGCAGGGTCCCCAAGTCTCTTGAGAAGCTGGTCAAGAAACGTGAGTTCCTAAAGGTGCTGGGCAAGACCCAGAGCGAAGCAGTCATGCGCTACGGTGCTGAACATGAGAAAATTGAACACCTCGTGAGCTTGGCCAAGTTTGGCGTCACAGGTCTTTCCCCTTTGGAGCAGTCAAAGAAGCTGGCAGCATTGCTGGAAAGCTGGGATGCTGATCCGCATAGCGCTGGGCGAGATGACAATGAACGCACATGGCGCGGTGAGGCCGCTGCGCAATTGGTGGACAAGTACCAAGACCCCAAATCAGGCGAGTATGTAGGAGTACCAGAGGAAGATGGCCTGCTGGCTGGTGCGCTCCTTGGCGGTGTCTCGAAAGAAACCCCTCAGGTGACCGTCACTGACGCCTTTGCGGCCTATCTGGATGAGAACGCCCTAAAGATACCTGAGCAACACAAGAAACAACGGCAGCGATTTATGCGGTCTGAGAAGAACCTGATCTTCGTCCTAGGGGGAGATAAGCCTCTAAAGGAGGTCAAAAGATCGGATGCACGTAGATGGCGTGACATGCGCCTCAAGCAAGTAGCTCCTGCCACAGTCAGGCGAGAGCGCAATGATATCGGAGCGGTGTTTAGCTGGGCAGTGTCTGACGTCAGCGCCTATGGGTCCAAATAGCGGTATTTGATAAGAGAGTGTTC
>CAJXIL010000025.1 GCA_913054455.1 uncultured Roseobacter sp.
TCTACCGGAGAGACCACATGCAGATCGCAGATCTGGGCGATGTCCAGCTTCACTACCGTATTGATGGCGACCCAAATGGCGCGCCCATCGTCTTTGCCAACTCGTTAGGCACCGACCTGCGGGTCTGGGACGCTGTGGTGGAGCGCCTGCCTGCGGGGCTCAAGGTCATCCGCTATGACAAACGCGGCCATGGGCTGTCGTCTTGTCCCCCGGCCCCCTATTCCATGGGGGCCCTGGTGCGGGACGCAGAGCGCCTGCTGGATCATCTGGAAGTGCGCGACTGCATCTTTGTCGGATTGTCGATTGGCGGCATGATTGCCCAGGGGCTCGCCGTCAAACGGCTGGATATGGTGCGGGCGCTGGTTCTGTCCAACACCGCCGCCAAGATGGGCACCGCCGAGATGTGGCAAGCGCGGGTCAAGGCCGTCACCGAAGAAGGCATCGAACCTTTGGCGGATACTGTGATGGAACGCTGGTTTGGCCGCGATTTCCGCGCCGCACCCGAACTGCAGCTCTGGCGCAATATGCTGGTACAACAATCCCGCATCGGCTACGCAGGCTGCTGCGCGGCCATCGCGGGTACCGATTTCTACACCCCCACCAGCGGCTTACGCCTGCCCTGCCTCGGCATCGCAGGGTCTGAAGATGGGGCCTCCCCCCCGGACCTGGTGCGCGAGACCGTTAATCTCATTCCTGGCAGCCAGTTTCACCTGATCCGCCGCGCTGGCCATATTCCTTGTGTTGAAACCCCAGAGGAATTCACCAATCGCCTGACACAATTCCTGCAGGAGACCGGACATATTGGCTGATTTCCTCCTGATCCACGGATCCTGCCACGGGGCCTGGTGCTGGCGCGATGTAATCCCCGCCCTTGAAGCACTAGGCCATAGTACCCGCGCGATTGATCTGCCCGGTCATGGCGATCACCGCGACCCAGCCACCGTTACTTTGCAGGAAACAGCAGAGGCCATCAGCGCAGCCTCCACCCCTGAAACCATCGTGCTTGGGCATTCCTGGGCAGGTTTCCCCATTTCTGCCGCCGCAGAGATCACCCCCAGTGCTATGCGGGGTTTGATCTATCTCTGTGCCTATGTGCCCCTCTCTGGTCAGTCGCTGATCGAGATGCGCAAAGCTGGGCCTCGGCAAACCATTGGCTCTGCTGCGATCAAAGACCCTAGTGGGACCAGCTACACAATTGATCCCGCCGAAGCACCGCGTCTGTTTTACCAAGATTGCCCCGCCGAGGCCGTGGCCTACGCCCTGCCGCGGCTCTGTGCCCAGCCTATTTTGCCTCAGGATACGCCGCTGGAGTTGGGTGACAATTGGAAAAGCATGCCCAAGGCCTATATCCGCTGTACCGATGACCAGACCATTCCTCCGGAATATCAGGCGCAGATGGTGGCGGATTGGCCGCGCAACAAAGTACACGAGATGCACTGCTCTCATTCGCCCTTCTTCGCTGACCCAAAGGGCCTGGCGGATCTCATTGGGCATATCGCAAAGGACTTCTGAATGGCGGGATCCGTCTTTGACAGCCAGATCTATGGCGACCTCTTTACCTCGGGCGACGTCGGTCGCCTGTTCACGGATACAGCGGAGGCCCGCGCCATGCTGCTGGTCGAAGGAGCCCTGGCCCGGGCCCAGGGAGCGGCCGGAGTTATTCCCGAGGAGAGCGCCGCCGCCATTGGCCGTGCGGTGATGGAGGTTGCCCTGGATCCTGGCACTCTGCGCAAACCCACGGGACAAAACGGCGTGCCTGTTCCCGGCTTGATCGCCGCCTTTCGCGCCGAGATGAACGCACCGGAACATGCGCAATATGTGCATTGGGGCGCCACCTCGCAGGATATCATGGACAGCGCTCTGATGCTGCGCCTGCGTCAGGCCCTCGCCCTGATCGAAGACGACTTAAAACTGGCGCTGGCTGCGCTCGCCAAACTGGCAGAGAGCCACGCCAGCCTGCCAATGCCCGCGCGCACCTACGGTCAGCACGCGACACCGACTAGTTTTGGCGCAGTTGTGGCCTCTTGGGGGATGCCACTCTTGGCGCTGATCGGTGAGCTGCAAGAGCTGCGCCGCACTTGCCTGCTGATATCGCTTTCAGGCGCTGCTGGCACCTCCGGCGCTTTGGGTTCCAAGGCCCCGCAGGTGCGCACAGAGATGGCCAAAGCCCTGGGGCTGAATGACCCAGAGCGCAGCTGGCACACGGATCGAAGCCCCGTTTTGCGTCTGATGGACTGGATGGTGCGGGTCAACCTGGCCCTGGGGAAACTGGGCGAAGACTGTATCGCCCTGGTGCAAACCGGCATTGGCGAGATCTCGCTGGGCGGTGCTGGTGCCTCCTCCACTATGCCGCAGAAGCAAAACCCTGTGGCCCCCTCCGCTCTGGTGGCGCTGGCGCGCCAAGGCACCGGTCTGCTGTCGATCCTGCATGGCAGCGCCCTGCACCAGCATCAGCGCGATGGTGCGGCCTGGTTCAGCGAATGGCTCTGCCTGCCGCAGATCGTTCTGGGGGCTGCCAGTGCGGCCCGCACGGCGCGGGACCTCTGCGCCGGGATCAACCCCAATGAAACCGCGATGAGCACGGCGCTGACCTCTGGCCTCGACATGATCCACGCCGAGACGCTGAGCTTTGCACTGGCTGCCGAAATGCCCCGCCCAGAGGCCCAGGCGGCGGTCAAACTGTTGTGCCGTGAAACCGGTGACAGCGGCACGCCACTGCGCCAATTGGTGGCACGGGATTACCCACAACTTGATGTGAAGGCGCTGTTTGATCCGGAGGCTCAGCTGGGCGCTGCCCCAGCGGAAGCCTTGCGTTTCAGCAAAAAAGTCGCGGAACTGGCAGCCAGTTAAACCGGGACAGCGGATGGCGCGCCCGCAGGCTCTGTGCCCGCGCCATCACAGGATCCACCTATCATTAGAGACGATGCCAATGCGCCTGCCTTTGTTCTTTGTCCTGACCACTGTGATGATTGATGCAATGGGAATTGGGCTGATCATGCCGATCATGCCCAATCTATTGCTAGAGGTGCAGGGCGGCAGCCTGGCGGAGGCAGCCATCTGGGGCAGCATTCTGAGTACTGTCTTTGCGGTCATGCAGTTCCTGTTCAGCCCGGTGCTTGGCTCGCTCTCAGATGCGCTGGGACGACGGCCGGTACTGTTGGTCTCACTCTTCGTTATGACGCTGGACTATCTGGTGATGGCCGTGGCCGGGTCCCTGTGGCTCTTGCTGGTGGGACGCATCATCGGCGGCATTACTGCCGCCACCCATGCCACTGCGGGCGCCTATATAGCAGATATCTCCAAACCCACCGAAAAGGCCGCAAACTTTGGCCTGTTGGGTGCGGCCTTTGGCGCCGGCTTTGTACTGGGGCCGCTGCTGGGCGGCGTTTTGGGTGAGCTGGGCACCCGTGCGCCCTTTTATGCGGCCGCCGTGCTGGCAGGGCTGAACTTCGTTCTTGGCTGGTTTGTCATGCGCGAGACAGTCACTGATCAGACTCGTCGCAGCTTTGACTGGCGTCGTGCAAACCCGCTTGGGGCTTTTCGCGCCATGTCCCGTATTCCTGGCATCACCGGCCTGCTTTGGGTCTATTTTCTCTACTCGGTGGCAATCTATGTCTACCCAGCAATCTGGTCGTATTTTACCGCAGAACAATTTGGCTGGCAGCCAAAGGTGATTGGCATCTCGCTGGCCATCTATGGGGTCTGCATGGCATTGGTACAGGGCGGTTTGCTGCGCTACATGGTGCGTTGGTTTGGCGAACGAAAAACAGTCCTATGGGGGCAAGTATTTGACTTTGTTGCCTTTGGAGTGCTGGCGGTAATCAGTAGCGGTACACTTGCCCTGATGCTGATACCAATTTCTGCGATGGGAGCGGTGGTGCAACCCGCCTTGCAAGGACTGATGTCGCGTGCAGTGGATGACAATCAGCAGGGTGAGCTGCAGGGGGTCATGACAGCCGTTCACGCCCTGTCTATGATTGTCTCTCCGATGATGATGGCCACAACCTTTGCCTTTTTTACGCACAAAGAGACTGCCTATTATCTGCCCGGCGCACCCTTTCTTTTGGCCCTCATATTGATGGCAATTGGGGCCTTGGTTTTTCTGCGCTGTCGGCCCGCTGCGACGTAGAAAGACAGAGGCTTGGCGGTTTCCGTCTTGCGACTGGCAGGTCTGCGGGCCACCCTCCATTAAACAAATGAGAGAAAACCATGCAAACCATCAAAGCCACCGTCTGCCCGCCGTTAATGGCCACAAGACCGCCGAAGGTGCGCCTTTGATGCAGTCCATGGCCTAGGGGGGGGCTTTGCCGATACAAAGACTGGCAGTGCCCAGCGAAATGTGATCCTGTTTTCGCGAACCGACTAAAACGGAGCGTGTCCGGTGTTGCAATTTCTGACCAGCTTGTTCAAACCCAAACCCGCAGTGGCACCGCCCATTACCTCGGAAACCTCTATGAATTTCGACCAATCCGAGGTTGGCCCGTTTTTGATCAGGCTGGCGGAAAACCCCCGCTTTGCCCTACCGCGCGATTTTGCATCAACAATCACCGAGGCCATGCCGGAACTGGCGGCGGAGGACACCCGCCGCTGGCGCATTGATGGCGACTTTGACGGGGCCGCCATGCGGCTCGAAGTTGAGGTGTTCATGGATGATATCGACGCGCCAGATCTGTATTTTTTCAGCACCCCCGAAGTGATTGCGGAAATCGAAAAAGAAATGAAACTGCTCGACGACTGGGACAGGAACTAACGCCATGAAACTGCAAGATTTGGAGATCATCGTCACGGCTCCACCCGCTCCTGGCTGGGGCGGAGGCTATTGGATCCTGGTCAAACTGACCACTGATACCGGTATTACCGGCTGGGGTGAATGCTACGCGTCCTCTATTGGCCCTGAGGCGATGAAGCCGGTAATCCAGGATGTGTTTCAGCGCCACATGGAAGGGGAAAACCCTGAAAACATCGAATTGATGTTTCGCCGGGTCTATTCCTCAGGCTTTACCCAGCGCCCCGATCTAACCGTCATGGGGGCCTTTTCGGGTTTGGAAATCGCCTGCTGGGACATTTTGGGCAAAGATCGCGATCGGCCGGTGCATGCGCTGATTGGTGGCCGGATGAATGAGCGCATCCGCGCCTATACCTATCTTTACCCATTGCCGCATCATGACATCAACGAGTTCTGGACCTCTCCGGAACTGGCTGCCGAATCTGCGGCAGAAATGGTCCGACAGGGCTATACGGCGGTTAAATTCGATCCAGCAGGCCCCTACACAATGCGCGGCGGTCATATGCCTGCAATGCGCGACATCTCGCTTTCGGTAGAATTTTGCCGGGCTATTCGCGGCGCCGTTGGCGACAAGGCGGACCTGCTCTTTGGTACCCACGGCCAGTTTAACACCGGCGGTGCGATCCGTCTAGGGCAGGCCTTGGAACCCTATGCACCGCTCTGGTTTGAAGAGCCAACACCGCCAGACAATATCGACGATATGGCCCGCGTGGCGCGAAATGTACGCATCCCCGTCGCAACCGGAGAGCGGATGACCACCAAATCAGAATTCGCCGCAGTGCTACGTGCAGGAGCGGCCGAGATTCTCCAGCCCGCTCTGGGGCGCGCAGGTGGGATTTGGGAGATGAAGAAGGTCGCCGCTATGGCCGAGGTGTTTAATGCCCAGATGGCCCCGCATCTTTATGCAGGTCCGGTGGAATGGGCCGCCAATATCCAGCTCGCAGCCTCGATCCCCAACATCCTGATGGCAGAATGCATCGAAACCCCGTTTCATGATGCGCTGATCCAGGGCAGCATCCGAGTGCAAGAGGGCTTCATCACCGCCCCCGACACAGCGGGCCTTGGCATTCTAGTTGACGAGGCCCTCGCCCGCGCGCATCCCTTTACCGGCACGGACTTGCATCTCAACATGCGCGAAGCACCCTGTGACTACAAAAATGGCAACAGCTTCGCCGGCGGCGCTCCGCCACTTGAGAGCTAGCCAAGGGCCGGGCCCGGTGCAGAGGGGGGTGACTTCCCAGTGGAAAATGGGGCAGTATGCGCCCATCAACCACCTCAGGATGTTGGATACGTGACCCTTCAGACCCCAGAAACCACTCTTGCCACTTCCGCCATATCAGAGGTGGAAGAGGCAGGTTTGAACCCAGAAACCCCCATCAATATGGCAGAGCGTGCCGCAGAAGCAGCCCGTTTTCTAAAGACCATGGCCCATGAAGGGCGATTGATGATTCTGTGTCACCTTGGGGCTGGGGAAAAATCGGTCGGCGCCCTGGAGGACCTGCTGGAAATGCGTCAGGCAGCTGTCAGCCAAATGCTGGCGCGGCTGCGCGACGAGGGCCTGGTGCAAACCCGCCGTGAGGGAAAGACCATTTTCTACTCGCTAAAGGACCGCAACACCGAAGAGCTCATTTCCCTGCTCTACCGTCAGTTCTGCAGCCCCAGCTAAGGCTGCAAATGGTAACGCCTTCTATGAAGCGCCAATTCTGTGGGAGGCTATGAACGGCGTGAAGCGGGAGAGCCCCGCCCTGCACGTTTGTCAGTTTCGGTTCAATTGCCAACGTAGCCGGCAACCACCTGCAGCAGCTTAAAGGCGGTATTAGCGTCATTTTCAACAACAGCCAAAAATTCTTCCTCACCGATCCGCAGGCAGGTCAGCTCGGTCTCGGCGATCATGCTCAGAGCACGAGGCTCCTTGCGGATTAGCCCCAGTTCGCCCACCAGATTTCCCGGCCCAACGGAGGTGATCTTGCGGTCCTCTTGCCCCTCTTGAGGCAGGAACAACCCCGCTTCCCCTTCGATGATCATATAGACACCATCGCTGGCCACATCATCCTTCCGGAACACCGCGTCTCCGACCTCGGCCGAATACCAACGCGCCCCAAAGGCAAGGAGACGCAACTGCCGTCGGTTCAAGCCAGAGAACAGCTTAGTCTGTTCCAATGCGCGGAGCTTGCGCGTCAAATCCTGGCTGGCTGCACTATCCTCAACAACTTTCTGATGCGGGTCATCACTGACCAATCTGCCCCGACGCAATTCATAAAACGCATCAAAGACATCCACCCGCTCAAAACTCGCCTCAAGATAGACAAGCGTCGTTTCAGGCAAAAGGCGGCGCAGGTTCTTATGAACTGCGATACGGGTATCCAGGTCATAGCTAGAAAACGCCATGTCCAGCAGCAGGATATCCGGGCGCTTGATTGTGGCCCGTGCAAAGGCCAGAGGTTCTGCATAGCTGGAAGGCAGGCCCTGCCCCCCCAGCGCAATCGGCAGGTCAAAAATCAACTCCACCACCATGTCGCGGCTACCATTTTCCACCAGTACCTGCGAAACCAGTCGCCGCAGCTCATCGCCGCGGGCCCCAGAGCTGTCTAGGATTTTGCCAAATAGAGCGTTTTCCAGCACCGTTAGTCCAGGGGCAAACTCAGCCTCATCCAACCGCACAAAGACATCCGACAGCGTTCCCAACAGCTCGTCCGCATGGCTTTTGCGAAAGGCGAGGATTCGGGCCTTCATCTCATCTGTAAAGGCAGGGCCAATCTGTTCAGCCGAAATACTGAAAGGCACAATCATCAATTGCGCCAGCTCGTCATGTTCCAGCACCTCAGTGCCCCGGCTGCGGGTCTTGTCGACCAGGGCCGAGGCGCGTTCATAGGCTTTCGCATCGAGCCCAAGCTTGCGAAACAGCGGATGATCCGTCCCGTCCATCCCAAAAATCTGCCGCAGGATATCCACAACATCCTGGGTCAGGGTGACGAGGTCATCCACCAGCTGCAATTCGCGCAACCGATCCAGGAAATCCACATGCTCGCGCAGCATTTCCTCCGAAATCGGTGCACGCAGTGTTGCATAGAGCAGGTTTTCAGCCACCGGCAAAGCCGGGTTGTAAGCATCTGGCGCCAGCCCGTGTACCTGACCCGCCAATTCGGACTTGGCAACAGCTGCGCGCACCTTTGGACGTAGATCAACCAGATGCTGCGCTAGGCGTGGGTGCTGTTTGGGGTCGAATATCTGTTCCATGCCCCGCCGAAACAAAGCGCTGTCAGTGCCAATCCCCGCCAAGAGCTGTACCCACCAATCTCGCAGGTCATACTCACTCGCAAAGCCTGCCAACGCCGGGTCCAACCAGGGCGCATCAAAGGGGTCCGCGCTATTTCCCGCCAGCTGCGCCGCCTGAAACCGTCGCACATCCTGTGCATTCCCCTGGGGGCGATGGCGCATCGGCATCATCACATTGTCCCCAAAGGAGCCTTGAAAAAGGACAGGACGCGAGGTCACATGCCCGACCCGCAGTGCCAGAACGGCCTGGTGTAAATCGCGCAGATCCTGCCCTGCGATGGTCACCTTCCCGGCAGAGGGCAGAACTTCGCGGGTCAGCAATTCGGCCATCGCCCGCCTGTCTTCCTCGGAGGGGGCCGCAATACCGATAACCTGCCCTGCCGGCAGGGTGGCGTTCAACTCCTCCAGCACCAGATTGCCATCTGCGTCCCGGACATTCACAGAGTTGAGATTCACATCGCCCTTGAGGCGCGCAAATTCCTCCGGCTCACCGGTCATCAGCTCTTCGCGCACCATGCCCGGAGGCGCAAACCGCTCTAGGATCACCTCCCAGCGCAGGGCCATGTCCTGGGTCTGGTTGTAATAGGCGAGCAGCTCTTTCCACGGCGAGGCCAGATCCTTGTAGGCCGCCAGGGCCGCCACCAAAGCCCCCAGTGAGACCTCGCCCTCAAGCACCAGATAGCCGCCCACCGCATAGAAGAAAAAGGGGGTCAGATTGGTGATGAAGTTGTTGAGGAACTTCATGAAGAACTTTTTTTGGTAGATCTGGAAGCGGATGTCATAGAGACGCCCCAACCGATCGGTAATCGCTGCCATCCTGTAGCGCCAGCCGCCATTGATGCGCAGGGTCGCGGCCCCTGCCGCGCTTTCGCCGATTTCAGAGGCCAGTGCCCGCACCTGATGGATCCGTGTTTTGTTCAACAGATTGATCTGGCGTTGCAGCATCGGGATCAACCAGCCCTGCAAAGGAATCAATGCCACCGCAGCCAGCCCAAACCAGGGGCTCTGCGTGAAAAGGAAAAACAAAATGGTCAGCATCTGACCGGCTTGCAACACAGGTTGACTGACAGCATCCCCCATCAGCCCGCCCATGGGCTCGCTCTCAGAGGTAATCATGGAGACCAACTCACCCTGACTCACCCGCTCAAAATAGGGCTGAGGAAAGCGCAGAACGCGGGCGATCAGCTTGTATCTGAACCGCCGCAACATCCGTTCAGCCAGGACGCCTTTCATGGTATTGATGCGCATCTTCAGCAGCCCGTGCAAAAGAACAGCGATCAGAAATCCAGCGCAGAGAATCCAGAGATAATCCAGTTTATCAACCGTGTAACCAAACAGCTCAATACGATCGCTCTGCGCGCCGATCGCATCATTGATAATCCGCTTGGGCAATTCCAGCGTCAGATACAACAGCGGGAAAAGGCAGGCAGTCACCACCAGCAGGACAATTTGATCGCGTTTGGAATATTTCCAAATAAAACTGAAAAGGGACGGTTCTATGGGAGAGCTCCAACTTTGGCTGCAGCAAAAAGAGTTCCCCATGCCTAGCGCGGTTTGCCCCTGGCAGGCAATGGGCAGAACACATGTCTCCCATGTGACGTAGGTCACTGTCCCGTTACGGCACCTCTGTTACACAGTATTTGCCTGTTGGTGAAAAACACGTATGGTTTCGAAGCATTGTTAACACAGGGGAATGCCTTGCCAGAACTTGTCGGATACGTATTGATTTTGCTCTGCCTGTTGCAGGTCAAACATCTTTTTGCCGACTTCTTTTTGCAGACCCCGAAAATGCTGTCAGGCCGGGACGAATACCTGCATGCCGGGCGCGCCCAACATGCTGGTGTTCATGCGCTGTTTTCCGTTGTTGTCTTTGTTCTTATGGGCGCTTCTGTCGGATTTATCCTATTGATCTGCCTGCTGGAATGGGTGGTGCATTTCCATATCGATTACGGCAAGGCGCATTACTCCGAAAAGAAAGAGCTGAACCCGCAACAAGCCTCTTTTTGGCGTGCGATGGGCACCGACCAATGCCTGCATCAGCTCACCTATATCGCCATGACCGCTGCCTGGGTGAAATGCTACGCCTGCTAAGGCCGCCATTATCCCTGACCTATGACCATTGAGGACCGCTTAGGAAACCACCGGACGGTCTCGCTTGATGGTGCGCAGCACCACATTGGTTTGCGCGCTGGCAACCGCAGGCAATCGGAACAGGAAGTCCTCAAGAAAGCGATTATAGGCCTCCAAATCCGGCGCCAAGACCCGCAACTGGTAATCGGATTGGCCGGTGGTGGCGTAACATTCCTGCACCAAAGGGCTGAGCTCAACCGCACGAATGAACTCAGTCAGCTTTTCTGGGTCGTGGCGCGTAAGCTGCACATGGACAATGGCCTGGAACCCCAGCCCCATGGCCGGCGCATTTACAACGGCACCATAGCGCTCAATCACGCCAGTATCTTCTAGTGCACGAACGCGGCGCCAGAGCGCGGAAGGCGACATACCGACCTTCTCAGAAAGCTCAGCGTTGGAGATGCGAGAATCTTCCTGCAAGAGCCGCAAAATGTGCCGGTCACGGTCGTCAATTGACTGCATGGCTAATAGTCTATCCAGATTATATGCATTTTTTGGACAATATATCCATTTCAGTCACAAAAACCAGCAATTCAGACAGATCTTTTCGCGCCATGCGAATTATCCTGTCCTGAAAGAACGCGCCCCTCGCGCATCCCAGCCATACCACCCGCAAGGACCATTAGAATGACCGAGCTGAGCCACGAATTCCGCAGCTATAAACTAGAGGACCGTTACGAGCAGGAGCGGGGCCGTGTGTTTCTCACCGGCACCCAGGCTTTGGCGCGGGTGATGCTGGACCAGGCGCGACGGGATCGTTTGGCAGGGATGAACACTGCGGGCTTTGTCTCTGGCTATCGTGGCTCTCCGCTCGGCGCTGTGGACCTTGAGTTCTGGCGCAGCCGTCAGCGGATGGAAGAAAACCGAGTCACCTTTATGCCCGCCGTCAACGAAGACCTCGGTGCCACTGCTGTTCTGGGCGCTCAGCAGGCAATCCTAGATCCCCATTGCGAGGTCGAGGGCGTGTTTTCCATGTGGTACGGCAAAGGGCCGGGCGTGGACCGTTCGGGCGATGCCCTGAAGCACGGCAACGCCTATGGGTCTTCCTCAAAGGGCGGCGTTCTCGTGGTCGCAGGCGATGACCACGGCTGCGTTAGCTCATCAATGCCACACCAATCTGACGTCGCCTTTATGTCCTGGTTCATGCCAGTCCTGAACCCGGCAGATGTTTCTGAGTTCCTGACCTACGGCGAATACGGCTTCGCCCTGTCACGTTTTTCCGGCACCTGGGTTGGCTTCAAAGCGGTTTCAGAAACTGTCGAAAGTGCCCGCTCGGTCGAGCTTGAGGAAGACCGTGCCTTCACCTATCCCGACCTGCCCGACTATCCTGGCGGGCTGCACATTCGCCGCGCCGACCTGCCCTCTCCCGAGATCGAGACCCGCATCCGGGCCAAGATCAAAGCGGTGCGCGCCTTTGCCGAGGCAAACCCAATTGACCGGCGCATCTACGATGTAGAAGAGGCCAAGTTTGGCTTTGTCACCACCGGGAAAGGCCACCTGGACCTGATGGAGGCTCTGCGCCTGCTTGGCCTAGACGAGGGCACCTGTCGTCGGCTGGGCATCGACATCTACAAGGTCGGCATGGTCTGGCCCCTCGCGCGCCCCGAAGCCCTGCGGTTCATGCGCGGCAAGGAAGAAGTCCTGGTTGTTGAGGAAAAACGCGGCATCATTGAGAGCCAGTTCAAAGAATATTTCTACGACTGGCCCGGCGACAAGCCCAACAAAATGGTCGGCAAATACGACAGCGCTGGTGAGCCACTGATCCCCTGGACTGGAGAGCTGAGCCCCCTAATGCTGGCGCCGATTGTGGCCGCGCGTCTGGACACATTCTTCCCCGGCGAAGGCCTGCCTGCCAAGGCCGCCGCCCTGATGGCCGAGCCGCCCAAGCTGGTAAATGTGCCCGGCGCCAACCGTACGCCCTATTTCTGCTCGGGCTGCCCGCATAACACCTCGACCAAACTACCCGAGGGCAGCGAGGCAAAATCCGGCATCGGCTGCCATGTGATGGCCAGCTGGATGGACCGCGAGACCTCGGGCTATGCCCAGATGGGCGGCGAAGGCGTGACCTGGACCGCAGCATCGCAGTACAATGGTGGCAAACACATCTTCCAGAATCTTGGCGAAGGGACCTGGTATCATTCAGGCTCGCTCGCCATCAGGCAGGCGGTCGCGGCGCGCACCAATATCACCTATAAGATCCTGTATAATGACGCGGTTGCCATGACCGGCGGCCAACCTGTGGATGGTCCTGTCAGCGTTCTTGGCATCGCCCAGACCTGCCGTGCCGAAGGGGTACAGCGTATCGCGCTGGTCTCGGACAATATCAACAAATTCAACCGTGGGGATTTCCCCGCAGGAACCACATTCCATGACCGCGCTGATATGGATCTGGTCCAGCGCGAACTGCGTGAGGTCAAAGGCGTCTCTTGTCTGATCTATGAACAGACCTGCGCCACCGAAAAACGCCGCCGCCGCAAGCGCGGCACCATGGAAGACCCCAAGAAATTCGCCTTTATCAATGATCTGGTCTGCGAAGGATGCGGAGATTGCTCGATTGAAAGCAACTGCCTGAGCGTCGAACCAAAGGAAACCGCCTTTGGTCGCAAGCGCAAGATCAACCTGTCCAGCTGCAACAAGGATTTCTCCTGTCTCAATGGGTTCTGCCCCAGCTTTGTCACCATTGAGGGCGGACAGCGCCGCAAAAAACTACCCGCAGGCCTGGACCGTGACGCACTCGCCGCCAAGCTTCCCGCCCCCGAACTACCATCACTCACAAAACCATTTGACCTTTTGGTCACCGGGGTGGGCGGCACAGGCGTTGTCACAGTTGGCGCCCTCATTACCATGGCGGCACATCTTGAGGGTAAAGGCTCGAGCGTGCTAGATTTTACCGGATTTGCGCAGAAATTCGGCACTGTTCTCAGCTACATCCGGCTGTCTTCCAGCCCGGACAGCCTCAACCAAGTGCGCATTGACCAGGCGGCCGCCGATGCAGTGATTGGCTGTGATGTGGTGGTCAGCTCGGCGCCTAAGGCCTCGGCGCATTATCGCGCGGGTACCCGCGTCGTGTTGAACCGAGCCGAGATGCCCACCGGTGATCTGGTCCTGCGCCGCGACGCTGACCTGATGGCCGGGGTGCGCGAGCAGCAAATCGCCACGGCGGTTGGCCCTGAAAACCTCAGCGGCTTTAACGCCAATGAGGCCGCCGAGGCCCTGCTCGGCGACGCGGTTTTGGCCAATGTAATGATGCTTGGTTTTGCCTGGCAAAAGGGGCTGGTGCCGGTTAGTGGCGCGGCCCTAGACCAAGCGATCGAGCTCAACGGTGTGGCAATCGACAAAAACCGTCTGGCCTTTACCATTGGCCGTGCCATGGCCACAGATCCCGACCTGGTGTCACAGTTTTACGCCGAGGCCCCAGTGACCGCGGAAACATTGGAACAGATCATTGAACGCCGGTCCGACTTCTTGACTGATTATCAGGATGCAGCCTACGCACAGCGCTATAGGCAAACCCTAGAGACCTTTCGCAGTCAACTCCCAGAGGAAGCCAAAGAAGAGCTGACCGAGGCCGCCGCGCGGTCTTTGTTCAAACTTATGGCTTATAAAGATGAATTTGAGGTCGCGCGCCTGATGACTGGCACGGGCTTCAAGAACCAGATTGCGCAGGAGTTTGAAGGTGACTACAGCGTCAACTACCACATGGCTCCGCCGCTACTGAGCCGCAAGAAAGACGCCCGAGGCCGCCCTCTGAAAAGGCGCTTTGGCCCCTGGCTGCGCCCGGCCCTCTCGGTTCTAACCCGTGCCAAATTCTTGCGCGCCAGTCGGTTCAATCCCTTTGGATACCACGAAGAAGCCCGTCTGCATCGGAGCCTTCTGGCCTGGTACCAGGCCGCTCTGCGCACCGTTGCGACAAGTTACAACAGTGAAAAACACCGCGACTGTCTACAGGTCCTAAAGGCTCCGATGGAAATCCGAGGCTATGGCCCGGTGCGGCTGCAAGCCGCGCATAAACACCGCGCCAGTGCTGAGCGGCTATTGAAAAAGCTCTGAACCAGAGATGGCCCCAGATGGGGCCATTTTCATAGCCGGGACAAATCCCAGTGCCCCCGGGTGAACGCGGCGAATTCCTTTAACTCTGCTTCGCTGGCCTCCTGCCCGGTAAAGACCTTGAGGTACTGCGGCGTCATTTCCAATCGATGCGCGTAACTCTCGTTTGGTTCCGCCATGTCATAACCCAGCTGCATGTAGTACAGGACCTTGGCACGGGTCATTGCTTCCAGCGCGCCATAGTCATAACGGATGAACATCTGGGTCAGGGCCTCAACCCGGCGGGCATCCGAGCGATCCAACAGGTTGCGCACCTTACCAGACCGTCGCGCCCAATCCCGCACCGCAAAATCCAGCGCCGTGTTGAACAGGGCTGGATTTGCAATGCAGTGAAACACATTCAACACCGCCCCGGTGATCGCCTCTGCCGGGGCCTCAGCGCGGTCGAGCATGGCGGCGGTATTTGTCTGTTCCCAGGTTGTCAGCAGGGCATCCAACAGATCCTGGCGCGATTTGAAGTACCAGTAGAACGACGATCGCGACACATTCATCCGCTCCGCCAGGGCAAGCACCTTGACCTGCTCAACCCCGTCGGTGATCAGGACGTCCATGGCCACGTTGAGCCAGTCGTCCCGCGTCACTTTGACGTTCCCTACCAAGGGTTCGGCGCTCGGGTTGTCACGGTGCAAAAGCGGCTTGGATGGCATGGAGATCTTCTTGTTCTATCTGCGTGCGCGCCATCTTGCGCTGCACACCGGAACTTGTCCAGCCTGCAGGCAGGTCAGCCAAGATTGTGCTGCTAGAGCTGGGCGCTGGGACGCCCTTTGATCGCCTTATACCAGGCCAGTGTCGCTGCGTTCTCCTCGGGGATACGTTGCTTGATCACCCGAGCAAATTCCACAAACACAAAGGCCGAAATATCCGCTAGGGTGAATTCCTCGCCAGCCAGATAGGGGCTCTCGCTCAGGCGTTCTTCGAGCATTTCAAAGAAACGCTGGGTGCGGGCCAGGCCACGTTCAGCAAGCTGCGGCAGCTGCGCATAGTTGTCAGGGCCGGGAATAGCGCGATTGCTAAAGGCCGGGTGGGTGTTGCGCAGCGCCTCGGCGATGGGCATGCCGCCCTGTTGTTCAACAATGGCGTTCCACATAAGGACTAGGCCTTTTTCATCCGCCGTGCGTCCCATCAGCGCCGGTTCCGGTGTATGGGCCTCCAGATAGGCGGCAATGCCGAGATTTTCGGTCAGTACATTGCCTGTATCCGTGACCAGAACCGGGATGGTGGCGCGCGGATTTACGGCGCGAAACTCCGGCTGCAGCTGCTCTGCCTTGGCGATCGAAATATCATGGCTTTCAGGCGTCAGTCCCTTTTCCGCCAGAAACATCCGCGCGCGGCGTGGATTGGGTGCGGTGGAGCAATCATAAAAAATCATCGGTTGGCCTCCCTGGTCACCGGTTTGGTCAGGCATCAGACTAGGGAGCATTGCAAGACCTCGGCCAGCGTAACCCAACGTCCCAGAGCAAATTCCGCGCTTAGTTGTCGCGACGATAGATAAAGCAGCGACCCTGCACAGCCTCGGGCGGCAGGGGCATTTCCGTCAACCCGTCAAAATACATCCGATCAGAAGAGACCATCAGCCCACCAACGGCCAGCAGAGGCTCTACCAGCGGTGATATAAGCCGCGCGAAGGTGTCATTCTTGGCGCGGTTATGGCCCCCCAAATCGGCATGGATCAGGCTGGCTGTGGCGCCAAAACGGGTCAGCGCCGCAGGCAGGGTCTCACGCACATCGCCCAGGATCGTTAGCTCCTCTGGCGGCGTACTGTCAGGATGCGAGGCCACAGCACGTTCAAACACATAGAGATCGCGGTCTTTGATATTATGCTTCATGTGATGATAGGTTCGGCCATTGCCCAAGCCCAGCTCGAACACCGGGCCGGGCAACTGCGCGGTCTGCGCGATGCCAAAATCAAGGCAGGCGCGCTGCGACACCATACGATCAATAAAGAGGTCCAATCGAGTGATCATGCCAGATCTCCTGTAGGCGGCCAGCGCGGAAAAGCGTCGCGCCGTTATTTCGGCGCTTTGTCTGCCCCTGATGTGTCAGATCCTGACACAAATGTGTAGCACTTGCAGTCTATTGACGGCCGTTTCTTCGGCTCGGTTGCCAAATTGTGGCGTGCAGGTGCCGCTTGCCCATTTTTATTAATACAAAACCTTGCCAAGGCAAATGGGGTTTGACTAGACCACGGGCCCCGCGCGATGGTGACTCCAAAAACGATCAGGGAAAGACGGGACTTTATGACCGGACCACGATATGCCCCGGGGAAGCGCTGAATGGCGCCTCTGCTCTCGGTAAAAGACCTCAGCATCGGCTTTGGCAAGGATGACTCTGTTGTGCGCGATGTCAGTTTTGATGTCGCCGCTGGAGAAACACTGGCCCTTGTTGGTGAAAGCGGATCCGGAAAGACCGTGACCTGTCGCGCTGTTTTGCGCATTCTGCCCAAAGCCGCCCAAATCCGCACTGGTAGCATTCAGTTCAACGATGGTGCGGGTTCGAAAGAGCTGGTCCACCTCCCTGAACGAGACATGCGCGATTTGCGTGGCAACCAGATTGCCATGATTTTTCAGGAACCAATGCGCTCCCTGTCGCCGCTGCACCGCATTGGCAATCAGGTGGCTGAGGTGCTTTGGCTGCATGGGAGAAAGAGCGAGGCTGAAGCCAAGAAAGAGGTTCTGGCCTGTTTTGAACGCGTCGGCTTCCCCGATCCAGAGCGCACCTATAGCTCTTATCCGTTTGAGCTGTCTGGCGGGATGCGCCAGCGGGCCATGATTGCTATGGCCATGGTGGCCAAGCCAAAGCTCTTGATCGCAGATGAGCCGACAACTGCCCTGGACGTCACCACGCAAGCGCAGGTCTTGGGGCTGATGAAAGAACTGCAACGCGACACTGGCATGGCGATGATCCTGGTCACCCATGATCTGGGCGTGGTTGCCAATATGGCCGAGAAGGTTGTGGTCATGCACAAGGGCCGCGTGATGGAAGCCGGGGCTGCCGAGCCCCTGCTCTCAGCCCCAGCCCACCCCTATACAAAGGCGCTGATCGAAGCCGCTCCAAAAATTCCGGCTGCAGCGGCTCCGACCGATGTGCCCGCGCAGCAAGATCTTATTCTTGAACTCAATTCCGTCTCCAAAACCTACAGCATGCGCGCTGGAAAGGGCTGGAAAGCCCCGAGCCTGATCTATGCCTGCCGTGGAGTTGATCTGCATCTGCCACGGGGCAAGACCCTGGCCATTGTTGGCGAAAGCGGCTCAGGCAAAACCACAGCGGCCCGGATTGCCCTGGGCGCAGAGCCCCCTGACCAGGGCGGCGAGGTGCTGTTTCGCGCCACAGCTGGTGCTGATCCGATTGAAGTCCATGAGATGGATCGGACTGCCCGCACCGCGTTTCAGCGCGAAGCCCAGATGGTGTTTCAGGACCCCTACTCCTCGCTCAGCCCGCGGATGCGCATTTTGGACACAATGATCGAACCGCTAGAGATCCACGACATTGGCGACCGGGCTGAACGGCGGGAAAAGGCTGGCGCCATGCTACAGATGGTTGGCTTGGGGCAGGACATGCTGATGCGCTATCCCCATGCCTTCTCAGGTGGGCAACGTCAGCGCCTGTCGATCGCCCGCGCGCTAATGCTGGATCCCTCTTTGCTGGTTTGTGATGAGCCCACCTCGGCGCTGGATGTTTCAGTACAGGAGCAAATTCTGCGCCTGTTGGAGCAGATCCGGGATCAAAAACAGCTCTCCTATCTTTTTATCAGCCACGACCTGGCGGTAGTGGCACGCATTGCCGACGAGGTTGCAGTGATGCGGCGCGGGTTGGTGGTAGAACAGGCAAGCCCCGAAACCCTGTTTCACAACCCCCAGCATCCCTACACCAAGGCCTTGATAGCGGCACAGCCGGAGCCAGACATTCACCGCCCCATCAACCTGCAACTGGTGGCGCAGGGCGCTGGAAGTCCCGAAGACTGGCCCGAACACTTCAGATTCTCTGGCTTTGAGGCGCCACCGCTTGTGCCGCTAGAGCCCGGACACAAGGTACGCTGCCATGTTTAATGCCATAAAATCCGCCCTGATACCGGTCACGGCCGTTCTGGCTGCTACCGCGTTCCTCTTGCCGACACCTGGCATGACCGGTCCCAGCTTTATCGAAAGCGGGTTTTGGCAGGCCGAGGTCGACGCCGGCAATCTGCCAGCCATCTCTGAGCGTCTGCCGCATACCCCCTTGATTGTCGATCTCGCCTCCAAAGGGCGTCAATTTGGCCAACAAGGCGGGACGCTCAACACCATGGTGACCCGTTCCAAAGACATCCGCCAGATGGTTGTCTATGGCTATGCCCGGTTAGTCGGATACACCGAAGACTATCAATTGCAGCCCGATATTCTGTTGGGATACGAAAATGCGGACAACAAACGTTTCACCCTGAAACTGCGCCCCGGCCATCGCTGGTCCAGTGGTGATCCCTTCACCTCGGCTGATTTTGAATACTGGTGGAAAGACATCGCCAACAATCCATTGCTGAGCCCTGCTGGCCCCCCGGATTTCCTTTATTCAGAGGGTAGTCTACCACAGGTAAGTTTCCCGGACGAAACCACCGTCGTCTTTGAGTGGGAAACGCCGCACCCGCAGTTCTTGCAAAACCTGGCACAGGCGCGCCCCCCCTTCATCTATCGCCCCTCAGCCTATTTGAAACAGTTCCATGCGGATTATGCCGATCCTGAGGTCCTGGCCGAAGAGGTGGACTATGCCCGAGTCAAAAGCTGGGCCGCCCTGCACAACAAATACGATAATATGTACAAATTCGACAATCATGAGCTGCCAACCCTGCAGCCCTGGATCAATGCCACCGCAGGCAAACGCATCCGCCACCAATTTGTGCGCAATCCTTATTATCATCGCGTCGATAGCCGGGGTGTGCAATTGCCCTATATCGACACCGTCGAGATGGAAATTGTCGCTGGCGGTTTGGTAGCGGCAAAGTCCAACGCCGGGCAGGCTGACCTGCAAGCCCGTGGCCTTGGCTTCCGAGACATCCCGATCCTGCGCAAGGGCGAAAATGACGGCGGCACTTACAAGACCTACCTGTGGGGAACCGGGGCAGCCTCGCAGATCGCCATCTATCCAAACCTGAATACCGCAGACCCGGTTTGGCGCAACACCCTGCGCGATGTCCGAGTGCGCCGCGCCCTTTCGCTGGCAATCAACCGGGCTGCCATTAATCGAGCGCTCTATTTCAAATTGGCAAAACCCGGTGCCATGTCGGTGCTAGAGCAAAGCCCCTTTTTCAAACCGGAGTTTCGCGACGCCTGGGCTTCATTTGATCCCGATCTGGCCAATGAGCTGTTGGATCAGGCCGGGCTCACCGAAAAGGACGGCTATGGGATTCGACATTTGCCCGATGGACGCCGCATGGAGCTGGTCATCGAGACCGCGGGTGAGCGTCAGGAAGTGGAAAATGCCCTACAGATCATCACCGACGACTGGAATGATATTGGCGTCAAGCTGATCATGCGCCCCTTGGATCGTGACATCCTGCGTAACCGGGTATTTTCGGGCACCACCATGGCCTCAGTCTGGTATGGTTGGGATAACGGCCTGCCCCAAAAGCATACCTCTCCGGCCTATCTTGCACCAACCGATCAAGTATTTCTGGCCTGGCCCAAATGGGGTCAGTTTCACCAAACAGGTGGCACCGCTGGTGAAGAACCGGACATGGAGCCAGCCCGGCGCCTGATGGAACTGCTGCATGATTGGGAAGCTGCAGCAAACGATGATGAGCGCGCTGAAATCTGGCACGAAATGCTCTGGATTCATTCGGATCAGGTCTATGGCATCGGGATCGTAGCCGCAGCGCCACAGCCCGTGGTGGTTTCAAACCGCCTGCGAAATGTGCCGGAAAAAGCCATTTGGGCTTGGGACCCCGGGGCCCATTTTGGCGTCTATCGCCCCGATGAGTTCTACTTTCAGGACGGTGAAGGCTGATGGAAATTCTACGCTACGCCTTCTACCGGTTTGGCACTATGTTGCTGACGCTCTGGGTGGTCTCCATCCTGGTCTTTGTCATCATCAACCTGCCCCCCGGCGATTATCTCTCAAATCAGATCGCAGAACTGCGCGCCAGCGGTCAATCCGCGGGTGTGGCCAAGGCAGAATTCCTGCGCAACGAGTATGCTTTGGATAAACCCTTGTGGCAGCAGTACTTTATCTGGGTAGGTTTTATGCCAGGCCCACATGGGTTTTCTGGGCTGGTGCAGGGGAACTTTGGCTGGTCCTTTGAGTTTGATCGCCCCGTGGCAGAAATTGTCGGCGACAGTCTATGGCTAACCGTTCTTGTCAATCTGGCCGCAGTGGTTTTTGTCTATGTCGTCGCACTGCCCCTTGGAGTTCTGGCCGCTGCGCGGGCACGCAGCTGGGTAGATTATACCTCTGCCTTTGTTGGCTACCTCGGTCTGGCCACGCCAAACTTTCTGCTGGCCTTGATCCTGTTCTACTACGGGCATCGTTGGTTCAACCTGCCTATTGGCGGCCTGATGGACCCTGCCTTTGAGGGCGAGCCGATGGGCTGGGAGAAGGTCAAATCCATTCTCATCCACCTCATTGTTCCGACTTTTGTCATTGGCACATCCGGGGCCTCGGCAATGATGCAGCGGTTGCGCGCCAATATGCTGGATGAACTGGGAAAGCCCTATGTGGAAACAGCCATCGCAAAGGGCATGTCGCCCTCTCGGATGCTGGCAAAGTATCCTCTGCGGGTGGCCTTTAATCCCTTTGTTGCCGACATCGGCAACCTGCTGCCAGCGATGATTTCCGGCTCAGTTCTGGTTTCGGTCGTCTTGGGCCTGCAGACCATCGGCCCCACCCTGCTGACCGCGCTAAAAACCCAAGATATGTTCCTCTCGGGCTTTGTGCTTATGTTTGTCGCTCTTCTGACATTGATTGGAACGATGATTTCAGACGTGCTGCTGGTCCTGCTGGACCCCCGCATTCGCTACGAGGGGCGTGACGCATGACCCAACTCCCTGACGGACGTTTTGTTGATGACGCGCCCTATGATCCACAGGCCTCCTTGCTGGAATTAGAGCGCAAGGATCTGGACGCGCCCAACTGGGTGCTGATCTGGCGCAAGTTCAAAACCCATAAGCTGGGGCTGATCTCAGGGGCCTTCCTGCTGATCTGCTACCTGCTGCTGCCGGTCGTAGGCTTTATTGCGCCCTATGGCCCCAATCAGCGAATGAGCGAACATCTCTACTCGCCACCCCAGTCGATCAACTTTTTCCACGAGGGCGAGTTTATCGGCCCCTTCATCTATCCGATGACTTCTGAGGCGGATCTTGAAACCTTTCAATGGGTGTTCAAACCAGATTACGACACCCCGCTGAAACTTGAGTTCTTTTGTGAGGCCAAGGGCTACAACATTGCCGGGCTGATACCATCAAATACCCATCTCTTTTGTGCCCCAGAGGGGGCGACGCTGTTTCTTTGGGGCTCTGACCGATTGGGGCGCGATATCTTCAGCCGTATTCTCTATGGGGCGCAGTTGTCGCTTACGGTTGGCCTGATTGGCATTTCGGTTTCCTTTGTACTCGGCATCTTCTTTGGCTCGGTTGCGGGCTATTTCGGTGGCAAGATCGACTGGGTGATCAACCGGGTGATCGAAGTCCTGCGCTCTCTGCCGGAGCTGCCGCTCTGGCTGGCTCTGTCGGCCGCGGTCCCCTCCAACTGGTCGCCGGTGGCGGTGTTTTTTATCATCTCCGTGATCCTTGGCATCCTAGACTGGCCAGGGCTAGCGCGATCGGTGCGGGCCAAATTCCTGTCCCTGCGCGAAGAAGAATACGTGCGCGCCGCCGAAATGATGGGGGCCTCGTCTGGTCGAGTCATCCGCAAACATCTGATCCCAAATTTCATGTCGCATCTCATCGCCTCGGCAACCCTGTCGATTCCAGCCATGATCCTCGGGGAAACCGCCCTATCCTTCCTTGGCCTTGGTCTGCGGGCACCGGCAGTGAGTTGGGGGGTCATGCTCAACGACGCGCAGAACCTCGCGTCGATCGAAATTTACCCCTGGACTGCGATCCCCATGCTGCCGATTGTTGTTATCGTCTTGGCTTTCAACTTCTTTGGCGATGGACTGCGCGACAGTTTGGATCCCTATCAGCAATGACCCGGCTGCAAGACCTCCCCAGCGCTGAGAGCTATGAGATCACGGGTCATGGGTGTTATCATAGCGCCTTTGCAGTCAGTGAGCTGGCCAATGCCAGTTTCGCCGCCGTTGGCCAGCAACTGGCGCGGTTTATGCAGGCCACCGGCCTGTGTGGCGAGCCTGCCCCGGTTACCGTGGACCAGCGCCTTGCCTCGCTCTGGTTTGGCTACAGCTTTGCCGCACAGGGCTGGGAGTTGCCCAGCCTATGGGACCCGATTGCTGGCAATTACCAATGCAAGGACGGCTGGATCCGGCTGCACACCAACCTGCCCCACCATCGTGCAGCCGCGCTGACGGTTCTGGGCTGCGCCGAAGATCCCGCAGCGGTGCGCACTACCGTCGAGACCTGGGCGGGACAACAGCTGGAAAGCGCCGTGGTCGAACACGGCGGCGTTGCAGCCTTTATGCGTAGCCGTACCCAATGGCTGGCCCACCCACAGGGCCAGGCCGTAGCAAAGGAGCCCTTGGTGAACTGGGTGGCCCCTCGCCCCGTCTCCCTGCGCAACCGCCCCGAAGCAACCCCTGCACGGCCTTTGGCCGGGCTGCGGGTGCTTGATCTGACCCGGGTTCTCGCGGGCCCCATTGCCACCCGCACCCTCGCGGGATTTGGCGCCGAGGTCCTGCGCATTGATCCCCCTGGCTGGGACGAGCCCGGCGTGATTCAGGACATTTCCTTGGGAAAATCCATGGCCAGCCTCGATCTGCGAAACAGGGATGATCTGCAGCGCTTTGAAGAACTCCTGGCTCAGGCAGATGTCTTGGTGCACGGGTATCGCCCCGGCGCTTTGGACGGGCTTGGCCTCAGCCGTCCCAAGCGTACACAAATTGCCCCCAACCGGGTAGAGGTCTGCCTCAATGCCTATGGGTGGACCGGCCCTTGGGCCAAGCGCCGCGGCTTTGACAGCCTGGTACAGATGAGCGCCGGCACCGCAGAGACTGGCGCCCAATGGGCCGGGGCTGACAAGCCGACCCCGCTTCCCGTGCAGGCGCTGGATCATGCAACAGGCTACATGATGGCCGCCGCTGTACTCAACGCTCTGACTTTCGCAACCACAAGCCAACGCGCCGCCAGCGCCCGTCTGTCCCTCGCCCGCATGGCAGAGCAACTGGCGCATATGCCACAGCAGCTCTCAGGGCCAAAGATCGAGGGTCCCGGGCCAGGAGACTATGCATCTCATATCGAGAACAGCAGTTGGGGCCCCGCTTTGCGGCTACGCCCTGCTCTGGTGGTCGGCACCACCCAGATGCAATGGGATAGCCCAGCGCAGGCCTGCGGCAGCGCGCCCGCCCGCTGGTCAAACGCTAAGGGACAGTGACGCAAAGCTCACTACCCCTTCAACGAAGCCGACACTTCTCCCCCCTCTCTCGCCGGGCCGTAGGCCCGGCGCCCGGCCCAACGCCAAACAAGGCGCGCCAGCGGATTGAATTGGGGGCGGGAGCCCCCCGTTTTATTGCTTATGGCAACACCGCGCGTTCCCGCTCCTATCGATCATCACCGCCACCACCTTCATTGACGTCGAGAAGATCTTCATCAATTGCTGCCTGCACTGCCCCAGCCAGGGCCTCTTTCTTTTGCTGCGGCAAATCTTCCACCTGATCTTCCGCAAGTCGCACAGTAACCTCCCGATGAGCAAACTTGATGCCTTCACGGGCAAACAGCTCACGGATGTCCTGATAAACCCGTTTGCGCACCAACCACTGGTCGCCTGGCTTGGTCATAAACTTGACCCGGATGATCATCGCAGAATCCTGCATTTCGATGACCCCCTGCGATTTCAGAGGCTGCATGAAGCTGTCACCAATCACCGGATCGCTCAGCAGTTCCTGCCCCAGCTTCTTGATCATTTTACGGACCTTGTCGACATCGGTGTCATAGGTCACCCGCAATGGCAGCTTCATCATCACCCAATCGCGTGAGTAATTGGTCAGAACCTTGATCTCACCAAAGGGAATGGTGTGCAGCGCACCAAGGTGGTGGCGCAGCTGGAAGGAGCGCACCGAGATCTTTTCAACCGTGCCCTTTACGTCCCCAATGTCGATATACTCGCCCTTGCGAAACGCATCATCCACCAAAAAGAAGGCGCCTGAGAAGATATCGCGCACCAGGGTTTGCGAGCCAAAGCCAACCGCAAGGCCAACCACACCAGCACCGGCAAACAGCGGGCTGACGTTGACGCCCAATTCCAACAGCACGATGAGAATGATCGAAACCACAACCACGGCCAGGATGACGCCTCGAAACAATGGCAGCAGGGTCGCGAGGCGACTGGCACCGCCATGGCCGCCCTCATCCCCCAGTTCCGCCTCTTGGACGTCACCGACTTCTTCGTCAATCTTGCTGTCGATCCAAATCCGCGAGGTATGATAAACGATATAGCCGATAAACAGGATTACAACGACATCAAAGCCGCGTTCGGCGATCGTGGTCGTCATCCATTGTGCTTCCGGGTTCCAAACCATGACCAACGCATAGGCGCCAACCAGAAAGGCTAGGATCCCTGCCACGCGACGCGCCAGATCCTCGTAACTAGACAGCCGGTAGCCGCGGTTCTGGGACATGGCCTTGATCTCATCTTCAGAAATCTCGGATAATGCGCCGTCTTCTCCACCCTCCACTTCAGGCAAGGGGTCAAGCACCTCTGGGGCGCGGCGGCGGTAACTATAGGCCTCGATCCCGTAGTTTATAACGCCGTAAACCACCAAAATGGAGGTCAGAACCAAATATGTCCCAGCCATCAAGGGCACAGACATCTCGCGCTCCAATACCAGATCGAACACCAGGTTCAACCAGCCAAAGACGATATAGACCACCATTGCAGGAGCCCAGGCCATCGACAAAAAACGGAGCAACCAGGAACAGTCTTCCTTACTGCGTCCAGCCCGGATCGCGTTTGAGATGGCCCTCGCGTTGAAGCCAATCAAGGACAAGCCGCCCAGCGCACCAAGCAAAGCTAAGAACCCGTAGACCAAGGCAAAAACATTGTAATTCAGTCCAAAATCGCCAACCCACGTCGCGAAAATTAGGGAAAAGATATCATAGGTCGCCAACAGCGAAGCAAAGAGGTACAGCCGTTTTGCATCGCTATCGGAGAATACCGGCATTCGATATTGGCTGAGATAGGGCGACAGCACCATTCGCCACAGGTCGGAAACAACGCTGGCAACAAAGAACGCTGTGTAGATCGCCGTTACTGTGAATTCGACCGAACTGTCCCCCGAGGCACCAAAGATCACGTAGGAAATCAAAAGGGCAAAAACCATCGAAAACACGGTGCCGAGAACACCCATAAAAAAGCGGTAAACCAAAAAGGGCATTTTCTCGTAATAGCCTTCTGGCTCGGCCTTGATCCGCGCCACCACGTAGCGCTTGGCGATCCGCTTTCCGTATATTTCGACCGTAAGCCAACGCCCAATCAGCAAAAATAACAGGCTCCAGCCCAGGACTTCCACATAGGTCATTATGCGTCCATCTGGGCTGGTCTGGCGCAGGATGTATTTCATCTCAAAAATCGAATAAGGCAGAGCTTCCAATCGGCTTTTCAGTTCCTGGCGAAAGGACTGGAACTCCGACTGCGCCTTCATCAGCGACGAATGTCCCTCCATAGGTGAGGTTTCCGCTGCGGCAGCCGCAGAAGTATCAGAAGTGATCGCGCCGCTGCCATCAACAATGATGACTCCCAGGCCGCTTTCGGCTGCCAGTTCCACCGCGCGGGCGACCGGATCACTTGTCTCAGTGGCGGCCTCCTGCGCCTCACCCTCGCGTGGCACCACCATCGCGGTACAAAGCAACAAAAGACACAAACTTAGAAACTGCATAAAACGGTGGATCATAACTGAAGGGCTCCAGACAAAGGCAGCCTCACGGTAGCGACATGATCAGGTATTCGCAATTGAACACATTGGGTTCAGGCTGGCTGTTTTTACACAGCCAAATTTTTGCCGGCCTTTAAAGCCTCCCTGGGCTGTGTCTGCGCGCCCCAAGTCCACCTCTGACGCCTGATATGCGCCCCCTACTGCCGCATATCATTGCCAAGAGAATAGCCGATCCAAAGGATAAGATCTGTCTCATCACGGCCATATCGCGCGAATTTGGGTGTTTGAAAGGTTAACCCTCTTGATTTCGGCACTTTCCTAATGCACCACCCAATCTGTAGTACAGCTGCAGGCTAGCCCATGACATCGACCACAGATCTCTCTCGCGAGCGGAACCAAAATCAACGCGGCCCTCGGGTGATGCTGTATAGTCATGACACATTCGGGCTGGGCCACCTGCGCCGCTCCCGTGCGCTGGCGGGGGCAATAACCGCCGCAGATCCTTCTGCTTCGGCTTTGATCCTGACCGGCTCGCCTGTGGCAGGGCGTTTTGCCTTTCCGACCCGCGTTGACCATATGCGCTTGCCCGGGGTGATCAAACGCTCCGACGGCAGCTATGCCTCGCGTACCATGGGCATGAGCATTGAGGAAACCACAGAATTGCGCAGCGGCCTGATCCGCTCCATGGCAGAACAATACGACCCAGACGTGCTGATCGTCGACAAAGAACCCACCGGCTTTCGCGGTGAGCTGCTACCAGCGCTTAAACTGCTGGCAGACCAGCAGCGGACAAAGCTGGTCCTGGGTCTGCGCGATGTACTGGATGAGCCAGAGGTTTTGGCCACTGAATGGGCACGCAAGGAAGCCGTAGAGGCGGCCGAGGGCTACTATCACGAAATTTGGGTCTACGGGCTGGAACAGATTTATGATCCCACCCAGGGGTTGGATCTCAGCCCCGAAACCCAGGCACGCATGCATTGGACCGGCTATCTGCGCCGGGATCTTGGTGCATGGGACGATCCGCCAAAACAACCCTACGTGCTGATCACCCCCGGCGGTGGGGGCGATGGTGCGATGATGGTGGACCTGGTGCTATCTGCCTATGAACAAGATCTGGACCTATCGCCCCGTGCCGTGTTGGTCTACGGCCCGTTCCTCTCGGGCGATACCCGCGAGGCCTTTGAAACCCGTGTCGCAGCTCTTGACGGTCGCGTCACCACGGTTGGCTTTGAATCACGCATTGAGACCCTGTTTTCCGGAGCACAAGGCGTTGTTTGCATGGGCGGCTACAACACCTTCTGCGAGGTGCTCTCCTTTAACAAACCTGCGGTGATCGTGCCCCGTACCACCCCTCGACTAGAGCAATGGATCCGCGCCAGCCGGGCTGAAGAGATGGGTCTCGTCTCCATGCTGGATGAGAAACGCGATGGTTGGACACCGGAGGCCATGACCAAAGCCATCCGCGCCTTGGCAGAACAAAAACCACCTTCAACCGCCTTTTCAGATGGAATGCTGGACGGTTTGGATTACGTCAGCCGCCGTGTGGCTGCCCTTTTGCAAGACATGCCGCGAAAGGCCGCCGAATGAGCACAACCTCTCCCCCATTGGCGGTCTTGGTCAAAGGCTGGCCCCGCCTTTCCGAGACCTTTATCGCGCAGGAGCTTGTCGCTCTTGAGGAGGCGGGCCAAAGCTTTGAGATCTGGTCTCTACGCCATCCCACCGATGTCAAACGCCACCCACTCCATGACCGGCTAAAGGCCAAGGTGCGCTATCTGCCTGAATACCTCTATCAGGAGCCTGATCGCGTCTGGGCCGCCCGCGCCGTGGCGCAGGCCCTGCCCGGCTACGCTGAGGCCTATCGCATCTGGCGCGCTGACCTGGCGCGCGATCCCAGCCACAATCGCATCCGCCGCTTTGGCCAGGCCTGCGTGCTGGCCGCCGAAGCCCCGGCCGAGGTACTGGGGCTTTACGCGCATTTCCTTCACACCCCCTCCTCGGTCGCGCGCTACGCGGCGGTCATGCGCGGCTTGCCTTGGAGCTTTTCGGCCCATGCCAAGGACATCTGGACCTCGCCGGATTGGGAAATCTCTGAAAAACTGTCGAGCCAGCATCACGGCGCTACTTTTGGCGCGACCTGCACCGGCTTTGGCGCGCGGCACCTGCAACTAATGTCGGACGATCCGAGCCGCATTGATCTGATCTACCATGGGCTGGATCTGGCGCGCTTCCCTGAACCTCCGGTCCGCAAGTGGCGTGTCGCCGGTGACCCCCTGAACCTGATGTCGGTCGGCCGCTTGGTTGAGAAGAAGGGGTTTGATCGGCTCATCGCCGCTTTGGCCCTGCTGCCGCAGGATCTGGACTGGCATTGGACCCATATTGGCGGCGGTGGCCTCAATGATCTTCTGCAGGATATGGCCAAAGACGCTGGCGTTTTTGAGCGCATTACCTGGCGCGGTGCCTGTGACCAGCCTGAGGTCATCAAGGCCATGCGCGCCTCTGATCTCTTTGTGCTTCCCAGCCGGGTTGCAGCGGACGGGGATCGCGACGGCTTGCCAAATGTGTTGATGGAGGCGGCTTCACAATTGCTGCCGATCCTGTCAACGCCGGTCTCAGCCATCCCAGAATTCATCGACAGCGGCACCCATGGTCTGCTCAGTGACGATGCTCCGCAGGCCCTGGCGGATGCAATCCTGTCTCTGGCTTGCACGCCCGGGGTGGCGCAGGAGATGGCAGAGGCCGCCTTGGGGCGACTGCGGCGCGACTTTGGCATGGCCCCCGGCATTGCGCAGCTGGTTGCCCGTCTGGATACTATGCTGCAAGGCTCATGAGCACCTCAGCGACCAAGCGGATCGCCTTTTATGCGCCGATGAAATCGCCGCGCCACCCTGTACCCTCGGGTGACCGGGAAATGGCGCGCAATCTGATCGACATAATTTCCACTGGTGGTGCTCAGGTCGATTTGGTGACGGAACTCAAGATCTTTGACAAAAACGGAGATGCGGCTGTTCAGGCACTGCTGCGCACCCAAGCAGCCCAAGAGGTAGAGCGCCTCTGTACCGAAATGCCGCCCGTTGATCTGTGGGTGACCTATCACAACTACTACAAAGCCCCGGACCTGATTGGCCCCCAGGTGGCCCGATCACGGGGTATTCCCTATGTGCAGATTGAAAGCACCCGCGCCGCGCGGCGCCTCACCGGGCCCTGGGCTGGATTTGCCCAATCCGCCCATGAGGCCGCAGATACGGCGGCGGTGATTTTCTACCTCACGGCCAATGACCTGATCACCCTGGAGCGTGACAAGCACCCGGATCAAACCCTGCAAAGTCTGCCTCCCTTTCTGCCCAGCGTCACCCTGCCCCACGCCAGCACATTGGACGGGCCAATGTTGAGCGTTGGTATGATGCGCGCAGGCGACAAGCTCGCCTCCTATCAGATCATCGCCGACAGTCTGCAGGGGCTGCAGGGCGACTGGCAATTGCAGATCGCCGGGGACGGCCCGGCCCGGCCCGCAGTTGAGGCCTTGATGGCGCCTTTTGCCGAACGCGTGTCTTTTCTGGGTCAGCTCTCGCGCGCGGAACTGGCCAAGATCTACGAGCAAGCCAGCCTGTTCTTCTGGCCCGGTGTCAATGAGGCTTTTGGCATGGTCTACCTCGAAGCCCAAAGTCATGGGATTCCAGTGGTGGCCCAGGACAGGCCTGGCATGCGGGACGTTCTAGCACCTGGGCACTATCCTGACGTGGCGCAGGGTGAAGAGGCCCTAACCATCCGCTTGCAGGAGCTGCTCAATGCACCAAACCTGCGGCAAAAACTGGGAGCGAAGGCCCGCGAGCGGATCGCGGCCAACCATCTGGCTCCAGCGGCCAGCGCCCGCTTCTGGTCCGCTGTCGCCCCCTTGATTGAGGAAAGCAGATGATCCTCCTTGCTCTTTTACGCCACGGCCATACCGCCTGGAACCGCGCTGGTCAGATTCAGGGACGCAGCGATATCCCACTTGATGCGCAGGCCCGAACGGAGCTGTCTGGATTTGCCCTGCCCAGCCCCTGGGATAAGGCCGCGCTGTGGTCCAGCCCGCTGTCGCGCGCGGTGGAAACCGCACAACTGGTCGCGGGTCGCGCGCCGCGAACTGCACCAAACCTGACAGAGATGTTCTGGGGGGACTGGGAAGGCAAAAAGGGCCTGGAACTGAAGGCCGACCCAAAGAGCGGTTTTCGCGATATCGAACATTGGGGGTGGGACTACTGCCCGCCCGGTGGAGAAACCCCAGCTGAGGTTTGGGCACGGATAAAGCCCTGGCTCGCCAGTCTGGAGCGCGACACCGTTGCAGTTTGCCATATTGGCATAATGCGGATGATCCTGGCGCGGGCCTATCATTGGGATTTTGACGGACCTGCGCCTTTTCGCATCAAACGCAACCGGCTGTTTGTGGTAGAAGTCGACGGCGACAGCCTCACCCCCTGGGATGAACCCGTGCGCCTGCTGAAAAGAGCCCCGTCATGAAAGTGATGATCGTCGTCACACATCTTTTGGGCACCGGGCATCTGTCCCGGGCGCTGACACTGGGGCGCGCATTTCAAGCCGCAGGGGATCAGGTGCTGATCGTCTCCGGCGGCTTTGCCGCACCGCAGCTGGACACTGATGGGATAGAGCTGGCGCAGTTGCCCCCGCTGCGCTCGGACGGGGTGAATTTCACACAGCTTCTGGACCGCTCCGGCAGCCATGCCGATGAGGCCTATCACCAGCAGCGCCAAACCCTGCTCTGCGCCACACTAGAGCGCGCGCAACCCGATGTCTTGATCACTGAACTATACCCTTTTGGACGCCGCTCTCTGCGCCATGAGTTTCTTGCTCTGCTAAAGGCCGCCAGGGCCATGGCCCAGCCGCCAAAGATTCTGGCCTCGATCCGCGACATCCTGGCGCCGCCCTCGAAGCCGGAAAAAGTCGAGAAGGCAGACCAGGTGATTGCCAGCTTCTACGACGGCGTTTTGGTCCATTCCGACCCACAGGCCACCAAACTGGAGCTCAGCTGGCCGGTGTCGGACATTCTGTCCCAAAAACTGCATTACACCGGCTTTGTCGCCCCGGCGGCAGCGGGACCACATCCCGAGACCCAAGGCCAGGGTGAGATCCTCGTCAGTGCAGGCGGTGGCAGTGTGGGCGATGAAATCTACCAAACAGCGCTTAAGGCAGCACGGCTGATGCCGGAGTATCCATGGCGCCTTTTGGTTGGCGGCAATGATGCTAAGGCCAGGATTGCGCAGCTCTCCCAGATTCCCTCACCTGCCAAGATTGAGGCGGCACGCCCTGATTTTCGCCAGATGCTCAGCCATGTGGCGGCCTCGGTCAGCATGTGCGGCTATAACACCGCGCTGGATCTGTTGCAGGCTGAAACGCCGGCCGTATTGATCCCCTTTGATGCGGGCAAGGAAGTGGAACAAAGCCTGCGCGCCGCGAGCCTGATACCCCTGTCAGGGTTTGAGGCCCTCCCCACCGCTGAGCTATCACCAGAAAACCTGATCTCAGCGGTGAAAAAGGTGCTTGCGGCACAGCCCCGCTCAGCCGCGCAGTTTCAGTTTGAAGGCGCCCAAAGGGCGGTTGAGATAACCCATGATCTGGCCCCTCCCCTGGCCGGTGATGAGGCCCGTTTTGAAGCTGGAGGATCACTATGAGCACCGACAGGCCCCTTGATTGGTCCCCCTTGGAAGTCGAGCTGGCACAGTGGCACAGAACGGGGCTAACGCTGCCGTTGTGGTGGCGGGACGACGACGCGATAGAGCCCACGGCGCAGATGAACCAACTCAGCGCATTATCGCAAAACCTGGCGCTTCCCGTGCATTTAGCCGTGATCCCAGCCCACGTGAAACCTGAGTTGGCAGACTATCTAACAGACAACCCTACGCTTCTCCCCCTTGTCCATGGTTGGGCGCATAAAAACCACGCGGGGAGGGATCAAAAGAAATGCGAATTCCCCACCCAGCGTCCGGCGCAGGCCTCAATAGGCGACATAGAGCAGGGGCTGCGTGATCTGCGGGCACTTTTTGGGGCCAAATTGCTGCCAATCTTTGTGCCGCCTTGGAACCGCATTGCGCCAGAACTTCTACCCTCACTACCCAGTTTGGGCTTTACCGCCCTATCGACATTTACCCCCCGCCAAAGCCCCCTGGCTGCGCCTGGTCTGGCACAGATCAATACCCATCTGGACCCCATAGACTGGAAGCGGAGCCGCTCCTTGGTTGCGCCAGAGCGCTTAATCGCGCAGGTCTGCGACCAACTGCGCGCTCGCCGCGAGGGCAAAGCAGATAACCACGAGCCCTATGGTATCCTCACCCACCATCTGGTGCATGATGCCGCCATCTGGCAATTCACAGAGGCGTTGATCAAGCGCCTGATGCAGGGCCCGGGGCGGGTCTGTCAGTTAGACAACAAGGAAAATTCGACATGAGCCGATTGGATTCAATGCTGCGCCGTTTTACCGCCCAACGCGATGGGCTGAACTGGGCCGCCGCAGAAATCGCCGGAGTGTCGGGCGATGTTCTGGATATGGGGCTGGGCAATGGCCGCACCTATGATCACCTGCGTGAAATTCTGCCAGATCGCCGGGTTTGGGTCATCGACCGGGTGCTGCAATGTCACCCTTCCTGTGTGCCGCCCGAAGAAGATTTCCTACAGGGGGAAGCAGTTCCTATGCTGGAGCGCCTCCAAGCGGAGGGCCATAAAATCGTTCTGGCCCACTATGATTTTGGCTTTGGCGTCAAGGAACAGGATGTAGCGGAGGCCAAAGCAATGTCGCCGGTGATCGCATCCGTTATGGCCAAGGGCGGCATTGTGGTTTCAGGCCAGCCCCTGGTCGGGTTTGAAGAGCTCAAAGGCCCCGAAGGCATCCCCGAAGGTCGATACCTGTTTTATCGGGCCTAGCAATAAACCACTGCTGCCATCAAACAGGAGGGGGCTTTCAGGCCTAACTAAAAGCCCCCTCATTCTGCGGCCTGTCGCCCGCATCTAGGTTACAGTTGGGTTACAGCTTGGTTATGGAATTACCGCCATCTGCCAGCATCGCACTTCCGGTGACAAAAGAAGCGCGGTCCGAAAGCAAAAACAGTGCAGCCTGAGCAATCTCCGAAGGTTCTGCCATACGTTTAAGGGCATGAAACCCGCGCACCATTTCATGGAAATCCACATCGTCTCCGGCCATGGGCGTCATGGTTCCCCCTGGCAACAGCGCGTTGACACGAATTCCCTCTGCACCATGTTCCGTTGCCAAAACCTGGGTCATTCCGATCAACCCAGCCTTGGCAGCGGCGTAGGCTCCCATCCCAGGAAAGCCAATCGTATGACCGACAAAAGACGAGGTGAACACCAAGGATCCACCATCGCGCTTACGCAGGGCGGGAATCTGATACTTGGCCGCAAAGAATCCGCTGGTAAGATTGACCGCCAACACGTCCTGCCAGGTACGCGTCTCCATTTCCGGGATAGGTCCCATGGCTCCTGTGGTGCCAGCATTGTTAAACGCCCCGTCCAAACCTCCGAACTGTCGTTC